>NZ_CP121682.1:1510795-1812954 GCF_029760955.1 Streptomyces cathayae
CCCTCTCCATCAAGGGGCGCGTACCGCCCCGAACAGCCGGAACACGCACAGGGTGTGGCCTTCGTGTGCCCCGGCATCCATCGACGTGACGACCCTAAGGACGCACCGAAGCCCACCGACATGGCCGCCACCACCACCTACCGCCCGGTCCATGTGTGGCTCACCCCCAGGCCCCCAGCACGGGAGCCCCCTCGCTCACACCCCCCATGCGGCCGATCACTATGGCGCCGCCCACCACACCCGTAACCGTCATCCACGCTTCCGCCGTGCTCGCTCGACAGACGCCCTCAGACCACCCGCAGAACACACTCCTTCTCCCTTCGAAAAGGCTGCTGATCACCTGCACCACGTAAAGGGGCACGACCGTGCTGCGGGGCGGGGGGCGGTCATGGCTGCACGTCCGCCAGTGGGTTGGGGATCGGGCGGTAGCGGGCGGCGGCGCCGTCGGCGTCGGTCCAGCGGAGGAGGAGGTTGGTTTTGGCGGGGAGGGTGGGGGCGGTGAGGAGGGCGGGGGTCTCGGGGAGGGGGTGGCGGGCCAGTTCGCGGCGTACGGCGGGCCAGGGGTCGAGGCCGGGATGGTGCTCGGTGAGGGCTGCGGCGATCTCGGTCAGGTGGTTGACGATCAGGCAGTACACCAGGCGTTCCCAGCCCGCCGCCCTGGGCACCTCCGGCAGGAGTTTCACACCCTCGGCGTCCCGGTACAGGGCCTGTACGGGCGTGCCGTCGGTGTCGACGGCGATCAGGGTGTTCTGCAGGTGTGCCTCCAGGACGACTCCGTGCCGGGCGAAGGCGGTCAGGGCCGGGGGGACGGCCTGGGCCAGGTAGGCCTCCCACCAGGTGGCGGGGGTCGCGGTGGCGGTGAGCGGGTTGCCGTCGTACTCCTCGGCCAGGGCGGCCGCGAGGTGGGGGGTCGCGCCGGGGAGCAGGTGGTCGCGCAGGCCGTCGCGGACGACCACGGCCAGTTCCTCGAAGGCGAAGTCCGCGGTGCGGTGACCGCGGTCGCTGAGCCAGGCCGCCGGGCTGTCGAAGGCGGCGAACGCCTCGCGTACCGCCGTGTCGGTCCTGCGGAGCTTCAGCAGGTCGTGGCGCCACAGGCGGCGGATGTCGTTGGTGATGCGGACGTCGAGGCTGAACTTCAGGAACAGGTCGCGTGCGGGTGCGTACACGGTGCGGATCGCGGCCGTGGGCCAGGTCGGGAACGGGGTCGTGCCCAGTCGGAGCAGACGGCCGTCGGCGAAGGCAGGGGCGAGGGCCCGGGCCGTCAGCTCCAGCTGCCAGGGGTGGGCGGGCAGCAGGCGGTAACCGGGCGGGGCGGTGCCGAGCCGGTCGAGGGCCGAGGTGTCGCCCTCCTCGACGACCGTGTCCTCGCGCAGTCCGAGCAGCGTCAGCGGGAAGCGGGCGTACGCCTCCGGCGCGTACGGCAGCCAGTTCGCCGTGGGGCCGCCGCCGCGCGCCTTGGGGGCGGGGTGGTGGGTGTGGCCGGTGAGCAGGGACTGTTCGGAGCGGAGGTAGGGGTCGACGGGCGGAGCCGTCCGGGTCCGTGCCGCGAGCAGCGCGGCCACCGCGTCCCTGCTGTCGGTCATCTCGGCGGGCAGCTCGTGGTTGGGCAGGCCGGTGTGCCGGCGCAGCTCCTCCGCGACGAGTTTCACCAGGTCGGTGTGGTCCACGCGGTGCCAGGCGTCGTCCACGCGGACCTCGGGTGCGGCGGGGCGGCGGGTGCCGCGGACCCGCAGCAGGCGGTCGACGCCGGGCAGGCGGTACGTCCGGACGTCCGGGTCTGCGTCCGCGTCCGGCACGGGGTGTGCCACCTCGCGCAGCAGGCAGTTCAGCAGCGGTACGGCCGCGTACGCGTCGGCGCGGGCGGCGAGCCCGGCGGCGTGGTGGGCGCCGGTCGCCGCGTCGTCGTCTGCGGGCGGGGGCATGAGGTCCACGCGTTCCACTGTTTCCCAACGGTCTGTCCGGACGGGGACGATCAGTATGTCCGTCGCGGACCGCCTGTTCGTCCCGCAACGCTGTGCGTACCCGAGGAGCCCGCCCGTGCACCGTCCCCCCACCGCCGAGGCCGAGATCGCCGACGGGCTGGCCGCCGTACGGCCTGCTCTGCTGCCCCGGTACGCGGCCGCGCTGCCAGGGGCCCGCGCTGCCGTGCTGACCCGGCTGTGGCGCGGCCTCGCGCACGATCCGCTGCCGTGGATCACCGGCCGGGAGCCGCACCGGGACGGGCTCACCCTGCGGCTGGCGGACGGACGGCGGCTGCACGGCCCGCGACCGGATCCGTATGCGACCGCCGCGTACGTCACCGTCGTCCACCTGGACGAGGTGGCGTACGAGGATCCGGCGCTGTTGATGACGCGGCTCGCCGTACCGCGCTCGGCGGCCTTCGCCGTCGAACTCGCTCACAGTGCCGCCTCGTTGGCGCTGTCCCGGGCGGGCGAGCCGGCGGGTGGCCCGGACGGGTGGCCCCGGTGGGACTGGGAGTGGGAGCAGCGGGTGGTCGACGGGCATCCGTTCCATCCCAACTGCCGTTCCCGGCCCGGTTTCTCGGTCGCCGAGCAGTTGGCGTACGGGCCCGAGCACCGGCCGGTCGTGGAGTTGGGGCTGGTACCGGTACCGGCCGACGGCTGTCTGGTGACGGGGGTCTGGCCGGAGTGGCTGCGGGACGGGGGGCGGGTGGTGATCCCCGTGCATCCCTGGCAAGCGGCGCATGTGCTCAAGCGGGGAGAGCCCGGAGAACCCGGAAAACCCGGAAAAGAGGAGCGGGAAGGCCCCGCCCGGCGGGTCGCCGCGCATCCGCTGATGGCGCTGCGCACCCTCGCCCTGCCCGAAGGCCCGCACGTCAAGACGGCGTTGAGTACGCGGCTGACGTCCTCGGTGCGGGACATCTCGCTCGGTTCGGTCGCCGCGTCCGCGGTGCTGTCCGCCTTCGGGGAGTCGGTGGCCGCGCGGACCGGCGGGCTGCTGCACATCACCCGCACCCTGGGTGCCGCGGCGGCCGGCTCCCCCGATCTGGCGGCCGTGGTGCGCGAGTCGCCGCAGGAGTACGTGTCGGCCGGGGAGCGGGTGGTCCCGGTGGCGGCGCTGGCGGCCACCGGGGTGTCCCGCTCCCCCGCCTGGAGGGCCCGGTTCGCGCGGCTCGCCCTCACGGTCGGGCTGCGGCTGCTCGATCTGGGCGTGGCGCTGGAGGCGCACGGTCAGAACCTCCTGGTGGTGCTGGAGCCGGACGGGGAGCCGGTGCGGCTGGTCTACCGCGATCTGGCCGATCTGCGGGTCAGCCCCGAGCGGCTGGCGCGACACGGCGTCCCGGTGCCCGAGTTGCCCGCCCGTATGGTCACGGACGACGAACGCGCCCTGCGGCGCAAGCTGTTCGGTTCGCTGGTCGCGGGTGCGCTGGCCGGTACGACGGGTTCGGGCCCGGCGCTCCGGGCCGCGCTGGAGACGGCCGTACGGGATCTGCCGCGCACCCCGGACCTTGCCGCCCTGCTCGGCGAACCGCTGCCCGCCAAGGCCCTGACGCTGATGCGGCTGTCCCCCCGCGCAGCCGGGGACGAATGGGCCGAACTTCCCAATCCCCTCCAGGTATAGGGGCCTTGCGGGCCCCGCTTCGGGACGGGCCGCCTCCGATCAATAGGATCCCTCGATGATCAGAAGAAAATGGCCGGCAGCGGGCGTCGGTGTCCTGCTCGCCGCTCTGACGGCCGGGCTCACCTTCCCGACCGCGGCGGCCGCCGGCGAACCCACGGGCCAGGACGCGCCCCAGGTCGACCTCGTCCTCGATGTGAGCGGTTCGATGCGGACCAAGGACATCGACGGCCAGTCCCGGATGGCGGCGGCGAAGCAGGCGTTCAACGAGGTGCTGGACGCGACGCCGGAGGGGGTCGAGCTGGGGATCCGGACCCTCGGCGCCGACTACCCCGGCGACGACCGCAAGGAGGGCTGCAAGGACACCGCACAGCTCTACCCGGTCGGTCCGCTGGACCGTACGGAGGCCAAGACGGCGGTGGCCACGCTCACCCCGACCGGCTGGACCCCGATCGGCCCCGCCCTGTTGCAGGCGGCGGACGACTTCAAGGACGGCAACGGCTCCAAGCGCATCGTGCTGATCAGCGACGGTGAGGACACCTGTGCCCCGCTCGACCCGTGCGAGGTGGCCCGGGAGATCGCGGCCAAGGGCATCGGCCTGACCATCGACACCCTGGGCCTGGTGCCGAACGCCAAGCTGAGCCGGCAGCTCAGCTGCATCGCCGAGGCGACCGGCGGCACCTACACCTCGGTCCAGCACCAGGACGAACTCGCCGACCGGGTCAACGAGCTGGTGGACCGTGCGGCCGAGCCGGTGGTGACGCCGGTCGCGACCGAGGGTGCCGCGTCCTGCGCCAAGGCGCCGACGCTGAAGTCCGGTCTCTACACGGACCGCGAGGAGTTCGGGCAGCAGCGCTGGTACCGCGTGGACGTACCGGCCGGCCAGGAACTGCGCGCGTCGGTGAGTGTGGCGGCCGACCGGGCGGTGAACCCGGACTACGGCGTGCTGCTGCGGGCCGTCACGGTGCACGACCGGGAGATCGTCCGCGGCGAGGCCACGGGCAACGGCCGTACGGACGTCCTGTCCACCGGCCTGCGCTACCCGAAGCCCGCATCGGACGCCGACGACGACAACGGTGACGACGGCGGCAAGCCGGCCACCGAGACGGTGTGCCTGGCGGTGACCAACTCGTTCTCGCCGGGCTCCGGTGTGAAGACCACGCCCGGTCTGCCGCTGGAACTGACCATCGACGTCGTCGAGGGTCCGGGCGAGTCGAGCGACGTGGCCTCCTTCGGCCTGGGCCGGGGCTGGTGGCTGCTCGGCGCGCTGGTCCTCACCGGCTTCCTCGCCGGTCTCGTCTGGGGCTGGCTGTCCCGCTGGCGGCTCGCGGTCTGGAGGACCCACTGATGCGTATCACCCGCTTGTTGGGCGCCGCCCTGCTCACGTTCGGTCTGGCCGCGGCCGCCGTGGCCCCCGCGGCGGCCGACTCCACCCCCTCCCCCGGTGCGTCCGAGGACGCGGCCGGGCCGACCCGTGCGGGCACCTCGTTCCGTACCGCGACGGAGTTCGAGCAGGGGCAGACCGCCACGGCACGTGCCTCCGTCGGCGACTACCTGTACTGGTCGTTCCCGGCGGACGCGGGGCAACGCCCCACCGTGCGGGCGGCGGTGAAGCTGCCCGAGACGCACGCCGCCGAGACCTGGCGGGTCGACGTGTACGACGGTCTGCGCCGCCGTCAGGCCTGCCAGTACGGTGCCCAGACCCGCACGGCACCGGCGGACGCGTCCTCCGTGGAGCTCGCCTGTGTGCTGCGCACGGTCCGCGCCTGGTCGGAGCCGTGGGCCGACGACCCGCTGCCGGGCACGTATTACGTCCGGCTCACCGCGGTGAACCTCTCGGCGTCCGACCTGGGCCAGTCGGTGGACGTCGAGGTCCGGGCCGATTCCAAGGACATGGGCGGCGCCGCGGCGGTGGACGGTTCACTCGCCGAGCCGCTGGTGCCGGGCATCGCGCTGCGGGCGGAGGCGGACGGCGAGGGCAACGAGGAGAAGTCGCCCTCGGCCGTACTCGCCGCTCTCGAGCCCGAGGACGGCTGGACCTCCGGCTGGTGGTCCGACCGCTGGGTGTGGACCGCGGTGGGCGGTGCGCTGGCCTCGCTGGCGGGTGTCGCCGGCTATCGGCTGACCCGTGGGTCGGGACGGCCGTCCCGGGTACCGCCGGGCGCTTGACTGCTCCCCTCCCTGAAGGGGGAGGGGATTCCTGGCTCAGACGGCCTCCCGGAGCGGCGCTCCGGGAGGTCTTGTGCCCTCGACACCAGCCGGGTCCAGACCTGCCCGGAGGAGCATCACGCGGGCGGAGTTCTTGTCCCTGGGAGACACAGTTCCGCACGCGGTGCAGGTGTAGGTGCGTTCCGACAGCGGCAGGGCGTGCTTGGCTCTCGCTCCGCACCTGGCGCAGTCCATGGTGGTGTGCGCAGGATGTACGAGCCGTACATCCCGGGCGTGTTTGCGGCCCATGTCGATCAGGGCCTGTTTGGTGGCACCGATTGCGGCATCGGCCGCCTTGCGCGCCATCGTGGTCCTGGTGAGGAACTTCGGCCGGAAGTCCTCCACCACGATCACATCGTGGTCACGCACGACCTTCTTGGCCCACTTGCGGGCGGTGTCCTGCCGCTGTCGGGCGATCTTGGCGTAGGTCTTCGCCCGCCACTTCTTCGCCTCCCGGTACCCCTTCGACGCAGGCTGCCCCTTCGCCGGTTTGCGGCGGGCCATCATCCGGTCGTAGCGGGACAGCTTCTGCTGCGCCTTCCGGCCGTGGCGGGGGTGAGGGAAGTCGTGGGCGTCGGAGGTGGTGGTGGCGGTCTCCCTCACTCCCCAGTCGACACCGATCACCGCGCCGGTCTGCGGCAGCGCCTCGACCCGGGCGGGGGCGACGAACGAGGCATACCAGTGCCCGGCATGGTCGCGGTAGACCCGCACGCTCGACGGTTCGGCCGGCAGAGGACGCGACCAGACCACGGTCAGGACGATCCCGCCCGCCAGGTGCAGTCGCCCGTTCTTGAGCCGGAAACCGCGCCGCGTGTAGTTCAGCGACGGATCACTCCCGCGCCGCTTCTTGTGCCGGGGCATCCCGGCCCGCCGCTTCTGCGGCAGCCGGTTCTTGATGTCCTTCAACGCTTTGCTACGGGAGGCGGCGAAGTCACGGATCGTCTGCTGCTGGGGAACACTCGCACCCTCACGGAGCCACAGCGCCTTGGCGCGGACATCGGTGAGCATCCGATCGAGCCGCGCCGGACCGCAGGTCAGCCTGTCTCCGGGGTGCGCCTGATGGTGCGCGTGCACCTGACGCGACTTGGCGACGCATTCGTTCCACAGCCACCGGCACCGTCCCCACTCCGCCTCCAGCCCCTCCTGGGCAGTGGCCGACACCCGCAACCGATACGTATACCGGGCACGCCCAGCGGTCTCCCCCATCACTCCCCCCCCTCACCTCTGTTCCGGACAGCCGGTACCCGGCCAACTGACCGTACGTACGGGTCCCGCACACCCGCACACCTCTTCCACCCCTACCACCCCTACCAGCGAACAGGGGCACGCACGTTCGCGCCTCTCTCGGCTCCGCCGGGCGGCCTCCAGAGCACTCCGCTCCCAACCGGGGCGTGTCCGGCGACGCTCCGCGTCGCCGGACACGGGACGCGATTCTCCCCCGCAAGCGGGAGGTGCCCCCACCCCGACGTGAACGCCGGGGCCTCCTCGCAAAAGACCGGGTGACCATCGGCAGCGCGTGACGCCTGCCCGGGAGGCCCGCCTCGTGCGGGCCTCCTTGCGTTGCCGGTGCCGTCGCCCTTCCGTCACGCCTCGCGGAGCGCCTTGGCGAGCGGGCCGTCGCCGCCCACCTCGATCCGCCCGTCCCGCACCGCGTCGGCCACGGCCGCCTCGCCGCGGCTGATCGCCGTACAGGTGTCGGCGTCGAGGGCCAGTGTGGCGTCGGGCTCCCCGGGGGCGGGCCCGTCGCCGTAGACGGCCCCGCCCCCGGCTCCGACGTGCAGGTGGAACCGCCCCTCGTCCAGCCGGACTTCGACCAGTCCCCCGCCCGTCCCCTCGCCCGGGCCCAGGCCCAGGCCCGGACCCTCGCTCTCCAGGACCCGCAGCAGCGGCAGCGCGAACCAGTGCGCCCGGACCGCGTCGGTGGGCCGCCGCTCCCCCAGCGCGCCCTGCCCCCATGCGCCGAGCGCCTGGAGCACCGGCGTCAACTCACGCCCCCGATCGGTGAGTTCGTACACGAAGGCCGCGCCGGGCGGGGGCAGCCGCCGGCGGCTGGTCAGCCCGTCGCGCTCCATGTCCTTCAGCCGCGAGGCCAGCACGTCCGTGCTGACGCCGGGCAGGTCCGCGTGCAGGTCGGTGTAGCGCCTCGGGCCGGCGAGCAGTTCCCGGACGATCAGCAGGGTCCAGCGGTCACCGACGGCGTCGAGCGCACGGGCGGCGGAACAGTACTGGTCGTAGCTTCGGCGAGGTGACATGCGACGCAGTGTAGACAAGTTGTTGGACTTTCCAAGCTCTCACTTGGTAAAACCAAGCAATCAGCACCGGACACTTGAGGGGAAGCGGCGCATGGAGTTCCGGCAGTCGAGCAAGCTCAGCGAGGTCTGTTACGAAATCCGCGGCCCGGTCATCGAGCACGCGAACGCGCTGGAGGAGGCGGGGCACAGCGTGCTGCGCCTGAACACCGGCAACCCGGCCCTGTTCGGCTTCGAGGCGCCGGAGGAGATCGTCCAGGACATGATCAGGATGCTGCCGCAGGCGCACGGCTACACCGACTCGCGGGGCGTCCTCTCCGCCCGCCGCGCGGTGGCCCAGCGCTACCAGACCCTGGGCCTGGAGGTCGACGTCGACGACGTCTTCCTCGGCAACGGCGTCTCCGAGCTGATCTCGATGGCCGTCCAGGCGCTCCTGGAGGACGGCGACGAAGTCCTGATCCCCGCGCCCGACTTCCCCCTCTGGACGGCGGTGACCACCCTCTCGGGCGGCAAGGCCGTGCACTACCTGTGCGACGAGCAGGCCGACTGGTACCCGGACCTGGATGATATGGCCTCGAAGATCACGGACCGTACGAAGGCCGTGGTCATCATCAACCCCAACAACCCCACCGGCGCGGTCTACCCGAAGGAGGTCGTCGAGGGCATCCTCGACCTGGCCCGCCGGCACGGCCTGATGGTCCTCGCCGACGAGATCTACGACCAGATCCTCTACGACGACGCCGTGCACCACTCGGCCGCCGCGCTCGCCCCCGACCTGGTGGTGCTCACCTTCTGCGGACTGTCGAAGACCTACCGCGTGGCGGGCTTCCGCTCCGGCTGGCTGGTGGTGACCGGACCCAAGCAGCACGCGAAGGACTACCTCGAGGGCTTGACCATGCTGGCCTCCATGCGCCTGTGCGCCAACGCGCCCGCCCAGTACGCCATCCAGGCCGCGCTCGGCGGCCGCCAGTCCATCCGCGAACTGACCGCGCCCGGCGGGCGGCTGCACGAACAGCGGGACGTGGCCTGGGAGAAGTTGAACGAGATCCCCGGCGTGAGCTGCGTGAAACCGAAGGGCGCCCTGTACGCGTTCCCCCGCCTGGACCCCAAGGTCCACAAGATCCACGACGACGAGAGGTTCGTCCTGGACCTGCTGCTCCGGGAGAAGATCCAGGTCGTCCAGGGCACCGGCTTCAACTGGCCCTCCCCCGACCACTTCCGCATCCTCACCCTCCCCCACGCGGAGGACCTGGAGGCGGCGATCGGCCGCATCGGCCGGTTCCTGAGCGGATACCGGCAGTAGGGACCGGAGGAACCGCCGGCGGGAAGATCACGTCCGATCAAGGTATGAGGGAACACAGAACGGGCTGCGCCGGCATGCTCCTGGCGGCCGCGGGCGCCATCACGGCCGTACTCGCCTGGGCCCCGAAGGCGCGGGTCAGCGTCGACGGCGGGTTCGCAGGCATGCACCGGGACCTGAGCGTCCTCTACGTCGACCTCCCGCTCATCGCCGTCGGCGGCGCGCTCGTCCCGCTCACCGCCTGGCTGCTCACCCTGCGCGCACTGCGCCGCCCCTGGCTCGCGGCCGTGATCGCGGCAGGTGCGCTCGCGCTCGGCGTCTGGGGCCTGCTCAGCTGGTGGACTCCCTACCAGCAACCCGAGTTCATGGGTCAGCCTCGCCGTTGAAGCTTCCCCTTGATGTCGGACAGTTGGAGACCGGGACGTGAGAGCCCAGAGGAAGCAGTGCCGGGTGGGAAGCACATGCACGAAGCGGTACTCGGACGAGTACCCAGCGGGATGCCATCGAACTCGTGCGGTCGTCGGGCCGGACGGTGACCGAGGTCGCCCGGGAGCTCGGGGTCGGCTCGGAGTCCCTGCCGGGCTGGGTGAAGAAGGACCATGCCGCTCAGGGCGCCGGATCCGGCCCGTCGCAGGGCGGACCGGGCAGAGCGCCGGCGACCGGGACGATGAGCTGAAGCGGCTGCGTAAGCTGACCGCCGAGCAGGCGAAGACGATCGAGATCCTGAAAAAAGCGACGGCCTTCTTCGCGAAGGAGAGCGACCGGTGAGCAAGACATGCCGGTTCATCCAGGCGGAGAAGGTGAACCACCCGGTCACGCTGCTGTGCAGGGGGATGAAGACCGCCCGCTCCACCTCCTACGCGTGGGTGGGTCGATCCGGCCGGCCTGTCGGCGCTGCGGGGCAGAAAGGTGCACGTCAGCCTGGACATCGACGTACTCGACCCGGTGCACGTGCCCGACACCGGCAGCCGGGAGCCCTTCGGGGCCTCTCCCAGCAGGCCGGGGACGTGCTGACCTGGCTCGCGGGCAACTGCGCCGTCGTCAGCGCTGATGTGCCGGAGGTCCTGCCCGCCCCCGCACACCGTACGACCGCCGAGAGCGCGATGCACTGTGCCCATGAACTCGTCAAGGAGCGAAAGACCCGATGAACGACAGCCCGACGTCCCCGGTGAGCGACGCCGTCGTCGAGTTGAGACCCCACACCCCGGCAAGTCTCGAACCGCTGCTGCGCTGGAAGAACGACCTCGAGATCCAGCGTCTGAGCGACCACGAGATACGCACTTACAGCCGCGAACAGGTCGCCGCGACGCTGGAGCGGTGGATGCGGCCGAGTGAGGACATCGTCCATCTCGCGATCGGCCTCGCCGGCCGCGCGGAGCCCATCGGATTCCTCCACCTGGCGCTCATCGAGCAGGCGCATCAGCGGTGCCGACTGGGCATCGTCATCGGCGAGAAGGAACTGTGGGGGCTCGGCTACGGATATCAGGCGGTGGTACAGGCGGTCGGTCATGCCTTCGATGTGCTCGGACTCGAGCGGATCACCGCGGAGGTCTTCGCCGACAACCCGCGTTCCGTGCGCCTGCTCGAAGGTGCCGGTTTCGTTCGGGAGGGCGTGATGCGCGAGAGCATCCACCGCGACGGGCGGCGCGTCGACGAACTGGTGTACGGGCTGCTGCGGCGCGAGTGGAGCAAGGGGCACAAATGACGAGAACAGAGGCGGTGCGCACCTAGTCGGTGCGCGCGGAGTCGGAGCCAGAGTGGCGCCCTCGGAAAGAGGTGTGAGGCGACCTCACACCACACCGTCGGGTGCACGACGCCACCGTCCGCCCACTGTCCGGCTCTGTCCGGGCCCTGAGGCGTGACGCCCCGCACCGGCGGCGAGTTGAGCACGGGCGACCCATGGAGGTGTGGGGCATGAGCGTGGAACCGTACGGCGCGGACGAGGAGTCGGCGGCCGTTCTGCGGACCGTCGGGCGGGTCATCAAGATGTGCCGGGAGCGGGAGGGCATGACCCAGGCCGGTCTCGGGACGGCCATCAGGTACAGCGAGGAGCAGGTGTCGTCCGTCGAGCGCGGACGACGGGCGCCGACGGAGTCCTTCCTCGATGCGGCGGACCGGGTGCTGGACGCGGGCGACCTGATCTCGGGGCTGAAGAATGATGTGGAGAAGGCCCGGTTCCCGAAGAAAGTACGGGACTTGGCCGAGCTGGAGGCGGAGGCCGTGGAGATCTGCGCCTACGACAACTCCGTGGTGAATGGGCTGTTGCAGACCGAGGAGTACCTGCGGGCAGTGTTCGGGTCCCGGCGGCCGGCCTTCTCCGAGGACGAGGTGGACCGACTCGTCACCGCCAGACCTTCGCCCCCCCCCAGCAGTGGGCCGCCTTCCTGCCGTACGCCTCCGGACGCCGATGACCCGACCACCTCCGCATCCTCACGCCCCCACGCGGAGGACCTGGGGGCGGCGATCGGTCGCATCGGCGGCCTTCCCGTACGGTCCGGCCGGGTCGGTGGCGGTGAGACCCCTCCCCCCTGACGAGGACGCCCCGCCTCCTGCTGGAGACGGGGCGTCGCGCTCGGCGGCGGGGGCGTCAGGCCCGGCGGTGGGGGATGGCGAGGAGGGCCGCGGCGCTCAGGGCGGCGGCTGCGGCGAAGACGTAGAAGACCGTGGTCGGGCCGAGAGAGGCCGTCAGGATCCAGCCGCCGAGCAGGGGGGCCACGATCGCGCCGGCGCGCCCGAAGCCCGAGACGTAGCCGAGTGCCGTGGCCCGGATCGAGGCCGGGTAGCTGGACGCCACCCAGTCGTTGAGCACGGTCAGGGACGAATGGGCACCGACACCGGCGAGCGCGGTCAGGCAGAGGACGACGGCGGTGTTGCCGCCCAGCGACAGGCCGACGACGGCGACCGAGGAGAGCGCCGCGCTGCCGATGGTGACGAAGCGCGGGCCGATCCGGTCGGCGACGGCGGCGATGGCGAACGAGCCGATCACGGCACCCAGATTGAGCACGAGCGTGAACTGCAGCGCCGAGCCGAGCGGGTAGTCCATCTCGCGCATCAGCTGGGTCAGCCAGGTGTTCAGGCCGTACCAGGCCAGGAGCACCGCGAAGTTGGCGACGACGAACAGCACGGTGGTGCGGGCGCGGCCGTCCGACAGCACGGAGCGGGCCGGGGAGAGGGGCTTCGCCTCGGCCGTCGGAGCGCCGGGCTCAAGGCCGTCGGCGGACGCCGTCGAGGACGTGGCCCGGGGGGCGGGGGCGTCGGCCGCTCCGGGCCGCGAGTCCGGCAGCAGGGCGTACACGCCGACGAACACCAGCGTCGACAGCGCCGCACCGACACCGAACAGACCGCGCCAGCCGAGGGACTCGCCCCACGCGGCGGCGGTGAGCGCGGCGAGCACGCCGCCGACCGGAACGCCCGCGAGGACGATGGTCGCCACCAGCGCGGAGCGGCCGCGCGGCGCGTACTCCTTCGCGAGGGCCACGCAGGACGGCATCACACCGCCCATGCCGATACCGGCGAGCAGCCGGAAGAGACCGAACTGCCAGGGCGTGGCGGCCATGGCACAGCCGACGGTGAACAGGGTGAAGATCACTCCCGACGCCAGCACGAGCCGACGCCTGCCGAGACGGTCGGCGAGCGGCCCGCAGACGACGGCGCCGATGAGCATGCCCAGATAGACGAGGCTGCCGAGAGTTCCGGCGAGGGACTTGCTGAGACCCAGATTCGCGTCGGCGAGCATCGACGGCATCGCCACGCCGTAGACGATGAGGTCGAACCCCTCGACCGTGATCGCCGCCGCACACAGGGCGACGACCGCACGGGTCAGGGCGCGGGTGCGCCGGTCCGTCGGGTCCGGAGCGGAGGGCCGGGCGGAAGCGCGGGCGGGAGCGGGGGCTTGAACATCAGTGGTCATGCGGCCACGTCCTGTCGCGGAGAGGTGGGGGGGCAGGGAGCCGGGCGGGCCGCGAGGCGGAGCACCGACACGGTGGGCGGCTCCGCAGACCCCGGCGTCTTCCCGGCGACAAGCAGATGACCCATCGGTGACCAGCATGGAAGCAGCTCTGTTGCGCAGAGAGCAATGAAAATGTCCAGCAGTTCCGCTCTGCGGTACAGGGGGGAGCATTTCTTTGCGCTACGGGCCTGCCGTCGTACCATGCGCTCCCCCGCATCGGCCGTGTGCGGCCACCGGGCACCGGCCACCGGCCACCGGCCACCGGCTCAGAGTGCCGCCTCCATGCGGCGCACCGCCTCCCCGAGCACAGCGGCCGCATCGCCGAGGCGGGCGCGGGTGAAGCGCAGCGAAGGGGCCGAGACGATCATCGCCGCCACGGCGCGGCCGCCCGGCTCCCGCACGGCGGCGCCCACCGCGGAGATGCCGCGCTCGGTACCCCCGATATTGACGGCGTAGCCCCGCCTGCGGACGGTCGCGAGGGTGCGGTGCAGTGTCTCGGGGTCGGTGTCCGCCTGCGCCGCGTGGCGGGTGCCGTAGATGTCGGCGAGCTCGGAGACGCCCAGGTCGGCGAGGAGCGCCTTGCCGCCGGCGGAGAGGTGCGCGGGCAGACTCACGCCCGCGCGGCTGCCGACGCGCAGTGCGTGCGTTCCCTCGATGCTGTGCAGGATGCGCGCCTCGGCCCCGGCCCGGACCGCCAGGTGCACCGTCTCGCCGAGCCGGCTGTTGAGCCACAGCAGGTGCGGCCTGGCGGTCTCCACCAGGTCGTACTCGGAGCGCTGGGACATCCCCAGGCGGTAGAGGGTGGGGCCGGGCCGGTACACCTTGTCGGCACCCTGCACCGCGAAGCCGCGTCCGCGCAGGGTGGAGAGCAGACGGTGGGCCGTGGAGCGGGCCACGCCCAGCTCGTCGGCGGCCTCGCTCAGCCGCACGCGCCCCTGGGCGCGGAGCAGGAGCAGCAGGGAGAGGGCGTTCTCCACGGATTCCAGGCCCTGCGCGGGTTTGCCGCCCGCGCTCCGTGGTTCCGCTCCGGGCTGCGACGTACGATCTGAGTTCTCCACAGCGGAATTCTACGGCCTGCTCGTGGAGCGGCACGCATCGCGCCGACGCTCCGGACGCCGGGGGTGTCAGTGCCCGGTCGTAGTCTTCGAGAGATCGAGAAGGGCCGGTCGGCCGGACGGGGATCGGGGGGCTGGGGTGGCGAGAGCGTTGAGTGCGGGGCTGCGGCGGGTCGTCGAGGACGCCGATCCCGTGACCGGGCGCCTGAAGGGGACGGAGGCGCAGCTTGCCGCGCTGGTGAGGCGCGGGCTCGCCTTCCGGCATCCGCGGTCACCGCACCACCACTTCCTGACCCCCGCGGGGCATCGGGCACGGGACACGGAAGCGGAGCCCGCACCCGCACCCGCACCCGAGCCCGCCGCCACCGGGGTGTTCGCCGCGCGGACCGGTGGTGAGGCCACGGTTCCCGGGACCGGGTCGGCCCGCCTCCGGGAGGTGCGCGGTGCCTGGCAGGGCCTGCTGGAGCTGCGCAGGATGACCAACCCCGACGGTGCCGTCGACCGGCCGTGCGGCTGGGAGCGCGCGCATCTGGTGCAGGCCGCCGCGCTCGCCCTGGAGGCCGCCGGACACGATCCGGCCGTCGGGGACGCCGAGGGCGGCTACCGGGTGCGGGAGACCCCGCAGCCGGAGGCGGTCGCCGTGCACGAACCGGACGGTGCGGCGCTGCGGGCCTGCGCCGGCACGCTCGAGCGGGCCGGCTGGCAGGTCGGGGAGTACACGGAGCCGAGGACGCGGGCACGGTATCTGCTGGCCTCCCCGCGCCGGGTGTGAGGGGCGTGCCAGGATCGGTGGTCAGGGCAACGAACCGAGCAGGCTGAAGGGGAAGCAGTGAGCGAGCCGTTTTCCGTCCGGGTGACCGTGCGCGGATACGAGACCGATGTGCAGGGCCACCTCAACCAGGCCGTGTACCTCAACTACGCGGAGCACGCGCGCTGGTCGCTGCTCCAGGAGGCCGGGATCACGCAGTCCGGTCTCCTCGGGCAGGGGGTGGGACCGGTCGCCCTGGAGACCACCATCCGCTACCGGCGGGAGCTGCTCGCGGGTGACGAGGTCGACGTGAGCTGCGCCTTCACCTGGGGCACCGGCAAGACGTTCCGCATCGAGCAGATCATCACCAAGGCGGACGGCACGGTCGCCGCCGAGATCACGGCGGTCGGCGGCGTCCTGGACCTCAAGGAACGCACACTGGTGCCGAGCCCGCAGGACGTCTTCCGGAAACTGGCCGAGGACCCGGGCATGTTCGGGCTGTAGGACGGCGCAGACACACGGGGCGGGATCCCGCTCGCCCCGAGCATCCGGCCGCCGCGCTCGGGCCGCTTTCGCCCTCACCGCGTTTTCACGGCGTGAAAGTTTCCGTCATCAGGACGGCGATTCCCCAGGCCGTCCGAACCTCCAGAGGACCAGACCTCCAGAGGAGGCCGCGAGGGCTTTACACGCGTAGACCCCCATGCCTAACTGATGACGCGCGCACGTCAAAGTACGGAACAGCACGGCTCTGCCCAGGTGGCACCGGCCGAGGTCACCTCCTGCTCTCATCCCCACATGCGTACCGGAGGCAGTCATGTTCTCGTTCCCCAGCCGTTCGACCGGCACCCGCAGACGGGCGGCCACGGCGCTCGGCGTCCTCGTCTCGACTCTCGCACTGACGGCGACCACCGCGGCCGGCGCCGCCGCCGCGCCCCAGCCCGGCAAGGACCGCGTCAAGGTCGAGCCGGGCCAGGCGTACATGGGCGTGGGCGCCCAGGTCCACGGCGACGCCCCGGCGGAACCGCCGTCGATGGGCGTCATGGCCCCGACCGACGGCGTCCAGGGCATCGACGTCTCGCACTGGCAGGGCGCCATCAACTGGACCTCGGTGCGGGGCTCCGGCATCCAGTTCGCCTGGATCAAGGCGACCGAGGGCACCAGCTACAAGGACGCGCGGTTCAACACCAACTACCCGGCCGCACACGGCGCCGGCGTGATCCGCGGCGCGTACCACTTCGCGCTCCCGAACGTCTCCAACGGCGCGACCCAGGCGAACTACTTCGCCTCCAGCGGCGGCGGCTGGTCACGCGACAACCTGACCCTGCCGGGCGTCCTGGACATCGAGCACAACCCGTACGGGGCCATGTGCTACGGCCTGTCCACCACGCAGATGCGCACCTGGATCAACGACTTCTACACCACCTACAAGTCCCGCACCGGCCGGGACGCGGTGATCTACACGACGTCCGGCTGGTGGAACACCTGCACCGGCAACTGGACCGGCATGTACAGCAAGAGCCCGCTGTGGGTGGCGCACTGGACCTCGGCGTCCTCCCCGACCATCCCGAGCGGTTTCCCGACCTGGACGGTGTGGCAGTACACCAGCACCGGCTCGGTCGGCGGCGTCGCCGGCACCGTGGACCGCAACCAGTTCAACGGATCCCGCGACCGGCTCCTGGCCCTCGCCAACAACACGTAACCGGCACCCGCTCCGGCACCGGCAGGACCCCCTCCTCGCCGCTCCCCCGGCACGCGCTCACGCGGTGGAGCCGACGGCCTACCCCGTCGGCTCCACCGTCTCCCCCCCCCACCGTCTCTCCCCCCACCGTCTCCCCCGAGGAGCGATCGTGAACGCCGAGAACGCGCTCCGGCGCCGTCTCCTGCTCGCCGGTGCGGCCGGCCTGACCGCCGCCACCGCCACCGCCCTCCCGGGCACCGCTCAGGCACAGAGCTCCGCCCGCGCGAAGGCCGCCGACCCCGTCGAGCCGGACATCGACAACACCCGTGCCTGGGGCGCCCGTTCACCGCGCGGAAGCATCAGCCGGCTGTCGTACCGGCCGAGCCGGATCATCGTCCACCACACGGTGAGCGCCAACACCTCCGACTTCTCCCGCACCCAGGCCCACTCCCACGCCCACTGGGTCCAGGACCTGCACATGGACAAGAACGGCTGGGTCGACACCGGCTACCACTTCCTGGTCAGCCGGGGCGGCTGGATCACCGAGGGGCGGCACGGCAGCCTCCAGGCCCTCACCACAGGGAGCGGTTTCGTCCTCGGCGCCCACACCTCCGGGCAGAACGACCAGGCCGTCGGGATCGCCAACGAGGGCTCCTACCACGCGGGCGCCACACCTCCGCGGGCGCAGTGGGAGGTGCTGGTCACCCTGTGCGCGTACACCTGCGCGCGCTACGGCATCCCCGCCACGCGGCTCTACGGCCACAAGGACTACGGCGACACCCTCTGCCCCGGGGTGTTCCACGACATGCTGCCCCGGCTGCGCGACGAGGTCGGGGCGGCTCTGGCGTAGCCGCCCCGAAGGCGGTCAGGCCCGGTCGGTGATCCGGGCCAGTCGCCGGGCCTGTGCGCGGGTGGAGCGGGCGATCTCGTCCTCGTCGGCCGTGCGGAGCCGACCGTCCTCCACGATCTGACGGCCGTTCACGAACGACGCGGTGACCGGGGCCGCCGCGCCGAGGACCAGCGCGGCCACCGGGTCGGCGATGGAGGAGTGGGCGAGGGTGTCCATCCGCCACAGCACCAGGTCGGCGAGCTTGCCCGGCTCCAGCGAGCCGATCTCGGCGGTACGGCCCAGCACTCGGGCGCCTCCGTAGGTGCCCAGGCGCAGCGCCTGACGGGCCGTCAGGGCCGTTTCGCGGTGCGGGCCGAGGCGGCCCACGAGCAGCGCGTTGCGCAGTTCGGTGTGCAGTTCCCCGGCCTCGTTGGACGCCGTGCCGTCCACGCCGAGGCCGACCGGGACGCCGGCCGCCAGCAGGTCGGGGACGCGTGCGATGCCCGCGGCGAGGCGGGCGTTGGAGGAGGGGCAGTGGGCGACGCCCGTGCCCGTACGGGCGAAGGCGGCGATGTCGGAGTCGTTCATGTGGACGCAGTGCGCCATCCACACGTCCTCGCCGAGCCAGCCGGTGGACTCGAAGTAGTCGGTCGGGCCCATGCCGAACTGCTCGTGGCAGAACTTCTCCTCCTCCACCGTCTCCGAGCCGTGGGTGTGCAGGCGTACGCCGAGTTCGCGGGCCGACTCGGCTGACCGCCGCATCAGTTCGGTGGAGACGGAGAACGGTGAGCAGGGTGCGACGGCGACCTGGGTCATGGCGCCGAAGGAGGTGTCGTGGTGCCGGCGGACGGTGTCCTCGGTCGCGGCGAGGGCGCCCTCCAGGGTCTCCACGGCGAAGTCCGGGGGCAGTCCGCCGTCCTTCTCGCCGAGGTCCATGGAGCCGCGGGCGAGGGTGAAGCGCACCCCCAGGTCACGGGCGGCGCGGACGAGGGTGCCGGACAGGTCGCCGGTGCCCCGCGGGAAGACGTAGTGGTGGTCCGCGGCGGTGGTGACGCCGCCGCGGGCCATCATCGCGAGGGACCCCCGGGCCGCCGCGTCCACCATCGGCTCGTCGATGCGCGCCCAGGTCGGGTAGAGCGCGACGAGCCAGTCGAACAGGTTGTGGTCGGTGGCCAGGCCCCGGGTGAGCCACTGGTAGAAGTGGTGGTGGGTGTTGACCAGGCCGGGGGTCGCCAGGTGCCCGGTGGCGTCGATACGGCGGACGACATTCTCCAGGCCCTCGGGCGCCCGGCCCGCGCCGAGGGACTCGATGCGGTGGCCGGCGAGGACGAGGTGCCCACAGGCGTACTCGGTGTCCTGCGCGTCGACGGTCGCGATCGCGCAGTTCTCGATGACGACGCGTTCGGTGACCGCGCGTTCGGTGGTGCTGCGCTGGGCTGTTGCCATGGTTCGTCCCTTCTGCCCTCAGAGGTTGGTGAGGTCCGCCGGTATCAGCGCCTCACAGCCGTTCCGCAGGATCGTGGCCTCTATCAGACCGTAGGGGCGGTCGGCGGCGAGGTAGACGGCTCCGTCCTCGCCGTCGTTCTCGAGGCCGAAGGGTTCCAGGTCCACCTGGAAGTGGTGGCGGTTGGGGAGGGAGAGGCGGACCTCGGCTATCTCGTCGCGGTGGTCGATGATCCGCGCGCCCATCCGGTACATCGTCTGCTGCAGGGACAGGGAGTAGGTCTCGGCGAAGGCCTGGAGCAGGTGCTGCTTCGTCCGCTCGTAGGAGGTCTCCCAGTCGGGCATCGGCTGCCGGTCGTCGGTCCAGTGGAACCGCCAGCGGGCGGCGACCGAGGTGGCGAGGACACGGCCGCGGGTCTCCTGCAGCGTCGTGTACCTGTCCTTGACGTAGCCCCGGAACTCGGAGTCGGTGGAGTTCAGCACCGTCAGGTCCTTCAGGCCCGAGACGACCTCCCACCGCTCGCCGTCGTAGGTGACCTGCGCCAGCCGGGTCTCCTGGCCCCTGCGGACGAAGGAGTGCTCGCCCTCGTGGGCGTCGGAGGTGGCGATCCGCTCCCAGGCGTACTCCTCGACGCGGATGCGGGCCCGGTGGACGGGCTCCTGGGAGGTGACGAAGTGCCGGGCGAGGTGGATGCCGAACTGCTCGGCGGACTCGATGCCGTGCTCCTTGGCGAAGGCGAACACGGTGTTCTTGGTGGTGTCGGTCGGCAGGACGTTGGCGTTGGAGCCGGAGTAGTGGACCTCCTCCATGTCGCCGGACAGGGCGACGGAGACGTTCAGGTCCTTGATGTGGTGGGTGGCGCCGTTCCGCGTGATCCTGACGACCCGGTTCTCGGCCTTGCCGTACTGGTTCTGGCCCAGGACCGCGGGGCGGGAGGTGTCGGTCATCTCGTCAGCTCCCTCGGTATACGGAGTAGCCGAACGGGTTGAGCAGCAGCGGTACGTGGTGGTGCTCGCCCGGTACGACGGCGAACGTGACCGCCACCTCCGGGAAGAACGCCCCGGCGCCGCCGTCCCGGTGCGCGGGGGCGTCCTGCCGCGCCTCGGCCCGCTGGTCGGTGAAGTACGGCTCCACGGCGAAGTCGAGCCGTACGTGGGTGGTTCCCTCCGGTGGCGCCGGGAGGTCCTCGCACCGCCCGTCCGCGTCGGTCGTGGAGCCGCCCAGCGCCTGCCAGGGGGCCTGGCGGCCCGAGCGGGCGGAGAGGTGGACGGCAACGCCGCGGGCGGGGCGGCCGACGCTGGTGTCCAGGATGTGCGTGGAGACGGAGGCGGTGGTGGCGGTGACGGTGGTGTCGGTGCTCATCTCTGCGTCAGTCCTCGTCGACGAGTCGGGCCAGCCGGATGCGGTTGATCCTCCCCAGTTCGGTGCGGACGGTCTCGCGCTCCCGCTCCGGCGTGTTGCCCATGCGCTCGGTCAGCGCGTCGCGCAGCTGCTCGCCGGTCCGGCCGGTGGCGCAGACGAGGAACACGTGGCCGAACCTCTCCTGGTAGGCCAGGTTCAGTTCGAGCATCTCCGCCTTGAGCCGGTCCGGCGCGGCGGTCATGCCGCTCTGCTCCCGCGCCGAGGCCGGGTCGCCGGGCCGGGGCCTGCCGATCGGCGGGTGCCCGGCCATCGCCTCCCGGAGGTCCGCCGCGCCCAGCCCGCCCATGGCGGTGTCGGAGGCGGCGTACAGGTCGTCGGCGGTGGCGTAGGGGCGGCCGGCGAGCAGGCGGCGGGCCCACGCCGTGGAGGCACACGTCTCGTGGAGGACGGCGAGGGCCGCCGGCTCCTCCAGCGCGTTGAAGCGGGCCAGGCCCGGTGGCGTGGCAGCGGACGTCACGGTGGCCTCCCCGGCCGCGAGCGGCCTCGGTGCTGAACGGGCGTGCCGACAGCTAACGCCGCCACGGACCGTCACGTCAACAGTTTGTTGAAAACTGGCGGACGGCCATCACGCCACGCGGCACCGGAGGCGGTTCGTACGCCCTGGTCGGGGCTCAGGAGCCCTTCTCGCGGTTGAGGTAGTTGTAGACGGTGAACCGGCTGACGCCGAGCGCGCTCGCCACGGTCTCCACGCCGTGCCGTACGGCGAAGGCGCCGCGCACCTCCAGGCTCCGTACGATCTCCTGCTTGGCCCTGCGGTCCAGCTCGGCGAGGGGCCTGCCCTGCCGGCGTTCGAGGGCGGCGAGGATGTGGTCGAGGGAGTCGGCGAACTGGGGCAGGCGCACGGCGACGGCGTCGGCCCCCTCCCAGACGAGGACGACGTCGTCGGGACCGGCCTCGTCGGGCGGGAGCAGCTGCCCGCCCATGGCGTCGACGAGTGGTGTGACGGCCGCGATGAACGGCTCGTCCGCCGCGCCGCTCATCGCCCGCCCTCCGCGATCACGTTGACCTGGAGCGAGATCCGGGTGGCGCCCGCCTCCAGGGACCGGCGCAGCAGGGCGTCGACGGCGGTGAGCACCGCGTCCGCGCCGCCCTCCGCGGTGTTCCCGAACGGCCCGACGTCCACCGAGTCCAGTTCGGCCGCCTCCACGACCTCCCGGGCCACCACCGCGTGCGCGGGCGCCTCGTCCAGGTCGAAGGGCTCGGTCGTGAACTCCACTCTCAGTCGCACTGCGCCCCCATGACATCGGCTCCGACCAGCGTGCTCTCCCCGCCTCCGACCGAGAGGGCCCGCGCGGGGCACATTCTTCCGTCAGGACACCGAACTCCCGGTCCACCACTGCCCCAGGCGCTCCGACACGACCTTAACGGACTTCCCTGCGGCGATCGGCGGGAAGCCGCGCCGAGCTTCCCGGCCCGGGAGCATCAGGCCGCCGGGCAGGCCGAGGAAGCCCGCGGGCCGGACCGCGGCCCAGCGGGGAAAGCGGTCACGGTCCGCCGTGCCCGGCCGCGGGGCCGGCTCCGTGCGGGCCGGTCGGCACGGATCCGCTCAACCGTCCACCATGGACCAGGTGAAAGTTCGGCGCCTTTGGTGAAAGTTCGGTGGCCTTGTGCACGCTCCATCGCGGTCCCCGCCGAATCCCGCCGACACCGCGAAAGACGGCCGTCCCCCTTCGCCGCGCCCCCGGACCGAAGCGGGAAAGGACCCGATCGGCACCTCTCGCCCACGTCGGACGATGACAGCACCACGACGTTCCGAGGACGCGAAGCGCAATCGCGGAGAGGGCCCCGGGGAGGGGCCCGGCCCGGATCGCGGGAAGAACGGAAATGCCACTCGCGAGTTCACGCGACGGAACTCCGCACGATGATTCAAATTTCAACGGAAATCGCGCCGGGAGATTCGAGGGACGAACTCGGCCGACGGACCCCTTTTCCTCCCGCGCGCCGAAGGCCCCTCCACCGGGACGGACTCAGTCCCCCGCGTGCGGACGCAGGCGGACGGGCCCGCCCGTCCCGGCGGGGAGGGCCACGGAGGCCGCCCAGGCCGCCGGTACTGGCAGGTCGGTGACAGACCACGGGTCGGGCGTGCCGGGCACCCCGGCGGCGACCGTGACCGTGCCGACGGTGGCCGGATGCGTCTCCACCCGGTCCAGGGGAACCGTGACGCCGACACCGACCGCCTTGAGCACGGCCTCCTTGCGGGTCCAGCAGCGCAGGAACGCCCGGTGCAACGCGTCCCCGGCGAGGGAGTCGTCCAGCCACCGCGCCTCGGAGGGGGTGAGGACGGTGGGCGCGAGATCCCCGACCCGGACGTCCCGGACCCGTTCGACGTCCACTCCGACGGGCACCGCGGCCACGGCGAGCATGCCGCAGCCCGAGGTGTGGGAGATGCTGATCCAGCACTCGGCCTGCGGTTCCAGCACCGTCGGCGGCCCGTGCTCCCCGTCCCCGCAGCCCGGACACGGCCTACGGCCCAGGCGGATCCGCTCCGGCGCCGTGTCCAGCAGACCGGCCAGGACGCGGCGCACCGCCGCCCGGTTGCCGGCGAACTCCGCGGCCCCGGCCGGGGTGCGCATGCGCTCCAGGCGTCGCCTCTCGGAGTCGTCCAGGAGGGCGAGGTCCGCGGCCAGGACCGTCGTCGCACCCCGCCACCACCACACGGTCACCCCGTCCGGCGAGGTCCGGGCGCCCGGATGTCCACTGGCTGATTCGGCACTGATCTGGGGTGCGGTCATGCACCGAGACGCTAGGTCCGCCACTCGGCAGGCGGCCGAAGGATGGCAGCAAGCGGACAGGGACACGCCGCGACGATGACTGGCTGTCACCTCCCGGATGTGGTCCGTGTCCGGCCCGGGACCCGGCCTCCGACTCCCGCCGGAAGCGCTGCAACTTGCTGACAACCCGGCCGGGCGCCCGGGGCGCGACGGCCCGCGAGGTCCGCCGGAGAGTAGGACTTTACCTGGACTATTCCTGCGACCCGACGTTGACTGGCTCGCAGCCAGCCCATAATGTCTGAGCCCTGGAGTCGAGCAGACTCGGCCCGCCCTGAGCCCCACCCGCCGCATCGTGGATCACTTTTCCTCGATAAGTAAATTCATGGTGAATGGATGACTGTTCAGGCAAAGTTAACACTCAGGAGCCTCTGCGCATTTTTCGACAGGAATACAATTCCTGACATCGAATTCGCCAACTTCGCCATCCGTCAGGGCGAGGATTCTGTCACTGAGCATCACGGGGAACGATCAGTGCAATGAAGCATTCCACATTGAAAAACCACGGTGAAGACCTGATGTCCGTCGTGATCAGGAAACCTTCACCGGGCGGGTCGGCCCCGGGTCCGGCCGACGGCGCCCTCGATACGGCCGAGGACATCAGCAGGATGGAAAGCGCGCTGCTTCAGGCACGTGCGCTGATCGAATCGACGGTGTCGCTGCACCGGACCAGGCCGGTACGCGAATCCCTCGTCCTGCGCATGGACGATGCCGACATCGGTGGCACAGTCACCCGGCTCGTCGGACTGGCACGTCACTCGGTCTCCGTCTCGTTGACCGCCGGCGAGAGCGCGTCCACCGTGTTCGACGCGCTCGCCGCCCACGCGTCACCCTCCAAGGAGCGGGCGGCGGGCGGCGGGGCGAACGGTCCGGTCATCCGACTGCTGTGCACGCCGCAGGCGGTGAACAGCTGCAGGCCGAGCGCCGAGCACTTCCGGGACACCCGGTGCGAGATCCGGGTCGACGAAGGGGAGTTGCGCGGCATGCTGATCGTCGACAGCCGAGTCGCCCTCATGCCGGACCCTCCCGGCAAGGGCTACGAAGCCGCGATCATCAAGGACACGGCGTCGGCCCGCGCCCTGGATCTGATGTTCGCCGGATCGTGGGCCAACGCCCGGTCGCTCGCCGAGCACCAGCGCACGAGCGCGCGCATGCGCACGGAGTCGGTACGACGCATCCTGGAACAGCTGTGCGAGGGCCGGACCGACGAGGTGGCGGCGCGCGAACTCCGGGTGTCCCTGCGCACGTACCGACGTCACGTCGCGGAGATCATGCAGGAGCTGGGGGCCAACTCCCGCTTCCAGGCCGGGGCCAGGGCCGTGGAGATGGCCCTGCTGCCGCAGCGCACCGATGCCCCCGGCCGGGAATCACGGCGCCATGGTTGATCCCCATCCTGGCGAACGGCCGGAGTACACCACCGCGAAGGCCCCCCGCGGCCACACCGGGCAACACGGCGTACAGCCCGCGGACGACGTGGAGCAGACGCTCATGGAGGTCCGTCGACTGATCGAGGCCACCGTCGCCAAGCACCGCGACCGTGTCGTGCGGGACTCGCTGATCACCAACGTCGCCCCCTGTGGCAGTGAGGTGGCGGCAGCCGCCCTCGGGCTCGTCGCCGAGGGCGAACGGACCATCGACATCGTGCTGGCCGACTCGGAGCACGTCGAGGCGATCAACTCCGTGTACCGGGAGTTGGAGACCCGCCGGAAGAACATCGGACTGCGGCTCCTGTGCACCCAGGCGATGCTCGACAACGGAGTGGTCCAGCTCCCCATGCTGGAGAGCCTCCGGTACGAGGTGCGGGTGGGCAGGGTGCCCATGCTCCAGGTGATGATCGTCGACGGGGCGGCCGCCCTGGTGACCTCGCAAGCGGTCATCGGGCGACAGGCCTCGGTGATCCGCGCCACCACCGTGATCGGCACGCTGGGCACCCTCTTCGAGGGGCTCTGGCGCCACGCGGTCCCGGTCGAGAAACAGATCGACTTCGGCAACCTCAACCGGGCCGACGTGGCCCGGCAGATCCTGAACCTCCTTCAGATCGGCATCACCGACGAGGTCGCCGCACGCGAACTCTCCATCTCGGTGCGCACCTACCGCCGCTACGTCGCGGAGATCATGGCGCTCCTCGGAGCGAGTTCACGCTTCCAGGCCGGGGTCCGGGCAGCCGAGCTGGGGCTTTTGCCCAAGGGCCGGAAGAGCTCCGGTCGCCCGTCGGCCGGACCGGCCCAGGGTGCGTCCGGGGCATCGGCCCGGCGGGGTGCGCCACGACAGGACGTGCCGGCCCAGGGAGCGGCGCGGGACGTACGCGACACGAACGGCACGCCTCCTCGCGACGGCCGGTCCGGCACTGGCAACTTCCTGTAGCCGTCGTTGCCCCCGTCCGGCGGAGCCGGTTAGACAGGGACGACACGAACGGCGTCCGCCCCGGGCGGACGGCCGGACACCCCTGACCCGAGAACTCCGGCGACACGCGCGTTCCCTGTGCCGCCGGCGATCCGGTGCGCCGCGGGACCTCGGGGACCCTCACTCCTCGGCCCGCGGCGCACCGGGGCGGGGGCCCGTCACCCGAGACCAACGGCCGGACGCGGGCCCCCGTCTCTGTCCATGTGCCGCCTGGAAGGTGTGGAAAGTTGACCCCGACGCCGATCGGTCTGGTATTCCCCGGACAGGGGACGCAACGTCAAGGCATGGGTGAACCCTGGCGGGACACCCCCGCCTGGAGCCTGGCCGGTGAGGTTTCCCGGCACTGCGGCCAGGACGTCGAGGAACTGCTGTTGCGGACCCCGACCGACGTACTGCGCCGTACCGACCTGGCTCAGCTCTCGGTCTTCACGGTGGCCCTGATGGCCCACGCGGAGGCGGCACGGTGCGGGGCACTGGACGGCGCCGTGGCGTGCGCCGGGCACAGCCTGGGAGAGTACGCGGCGCTGACGGCGGCCGGAGTGCTGACACTGCGGGACGCCGTCTCCCTGGTGACGATCCGGGGGCAGGCCATGCGAGACGCCGAGCAGCTCCGTCCGGGCACCATGGGTGTGCTCATCGGGGCCGGGCTCCGGGAAGCCGGGGAACTGGCCGCCGAGGTGCGGGCCGAGGGGCTCGACGTATGGGTGGCCAATGTCAACGCCCCTGGTCAGACAGGGCTCTCCGGCTCCGCGGACGGCGTCGGGAGGGCGGCGGAACTGGCTCCGGGTGTCGGGGCCAAACTCATCCGCCTCTCCGTGGGCGGCGCCTTCCACAGCCCCTTCATGGCGCCCGCCGCCGAGCGGCTGGCCCAGGCTCTGCGGGACGTGCGGTTCGCCCCGGGGCACCTCCAGGTGGTCGCCAACGTGGACGCGCAGCCGTACACGGGCGACGGCGACTGGCCGGAGCTGGCCGTGCGTCAGCTGGTCTCCCCGGTGCGCTGGGAGGAGAGCGTGCGGACCCTGACCGGACGGCTCGGCTGCCGACGGCTCGTCGAGCTGGGCCCGGGGCGTGTGCTGACGAACCTGATCCACCGGATCGATCCCGGCATCGAGGTGACCCCTGTGGACGGCCCCGGCGCCCTGGAGGGCCTCGCCGCCGTGTGACACCCCCGCCGCTCCGGACCGAACTCCCCTACACGAGAAGCCCGATGCCATGAACACCCTGAAGCACACCCCCCGGAGCGACGCGACGTGGTTCCGGCGCTACGCCCCGTCCGCCCCGGCCCGTATGCGACTGCTCTGCCTGCCGCACGCCGGTGGTTCGGCGAGTTCCTACCACTCCTGGGGGAACGCCTTCGGCGACGACGTCGAGGTGCTGGCGACCCGGTACCCGGGGCGCCAGGAGCGGATCGCCGAACCCTGCCTCGAGAGCATGGAGGAGCTGGCCGACGCGGTGACCGCCGCCGTTCTGCCCCTCCTCGACAAGCCGTTGGCACTCTTCGGCCACAGCATGGGGGCCTCGCTCGCCTACGAGGTGGCGGTCCGCCTGGAGCACAGACACGGCTTCTGCCCGAGCGTTCTCCTCGTCTCCGGCCAGCGGCCCCCCCACGGGCAGCGGCCGCGCACCGCGCACCTGGACGGTACCGAGTCCGTTCTCGCCGAGGTCCGCAAGCTGGGCGGTACCGACGCCGCGCTGCTGGAGGACCCCGACCTGCGGGAACTCGTGTTGCCGGCGCTCCTGGCCGACTTCACCGTCGTCGGGAGGTATGCCGAGAAGGGCCCCCGGCCCGCCGTGCCCGTGCGCTGCCCGGTCATCGGTTACGTGGGAAACCACGATCCCAACGTCACCGTGGAAGAGGTGGCCGCCTGGGCCGGCGTCGCCCCGAAGGGCTTCGAACTCAAGGTGCTGGAAGGCGACCACTTCTACCTGGCGTCACGCAGGGACGAGCTCGTCGCCGACCTGACGTCCCGGCTGCGCTGACACCGGCCCCGGCCACGGCCGGACCCTGCCGAAACCCGCCCGTGCCCGCCGCCCGCGGGAGAACCCCCGGCACTGCTTGGCAGCTTTGTGCAATGCGGCTTGCCGGAGCGGTCGGCCGTGGCCTAGAAATCGTCAGGAAGTCACTGGAATTGCCCGTCCGGCAATTCATGAGAGAGGTGCCGATATGGCCACTGCAACGCGTGAAGAGCGTCTCGTCGTCATCAAGGAAATCGTCTGCGACATTCTTGAGATCGAGGAGGACGAGGTTTCGGAAACCAGCCTCTTCAAGGAGGACCACAACGCCGACTCGCTGCGCGCGATCGAGATCCTCGCGGCGCTGGAAAAGGAGTTCGGCGTGGTCATCAACCAGTCCGAACTGCCGCGCATGGTCAACCTCACGGGCGTGTACGAGGTCGTAGGGGAACCGGCCGGCTGGTAACCCGTCCCGCGACCCCTCCGGGTGGCGCGCAGAGGTCGGACGTGGACAAGGAGGAAGGCATGTCGGCAGTACACGACGCCGGTCCGGAGGCAGCGGAGCGGCACCGGGTGGTCCTGACCGGACTCGGAGTGGTCTCCAGCATCGGGCTGGGGGTGAAGGAGTTCCTCGGAGGGCTGCGGGAGGGCCGCAGTGGGGCCCGGCCCATCACGGTGTTCGACACCGAGGGGTTCGCCCACGCCAACGGCTGCGAGATCGTCGAGTTCGAGCCGCTGGACTGGATCCGCACCCTGGAGACGGAACAGCTCGGCAGGGCGGCGCAGTTCTCGGCCGCCGCGGCCCGGATGGCCCTGGAGGACGCCGGCCTGGACGCTGCCGACCTTCGCGGCCGGCGGGGTCTGATCTCCATCGGCACCACCGACGGAGAGTCCTACGACCTCGATCAGCTGGTCGAGGCCGAGCTCAAGGGCGGACCGGAGACGTTCGACCCGATGGCGGCCGGGAGGATTCCCGCCGGACGGCTCTCGATCGCCATCGCCCAGGAGCTCGAGCTGGCCGACGTCGAAGCCGTCACAGTTCCGACCGCCTGCGCCGCCGGCAACTACGCCATCGGCTACGGCTTCGACGCGGTGCGCTCCGGCGAAGCGGACTACGCGTTCTGCGGCGGCGCGGACGCCATGTGCCGCAAGACGTTCACCGGCTTCTACCGGCTGGGAACCATCGCGCCGGAGCACTGCCGGCCGTTCGACGCCGACCGCAAGGGAATTCTGACCGGCGAGGGTGCCGGAGTGCTCGTCCTGGAGCGGCTGGAGTCCGCTCTGGAACGCGGTGCCACCATCTACGCCGAGGTGCTCGGCTACGGCCTCAACTGCGACGCCCACCACCAGGTGGCGCCCAACCGGGCGAGCGTCGCGCGCTGCATGGAACTCGCCCTGGACAACGCGGGCGTGAAACCGGCCGAGGTGGACCTGATCTCCGCCCACGGGACGGGGACCAAGGCCAACGACATCACCGAGGCGGGCGCCATCCGCGAGGTGTTCGGCACCCCGCCGCGCACCGTCTCCATGAAGTCGATGCTCGGCCACAGCATGGGCGCGGCCAGCGCCCTGGGCGCCATCGGCTGCGCGCTGGCCATCGCCCACCGATTCATCCCGCCGACGATCAACCACGTCACCACGGATCCCGAGTGCGACGTCGACTGCGTGCCGAACCAGGCCGTCGAGGCCGACCTCAAGGTCGTCCAGAACAACGGGCTGGCGTTCGGCGGCAACAACGCGGTGGTTCTCCTCGGCCGGTACGACCGACCCGAGGAGGAAGCATGCTGAGCCGTCCGATCACCGGCATGGGCGCCGTGGCCAGCACCGGAAGAGGGGTGGGAACACTCTTCGAGAACCTGTGCCGGGGAATCACCGGTCGCGCCGAGTTGCGCGGGTTCGACCGCACCCGCTTCCGGGCGCAGCACGCCTACGAGGTGGACGACCGCCCCGAGGCGGGCACGGACGTGCCCGCCCGCGCCACCGCGCTGCTCATCGACGCGATCGCCCAGGCGGCGGCCGACGCGGGCCTGGGCGAAGACCTCTCCGGCATACCGATACTCATCGGGACGGGGCTGCGCGAGCTGCGCTCCCTGGAGCTCTGGTGGCGCGAGGGCACCGACCTGGACGACACCGGCCTGCACTTCGGCACCGCGCTGCGTGAGCGGTTCAACGCCGATGTGACGCACACCTTCTCCAACGCCTGCTCCGCCTCCCTGTACGCGCTGGCGCTCGGCTCGGACCTCCTGGCACAGGAGGGCGACCAGGCCCCCGGCACGGTGATCGTCGCGGGTGTGGACGTGCTCACCGAGAGCATGTACGGCCTGCTGGAGCGGGTCCACCCGACCCCGCCGGACCGGGTGCGGCCCTTCGACCGTGACCGCACCGGAGTCCTCATGGGCGACGGCGCCGCCGCCGTCGTGCTCAGCCGGGAAACCGGCGGCAGGCGGGCACACGCCCTGCTCCGCGGCGTCGCCGTCAACTGTGACGCCTTCCATGTCACCGCGCCCTCCCCGGAGGGCATCGCGAAGGCGATGCGCACCGCGTACGACATGGCGGGCGTCAAGCCGAAGGACATCGACCTGGTGATGCTGCACGGCACCGGGACCCTGCTCAACGACGAGGCCGAGGCGACGGCGATGGCCGACGCGCTGGGCGACGCGGCGAGCGGTCCGCTGATGACGGCGATCAAGTCGATGACCGGTCACACCTCCGGCGCGTCCGGGCTGATGGGCCTGGTCATGGGCGTCACCGCCCTCAACGAGGGACGCGTCCCGCCCACCGTCGGTCTGGAGCGGCCGGTCGAGGAGGCCTCGCAGTTCCGTTTCGTGACCGGTGAGGCCGCGTCCGCGTCGATGAACGTGGTGCAGCTCAACGCGTTCGGATTCGGCGGCATCAACGCCGTCGCCCTTGTGGAGGCCACCCCGTGAGTGTCGTCGTCAGCGGAGTCTCCGTCCTGATCCCCGGGGCCGACAGCGCCAAGGCACTGGCCGCCGGCCCCGAGCCCGGCGCCGGTCCCGTCGAACCGGCGGCCCTGGTGGGCAGGAAGGGCCTGCGCTACAAGGACCGGGCCACGCAGCTCGGCTACTGCCTGACCGCCGCGGCCCTGGCCGACGCCGGGCTCCTCGGCGAGGACGGCACGGTGTCCGGCGGCGACGTCGGCGTGGTCGTCAGCTCCAACTACGGGAACCTGGACACCGTCGTCCGGGCCCTGGACACGCTGCGGGAGGGCACCGTCTCGGCGACCAGCCCGATGGACCTGCCGAACGCGTCCAGCAACGTCATCGCCTCCTCGGCGGCCATCCGCTACGGCCTGCGCGGCCCGAACCTGATGGTGTGCAACGGCGCGACCTCCGGTCTGGACGCGGTCCACTGGGCCACGACCATGATCACGGCGGGCCGCGTGGACCGGGTCCTCGTCATCGGCGTCGAGCCGGACAACGACGTCGTGCGGCGGCTGCTCGGCGGTGGGCACGCCGTCGACGGAGGCGCGGCCGTCGTCCTGGAGAACGCGGAGGCGGCCCGTGCCCGGGGCGCGAGGGTCCGCGCCGTTCTCGGCCGGTACGTCCGTACGGCCGGTGCCGGGGCGGTCCTGGAGCAGCTGGCCGCCTCCGGTGTGCCGGCCCCGGCGTGGTGGCACCTTCCTGACACGGCTCCCGAGGAGGTCGACGCCGGCCTGCTGCCCGGGGTCGAGCGGACCACCCTGCCCGGGCACTCCGGTCGCGCCTCCGGTGCCCTCGGTGTGCTGCAGTGCGCGACGGTCGTCGGCATGTTCGACGAATGCGGCGAGGGGCCGGTGTTCGTGGTCTGCGGCACCGACGCCGACGACGCCTCGGCCGGACTCGTGCTGCTGGAGCCCCCGGCCCCGGAGACCGTCTGATGTCCACGCCCGAAGAGCTCGGCACCGGGACGGTCCGCCGGCGCGCCGCCGGAACCGGCGGGCCCCGGCTGCTGCTGGTCCACGGACTGGCGGAGAACGACAGCGTCTGGGACCTCGGCATCGGGCTGCTGCCCCCCGAGTACGAGGTGTGGTCGGCCCGGCTGCCCTGGAGCACCGAGGGGGTGCAGGACTGGGGCACCGACGGTGATCTCGTCGGTCCCCTGGCCCGGGTGCTGGCCGCGGTGCCCGGCGGCCCCGAGATCGTGGTGGCGCACTCCATGTCGGCGGACGTCCTGCTGGACCTCGTCGACCGGGAGAGCCGCCGGGGCGGGGACGCCCTCACCCGGTTCGGGATCCGCGGCCTGGTGCTGGTCTCGCCGTTCTACCGGCGCACCGCCGAGGAGTTCGACTGGGACACCATCAGCCACTACCTCAACGACTTCCACCTGATCATGGAGGAGGGCCTGCGGGTCCACTCCGGTGACCGGCTTCCCGCCTCCCTGCGGACGGCCATGGGGGAGCGGGTGCGGGACCGGGTGGGTCCGTACGGCTGGCTGCGCTTCTTCGAGCTCTACCTGCGTACTCCGCAGCTCCAGACGGGCCGGGTCACCGTGCCCTGTCTGGTGCTGGGGGGCGAGAAGGACTTCGCGGCGCCGCCCGGCGAGAGCGTGGCGCTGGCCGCGGCGCTGCCGGACGCGCGAGTGCTCGTCCTCCCCGGCTGCGGGCACTTCCCGATGATCGAGGAAGCGGAACGGTTCGCCTCCGAGACCGTCACTTTCGTCAACTCCCTTGGGACCGGCGCTCCGCAGCGTGGGCCCGTCCCCGACACAGCTCTGGAGCACCATCGATGACCATCGTCACGGAGCCCGCCGTCAAGGCGCTCCTCGCCGAGACGACCTCCGTCCAGGTCCGCCCCCGCTACGAGGGCTCCAACATCTGCACCTGGATCGGTTTCAAGCACGTGAACTACATGGTCGAGGAAGCGGTCCTCGACCACTTCCGGCAGACCGCTCTTCCGGCCCGCGGCCTGTACGAGGAGCACGGCCTCGGCCTCGACATCGTCGGGATCGACACCCGTATCCTGCACGCCTTCCACATGGACGACGTCGCCACCGCTGAGGTCGTCCCGTTCACCAAGGACGCGGACGGCACGCTGGGCTTCAAGGTGACCGTGCACGTGGAGCGCGGCGGGGAGATCCTCAAGGCTGTCACCTCCAAGGTGCGCGTGTCCCTGCGGATCGACACCTACCTCGACTCCGCCGGCGCGGTGCCCGAGGAGCTCGCCCGTTTCGCCGTGGACCGGCTCGGAGCCGACCTGGAGCCGGCGCCGCTCACCCCGTTCACCTCCGAGGAGACGATCCTGGAGGAGCTGCTGGAGGGCAAGAACGCCTACGGCTGGAAGTGGAACATCCCGTACCCGTACTGCCACTTCACCGAGCGCCTCCAGATGTCCGGCTACCTGCGGCTGATGGAGGAGGGCAAGGACCGGTTCGTCGCGGACCGGGGCATCTCCATCAAGACGCTGCTGGACGACCGCCGGTGGATCCCCGTCGTGCCGCGGTCCGAGATCCGGATCCTCGACGAGGCGATGATGGAGGAGGACCTCTACACCACCTACGAGGTGGAGGACGTCTTCAAGGACTTCACCTACACCACCCGGATGAACTGGTACGTCGTCCGCGACGGCGGCCTCCTCAAGACCGCCACGGGCACCATCGTGCACGGCTACGCGGTCATCAGGAACCGCCGTGACTGGAGCCTGGAGAACTTCGACCAGCATGTGCTGGACGCGCTCAACGGCACGACACGGCAGCCGTGAGCGACGCCTGGGGAGGGAGCCGCGGGAAGACGCCGCGGATCCTGCTGATCGAGAGTCACGGGCCGTGCGCCCCGGTGGACGCCGGCCTGCGGCGGGACGCCACGGCGCAGGCCCGGGCCGGGTACCCGGTGCTGATGTACCTGGTGGAGGACGGTTGCCTCCTGGCCCGGCCCGGGACCGACGAGGACCTGGACCGCTTCGAGGCGGCGGGCGGCCGACTGGCCGTCGACCACTTCTCCCTCGTGCAGCGGGGGATCGGGCATCTCCCGCTGCGCCCCCGGGCGACGGTCTCCGACATGGACGAACTGGCCGGCTGGATCACCGGCCCCGATGTACAGGCGGTGTGGCACTGACATGGCGCGCAGCATTCCGCCCACCGACGTACTGATCACCCTCATGGGCTCACCGCACGAGTCGGAGCGCGTCACCAGCGCGTTGCGCCTGGTGCAGGCGCTGCTGGAACAGGACCGTGCCGTGCAGGTGTGGGCGTGCGGGTACGCCACCCTGCTCACCCAGACCCCGCTGGGTGAGGACAAGCCGCGCAACCTGGCGAACTGGAACGGGGTGTATCCGTCCACGGCCGCCCTGGTGAAGGACATGCTGGGAACGTTTCCGGGCCGGCTGTACTGGTACGGCTGCCGGTTCTGCAGCGACGACCGGGGGGCGGCGGACCACCTGCCGCAGGTCGTCATGCGGCCCCCCTCCGGCTACGGCGCCCACGTGGCCGCGGCCGGCCGCACCCTTCAGGTGGGGGTCCTGTGATGGCCGGCGGACGGACCACCGGGGAGGCCGGCACGCAGCGGCGGCGCACCCTGGCCATCGTGGAGAAGGCCTACCGCGGGGCGCTGGAGAAGCAGTTCTTCGACGCCCTGTACCTGGCGGTGGAGCTGAACCGTCAGCTCGGCGGGCTCGATGTGCTGCTGCGCGGACGCGCCGTCACCTACGGCGTGCGCGCCGAGCCGGTACCCGCGCTGCGGATCGGCAGCCGCACCCTGGACACCCTCACCGACCCCCGGCGGGACCTGCGCACCCTCATGGACACCGGGGTCCGGGTCCACGCCGAGGAGTCCGCTCTGGCCGCACACGGTCTGACTCCGGACCGGCTGCTGGACGGGGTGCTGCCCGTCTCCGACGGGAGCGTGGCCCTGCGCTGGCCGGAGTACCGAATGGTCTGTTACCTGTGAACCGAAGGGAAGCGTGGCGGACATGACCACCACCGCAACGGGCGCCGGGCGCCCTGTCATCACCGCGTGGTCCGCGGTGTCGCCGTTCGGCATCGGCCGGACCGCGTTCGCCGAGGGAGTGCGCGAGCGGCGCTCCACCGTCTCCGTGCTCGACGAGGCCGAGCCCGCCGGGCCCCGGGGCGACGCCTGCGTGGTCCCCGGCTTCGAGGTCCGTACGGTACTCGGCAAGAAGGGCACCCGGTCCATGGACCGGGTCACCGGACTGGCGGTCACCGCCGTCGGGGCACTGCTCGACGACACCGAACGGAGCCGGGCCGTCAGCACCGGCGAGGGCGCCGCACTGGCTCTGGGCACCACCACCGGCAGCGCCCAGAGCATGATGGACTTCACGCGGGATTCGCTCACCGGCGAGCAGCCGTTCTTCGTCGACCCGGCACGCTTCCCCAACACCGTGATGAACTGCGCGGCCGGCCAGAGTGCCATCTGGTACCAGCTGAAGGGTCCCAACACGACCATCGCGGGCGGCCGGGTGGCGGGGCTGCACGCCCTGAACTACTCCCGCCGGCTGCTGGCCGCGGGTCGCGCACAGACCGTGCTGTGCGGCGCCGCCGAGGAGTACTCCACGGCCCGCGCCTGGCTCGAGCACCACTGCGGTGACGGCGCGCCGAGTGCGCCGCTCGGCGAGGGCTGTGCCGTACTCCTCGTCGAACCCGCGGCCGGCGAGGACGCCGGGCAGCCGGTGCTGGCCGAGATCCTGGCCGTCGAACTGGGCGTCGTGCTCCGTGGCGACGTGGCCGGCAGCCTCACGGCCTGCCTGCGCGGCGCACTGCGCCGGTCCGGCGTCGACCTCACGGAGATCGCCGTCCTCGCCCGCTCCGGGGCCCCCGGGGCGGAGGGCGACGCCGAGGCCGCCGCCGTCGGCGAGGTGCTGGCCGGCGTGGACGCGGCCGACCTCACCCAGGTCGCGCTGATCGGCGACACCGGCGCCGCCTCCGCCGCCTTCCAGACCGCCGCCCTGCTGGCGCACGCGGAGGACGACCGGGCCGTGGCCGGGAAGGTGGGTCTCGTCACCTCCGTCGACCGGACCGGGACCGTCGGCTGCGCCCTGTTCCGACTGCGCTGACCGTCGTTTGCCCCGCCGCCGAAACCGAAGAACGAAACGCTGAGAGAGGTACCGCCGTGCTGGACAAGGAAGAACTGCGCTCGATCGTCGCGCAGGTGCTGGACGTCGACGCCGCCGAGATCACCGACGACGCCAAGTTCGTCGACGACCTGGAGGTCGACTCCCTCCTGGCCCTGGAGATCGTGGTCGTCCTGGAGAAGAAGTACGGGGTGAAGCTGCCGGAGTCCGACCTTCGGCAGATCATCACCCTGCAGAGCGCCTACGACCTGCTGGCCGGAAAGCTGCAGGCCGTCTGATGGACGTCCTCGCCGAGACGCGTCCGGGCGCCCCGGCCCCCGCCGTCACCCGGTCCGGACCGCGGGCCGCCGGTGTGCTCTCCGGCGCCGTCGAGGCCCTGCCGGCGGAGAAGGCGGGGCGCACCTCCACCAGGTTCACGGTGTCCGTGGACGAGACGGTGCTCCCCGGCCACTACCCGGGCTTCCCGATCTTCCCCGGTGTGTGTCTTGTCGAGTACGTGCACCGGAGCGTACTCGCCACGGCACCCGCCGAGGAGCCCGCTCCCGAGCTCGTGGCCGTGGAGAGCACCCGGTTCACCGGGCCCGTGTACCCGGGCGACGAACTGACCGCGGACATCGACTGGAAGCCGGTGGACGGGGCGTGGCAGTGCCGGGCGAAGATCCGCTCCGGCCGGGGCGACGCCGCGTCGGTGCGTCTGCGCTACCGCCGTGGCACGGACGGGGCCTCGACGTGAGCGGACAGGTGGAGATCCGCGGCAGGCTGCCGCACCGCTACCCCATGCTGCTGGTGGACCGGGTCACCCATGTCGATCCCGGCCGCGCGCTGACCGCCCTCAAGGCGGTCACCTGCAACGAACCCTGGTACGCGGGCCTGGGCCCGGACACCCCCGAGGAGGGTTTCGGTTACCCGAAGCCGCTGCTCGTGGAGTCCTGGTGCCAGTCCGCGGGCGTCCTCGCCACGTGGGACGACCCCAACCCCGACGTGCTGGCCGGGCAGGTCATGCTCTTCGGCGGCATGACCGGGGTCGAGTTCCACCGCACCGTGCTGCCCGGCGACGTCCTGGAGCACCGCGTGCGGGTCGAACGCAGGGTGGACGACACCGTGATGTTCGAGGGCGAGAGCCTGGTGGCCGGCGAGACGGTGATGACCGTCGGCCGGATCGTCATGGCCTTCCGCCCGGCCGAAGTCCTGAGACCCGAAGCGAGCTGAGTGAGGACCATGCAGGACAACACTTCCCGGGTGGCACTCGTCACCGGCGGATCACGCGGGATCGGACGGGCGTGCGTACTGGCCCTCGCCCTCGACGGGTTCGACGTCGCCTTCTGCTACCGCGCCGACGACGAGGCGGCCCGGCAGCTGGAGAAGGAGGCCGGAGAACTCGGCGTTCGCGTCATGTCCCGGCGGACGGACGTCACCGACGGCCCGGCCGTGCGCTCCTTCGTCGAGGAGGTCGAGGACACGCTGGGCCCCGTCGACGCGGCGGTCACCGCTGCCGGGATCACCCGCGACAACCCCCTGGTGCTGATGGACGACGACCAGTGGCACCAGGTCATCGGCACCAATCTCGACGGCGTCTACCACCTGTGCCGCGCGGTCGTCTTCTCCATGATGAAGCGCCGTACCGGGGCGATCGTCAACATCTCGTCGGTGGCGGGTGTGTACGGCCACGCCAGCCAGAGCAACTACTCCGCCTCGAAGGCCGGCATCATCGGCTTCTCCCGGTCGCTGGCCAAGGAGGTCGGCCGCTCCGGGATCCGGGTCAACGCCGTCGCCCCCGGGTTCATCGACACCGACATGGTCGCCGCGATGAACGAGAAGGCCCGCAAGGACATCACCCGGACGATCCCGCTGCGCCGCATGGGCCGTGCCGAGGAGGTCGGCGACCTCGTCGCGTACCTGGTGTCGGACAGGGCCGAGTACATCACCGGTTCCGTCCTGCAGATCGACGGCGGCATCACCATCTGACCACCTGACGGGCGGGAAGACCCGGCCCGTCCGCCCCCGGCCCGATCCGTGACCGGCGGCAGCACTCAGCATGTTTGGAGGCGGTGATGGCCCGACGGAGGCCACGCTGGTACTTCTCGTTCCGCAGCCCCTATTCGTGGATGGCCTACCGGGACCTGATGGCCGACCACCGGGACGTCGCGGAACGCATCGACTGGCTCCCCTTCTGGGAGCCGGACGCGGAGACGAGCGGCCATCTGGAGCAGGCCGGCATCAGCCTGCCGTACGTGGCGATGTCGAAGGAGAAGCACCTCTACATCCTGCAGGACGTGCGCAGGCTCGCCCGCGACCGCGGCCTGGAGATGGTGTGGCCGGTCGATCGCCACCCCCGGTGGGAGGTGGCGCACCTGGCGTACCTGGTGGCCGACGAGCTCGGCCACGGGCCGGAGTTCATCGCGGCGGTCTACCGCGCCCGGTGGGAGGAGGGGCAGGACATCTCCGACCCGGCCGTCATCGCGTACATCGCCGAGCGGCTCGGTCTGGACCCGGTGCGCCTGTCCACCGCGTGCGACGATCCGGCCGTACGCGAGCACGGCCTCGGATCCCTCAACTCGCTCTATCGCGACGGGGTCTTCGGCGTTCCGTTCTTCATCAACGGCTACGAGAAGTTCTGGGGGGTGGACCGGCTGCCCGGCTTCGTCTCCTCCGTCCGTGCCGGCGCCGCCTGAACCGGTCCCGCACCCCGATTCCGCATCCGCAACCCGAAACCCCCAACAGCGAAGGAGCCCGACATGGCGACCAACCCGTTCGAAGACGACAACGCGAGCTACCACGTCCTGGTCAACGACGAGAACCAGCACTCGCTGTGGCCCGCGTTCGCCGAGGTGCCGGCCGGCTGGACCACGGTCTTCGGCGAGGCGACCCGCCAGGCGTGCCTCGACTACATCACCGAGAACTGGACCGACATGCGGCCCAAGAGCCTTGCGATGGCCATGGACGCCTGACGAGGACATCGCAAGGGGGCGCGGCCGGGCATCCCCGGCCGGTCGCGCCCCGCGCAGAAGGCCCGGTGGGCGGGTGCGACGCCCACCGGGCCTTCTGCGTACGGGGAGACCCTCCCCGCCCGGCACCACAATGCGACAACGGACTTTCCGGTGGCAGCTTGATGCAGCCGCCATTGTCCGCCTTCCGAAGCCGATGCGAAAGTGCTCGGAATTGACCAACGTCGGCCATGCCCGGTCGCGGGATTCAACCGCCGGGATACCCGCCGCACACACTGCGCAATCCCTGCCAAGGCGATCCGCTAGAGGTGGAAGAGAATCATGCTCGCTGGTGACGGAGTACCGCTTACGTCCGCGCAGTCGGGAATCTGGTTCGCCCAGCAACTCGACGCGTCGAATCCGATCTACAACGCCGGCGAATACCTGGAAATTCACGGGTCCGTCGACGTCGCGGTGTTCGAGGCGGCGCTGCGGCAGGTCGTGGCCGAGGCGGAGAACCTGCGCGTCACCTTCGTCGAGACGCCCGAGGGGCCCCGCCAGTACGTCCACCCGGACCCCGAGTGGCAACTGCGGATCATCGACGTGAGCCACGAGGCCGACCCGCGGGCGGCCGCCGAGGCATGGATGCGCGCGGACCTGGCGCAGCCTCAGGACCCTTCGGTCGGACCGCTGTTCCTCTTCGTCCTCTTCCGGGCCGCCGACGACCGCTGGTTCTGGCTGCACCGGTACCACCACCTGCTCGTCGACGGGTTCACCGTGGCGCTCGTCGCCCAGCGCGTCGCCGAGGTCTACACAGTCCTGCTGGACGGCGGGACGAGCGACAACCCCTTCGGCGCCCTGGACAGCCTCGTCGGCATGGACACCGCCTACCGTTCCTCCGACGCCTTCGACGCCGACCGCGCGTGGTGGGCGGAGAAACTGGCCGGCCGGCCCGAACCCGTGAGCCTCTCCGCCAAGGAACCCACGGCCGCCCGCGGTCTGCTGCGCCGCACCGAGTACCTGGACGCCGGGGCGACCGAGCGGCTCCGCGACGCGGCCCGCGACGCCGGGGTGCCCTGGCCCTGCATGATGACGACCGCCGTCTCGGTCTATCTGCACCGGCTCACCGGCGCGGAGGAGATCGTGCTCGGCCTCCCCGTCACCACCCGGCTGGGGAAGGCCGCACGCGGCGTGCCCGGCATGGTCTCCAACGTGCTGCCGCTGCGGATTCCGGTGGGGCCGGCCGACACGCTCCCCCGGCTGCTGGCACAGGTCTCCCGCGAGATGCGCGGCGCCATGAAGCATCAGCGCTACCGCTACGAGGACCTGCGCCGCGACCTCCAGCTCCTCGGCAACGACGAGCGGCTGACCGGGCCCCAGGTCAACATCATGATGTTCGACTACGCCCTCACCTTCGGGGAGCACCGGGCCACGGTCCACAACCTCTGCATCGGCCCCGCCGACGACCTGTCGGTCATCGTCTACGACCGCACCGACGGCCAGGGTCTGCAGATCGACTTCGACGCGAACCCGGAGCTCTACTCCGAGTGCGAACTCGCATCCCACCTGCGGCGCTTCGTCGAATTCCTGGCTGAACTGGCCGATGCCCCGGCCGACCGGGGCATCGGCGCCCTCGACGTGGCCACCACCGCGGAGCGCGACGTCGTCCTGGCTGCCGGTGCCGGTGCGGTGGTGGACCGGGCCGGTACGGACGGACCGTCACTGGCGGAGCTGTTCGAGGACCGCGCCGCCGGCACACCGGACGCCACCGCCCTGGTCTGCGGCGACCGAACGGTCTCCTACCGCGAGCTGAACGCCTCGGCGAACCGGCTGGCACGCCGGCTGGTCGCCACCGGCGCCGGACCCGGCCGGTTCGTCGGCCTCGCCCTGCCCAGATCCGTCGAACTCGTCACCGCCCTGCTCGCCGTCATCAAATCCGGCGCCGCCTACGTCCCCATGGACCCCGACTACCCCGCCGACCGCCTCGCGCACATGGTCGCCGACTCCTCCCCCGCCCTCGTCGTCACCGCCTCCGGCGTGGACCTGTCGGGCGTCGACTGCGGTGACGCGGCCCTCCTCGTCCTGGACGACCCGCACGTACCGGCGGACCTGACCGACCTGGCCGACGACGACCTCACCGACACCGAACGCGGCGGCCTGCTCTGCCCCGGCTCCGCCGCCTACGTCATCTACACCTCCGGCTCCACCGGCCGCCCCAAGGGCGTCGTCGTCCCCCACGGCAACGTGGTGCGGCTGTTCTCGGCGACCGACCACTGGTTCGGCTTCGGACCCGACGACGTGTGGACCCTCTTCCACAGCTACGCCTTCGACTTCTCCGTCTGGGAGATCTGGGGCCCCCTGCTGCACGGCGGCCGCCTCGTCGTCGTCCCCTTCGAGGTCTCCCGCTCCCCGGAGGACTTCCTGGAACTGCTGGCCGACCAGAAGGTCACCGTCCTCAACCAGACCCCCTCCGCCTTCTACCAGCTGATGCGGGCCGAGGGCGAACGCCCGGACCTGGCCGCCCGGTTGACCCTGCGCTACGTCGTCTTCGGCGGCGAGGCCCTCGACCTGTGGCGACTGGAGGAGTGGTACGGCCGCCACCGCGAGGACGCCCCCCGCCTGGTCAACATGTACGGCATCACCGAGACCACCGTCCACGTCACCCACCGCGCCCTGGACCAGCTGACCGCCAAGTCCGCCCCGGGCAGTCTCATCGGCCGGCCCATCCCCGACCTCGGGGTACGCGTGCTGGACTCCGCCCTCCGGCCCGCCGCACCGGGCGTCGTCGGTGAGATGTACGTGGCCGGCGCGGGCCTGGCCGACGGCTACCTCGGCCGCCATGCCCTGACCGCCGAGCGCTTCGTCGCCGACCCGTACGGCCCGCCCGGCACCCGCATGTACCGCACCGGCGACCTGGCACGCTGGGACGACGACGGCGAGCTGGAATACATCGGCCGCGCCGACCAGCAGGTCAAGATCCGCGGCTTCCGCATCGAACTCGGCGAGATCGAGGCCTGCCTCCAGGCCCACCACGACGTCGTCCAGGCGGCCGTCGTCGTACGGGAGGACCGGCCCGGCGACAAGAGACTGGTGGGCTACGCGGTCATGGCCGACGGCCGGGACTGCGATCAGGCCGCGCTCCGGAACCACCTGGCCGTGCTGCTCCCCGACTACATGGTGCCCGCCGCGTTCGTCGCGCTCGACGTCCTGCCGCTGACCTCCAACGGCAAGCTCGACCGCAAGGCGCTGCCCGCCCCCGCGGTGGCCACCGGTACCGCCGGCCGTGCCCCCGTCACCCGGACGGAGGAGACACTCTGCGCCGTCTTCGCCGAGGCGCTGGGTGTGCCCGCCGTCGGACCGGACGACAACTTCTTCGACCTGGGCGGCGACTCCATCGTCTCCCTCCAGCTGATCACCCTCGCACGCCGTGCCGGACTGCGGCTGACCACCCGCGACATCTTCAAGCACCGCACCCCGGCGGCCCTGGCGGCCGTCGCGGCCACCGCCCCGGCGGCCGCCGGAACGGTGCGGGACGAGCCCGTCGGCCCGCTCGTCGCCACCCCGGTCGTCCACTGGCTCGCGGGCCGCGGCGGCACCATGGACCGGTACCACCAGGCCACCCTTGTCCAGGTCCCCGCCGGTCTGCGGCAGGAACACCTCACCGCGGCCCTGCGGGCACTGCTGGAGCGTCACGACGCCCTCCGGATGCGTGCCCTCGCCGCCGGAGACGGTGGCTGGACCCTCGAGGTGGCACCGGCCGGCACGGTCGAGGCCCGGGACACCCTGCGGCGCGTCGGCATCCCGGACACGGCCGCAGGCCTCCCGCCGGAGCTGCTCGACGAGCGGACCCGCGCCGCCGTCGCCGAACTCGCCCCGCACGACGGGGTGATGCTGCGGGCCGTGTGGTTCGACGCCGGGGACGAGGCTCCCGGACGGCTGCTGCTGGTCGCCCACCACCTCGTGGTCGACGGTGTCTCCTGGCACATCCTGCTGTCCGACCTCGCGGAGGCCTGGCAGGCCGCCGCCGCCGGACGCGCCCCCGCGCTCCCTCCGTACGGAACCTCCTTCCGGACCTGGGCCCGTGAGCTCCGGCAACTGGCCCACCGTCCCGAGCGGGTGGCCGAGGCCGAACTGTGGCAGCACATCGCCTCCGGGCCGGACCCGCTGCTGGGCAGCCGTGCCGTGGACCCGGCGCGGGACACGGCGGCGACGGTGCGGTCGCTCTCGGTGTCGCTGCCGGCGGAAGAGACGTCGGCGCTGCTGGGTGAGGTGGCGCGGGTGTTCCGTGCCCGGGCGAACGAGGTGCTGCTGGCGGCGTTGGCGCTGGCGGTGCCGAGGTGGCGCCGGGCGCGTGGTGTGGACACCAGCGAGGTGTTGCTGGAGGTGGAGGGGCACGGCCGGGAGGACGTGCTGGAGGGCGTGGACGTGTCGCGGACGGTGGGCTGGTTCACCAGTCTGTTCCCGGTGCGTCTGGACGCCCGCGGGGAGGACCCCGGGGACGCGTTGAGACGCGTCAAGGAACAGCTCAGGGCGGTGCCGGACAACGGGATCGGCTACGGCCTGCTGCGTCATCTGCATCCGGTGGCGGGGGCCGGGCTCGCCGCCTTGCCGGTTCCGCAGATCGGCTTCAACTACCTCGGCCGCATCGGTGTTTCACCGGGCGGCGACTGGGCCCCGGTGGCCGGGGAGCGCGCGCTGACGGGCGCCGACGACCCGTCGATGTCCGTCGCCCACACCGTCGACCTCAACGCGTACACCCAGGAGACCGCCGAGGGCCCGCGGCTCACCGCCGTGTGGAACTGGGCCGGCGGTGTGCTCACCGAGGCGGAGGTGAGCGCTCTGGCCGACCTGTGGTTCACGGCCCTGCGGGAACTCGTGGCCGCGTCCTCGCAGCCCGGAGCGGGCGGCTTCACCCCCTCGGACGTGCCGCTGGTACGGCTCACCCAGGACCAGATCCGGAGCATCGAGGCCGCGCACCCGGCGACCGCCGACATCCTCCCGGTGACGCCGCTCCAGCAGGGACTGCTCTTCCACACCCTGTTCGACGAGGGCGGACCGGACGTCTACACCGTCCAGTTCTTCTACGACCTGGAGGGCCGGCTGGACGCCGCCGCCCTGCGGGGCGCGGCCGAGGAGATGCTGCGCCGTCACCCCGGTCTGCGCGCGGCCTTCCGGCTGGACGGACTGGACCACGCCGTCCAGGTGATCCCCGAGTCGGTGGAACTGCCCTGGGCGGACAAGGACCTGCGCCACCTCGACGCGACCGAGCAGCAGACGGTCCTGGACCGGATGCTGCACGAGGACCGCAACAGCCGCTTCGACCTGGCGGCCCCTCCGCTGATGCGCTTCCTGCTGGTCGCGCTCGCCGACGACCGGCACCGGCTGGTCTTCACCCACCATCACGTCCTGCTCGACGGCTGGTCCATGCCGCTGTTCGTCCGGGAACTCCTCGACCTCTACGCGGGCCGGACCCCGGACCGCACCCCGCCCTACCGGGACTACCTCGGCTGGCTGGGCGAACAGGACGCGCCGGCCACCGCGGGCGTCTGGCGCGAGGCGCTCCACGGGGTCGAGGAGCCCACCCTCCTCGCCCCCGCGGCCACCGACCGGCAGCCGGTCACCCCCGACCAGCTGCTGGCCGACCTGCCCGCCGATCTGACCGCGCGGCTCCTGGGCGCCGCACGCGAGCACGGCCTCACTCTCAACACCCTGCTCCAGGGCGCCTGGGCCGTGGTGCTGGGGCGTCTCACCGGACGCGACGACGTCGTCTTCGGAGGGACGGTCTCCGGCCGGCCGCCGCAGGTTCCCGGCGTGGAGTCGATGATCGGCCTGTTCATCAACACCCTTCCGGTGCGGGTCCGGATCGTGCCCGGGGAGAGCGCCGTCGCGTTCCTGACCCGGCTGCAGGACGAGCAGAGCCGGCTGATGGAGCACCAGCACCTCGGCCTCGCCGACGCCCAGCGGATCGCCGGGATCGGCGAGCTCTTCGACACCATCACCGTGCTGGAGAACTACCCGCTGGACCCGGCACGGCTGAGGGTGCCCGGCCTCGCCGTCACCGCCATCGACGGCCGGGACGCCACGCACTACCCGCTGAGCCTCGCCGTGATGCCCGGCGAGCGGCTGCACCTGCGCATCAACTACCGGCCCGACCTGTTCGACGCCGATGCCGTCCGGCACCTGGTGGGCCGCCTCCAGGCGGTCCTGGAGTTCTGGGCGGACCGTCCGCAGGAGCCGGTGGGCCGGATCGACGTCCTCCCCGCCGCCGAGTACGAACATGTGGTCCGCGGGGTCAACAGCACCGCGCGGAACGTCCCGTACGACACCTTCCCGCAGCTGTTCTCCGCGCGGGTCGCCGCCGCCCCCGACGCCCCGGCCGTGCTCTTCGGCGACCGCGTGCTGACCTACGCGGAGTTGGACGAGCGCACCGACCGGCTCGCGGGCGTGCTGGCCGGCCGGGGCATCGGCCCCGAACAGATCGTGGCCGTCGCGGTGCCGCGCTCGGCGGAGCTCGTCGTGTCCGTGCTCGCCGTCCTCAAGGCAGGTGCCGCGTACCTGCCGGTCGACCTCGACTATCCGGCCGAGCGCGTCGCCTACATGCTGGAGGACTCCCGCCCCGCGCTGGTCATCACCACGTCGGCGGCGGCGGACACGATCCCCGGTGACGTACCGCGGTTCCTCGTGGACCGCCCGGACGACCTCGCCGGGCCCCTCGCGCCCGTCGTCCCGGCGGACGTCACGAGCCCCGCGTACGTGATCTACACCTCCGGCTCCACCGGCCGCCCGAAGGGCGTGGTGGTCACCCACTCCGGCGCGGCGAGCCTGATCGCCGCCCAGACCGAGCGCTTCGACGTCGGACCGGGCAGCCGGGTGCTGCAGTTCGCCTCGCCGTCGTTCGACGCCGCCTTCTGGGAGCTGACGATGGCGCTCCTGTCGGGGGCCGCCCTGGTCGTGGGCACCGCGGAGGAGGTCACCCCCGGCCCGGCCCTGGCGGCGTTCGCCGCCCGGCACCGGGTCACCCACGCGACGCTGCCACCGGTGGTCCTCGGAGCCGCGTCCCCCGGCGACTTCTCCTCGGTCTCGACACTGGTCGTCGCGGGGGAGGCCACCGCCGGCGAGATGGTCGACCGCTGGTCGTCCGGCCGCCGGATGGTCAACGCCTACGGCCCCACCGAGACCACGGTCTGCGCGACGATGAGCGCCCCCCTCAACGGCGGCGGACTGCCGCCCATCGGCGGCCCCGTCGTCAACGCCCAGGTGTACGTCCTGGACGCCAACCTGCGACCGGTGCCGCCCGGTGTCGCGGGCGAGCTGTACATCGCCGGCGCCGGTCTCGCCCGCGGGTACCTGGGCCGCCCGGACCTGACGGCCGACCGCTTCGTGGCCGACCCGTTCGGTGGGGCAGGCACCCGGATGTACCGCTCGGGCGACGTCGTGCGCTGGAACCACGACGACCAGCTCGAGTTCCTGGGCCGGGTCGACCACCAGGTCAAGGTGCGCGGTTTCCGGATCGAGCTGGGCGAGATCGAGTCCGTGCTCACCGCCCTGCCGCAGGTCGCCCAGGCCGTCGTCGTGGTGCGCGAGGAGTCCTCCGGCCCCCGCCGGCTGGTGGGCTACGCGGTGCCCGCCGAGGGCGCCGCGGCCGACCCGGCGGAGCTCCGCTCCGCGGTCGCCCGCGAACTCCCCGACCACATGGTGCCCTCCGCCGTCGTCGTGCTCGACGCGCTGCCGCTGACCCCGAACGGCAAACTGGACCGCAAGGCCCTGCCCGCCCCCGGGACACCCGCCGACACCGGCCGCGCCGCCGCGACGGAGCGGGAGAGCATCCTGTGCGAACTGTTCGCCCAGGTGCTCGGCCTGCCCGCGGTGGGTCCCGAGAGGAGCTTCTTCGATCTGGGCGGCGACTCCATCGTCTCCATCCAGCTCGTCTCCCGGGCCCGTGCCCGCGGCCTCGTCATCACACCGCGCGAGGTCTTCGTCCACCGCACCGCCGCCGCCCTGGCGGTCGTCGCCCGCGCCACCGAGGGGGATTCACCGGAGGACACCGAGCAGGAGAACGCGGACGACGGCCTCGGCCCGCTGCCGCTCACCCCGATCATGCACTGGCTGCGCACCAGGCCCGGCACTGTCGACGCCTTCAGCCAGTCCGTGCTGGTGCGCACCCCCGCCGGTGCGACGGAACAGAACCTCGCCGCCGTCCTGCAGGCCGTACTCGACCGGCACGACATGCTGCGGGTGCGGCTGACCCGCCGCGGACCGCTCTGGGGCCTGGAAGTGGCCGACCGCGGCAGCGTCACGGCCGCGTCCGTGCTCTCCCGCGTCCCCGCGGACGGTACGTGGAACGAGGCGTTCGGGACGCTCGTCGCCGAGCAGGCGGCGCAGAGCCGGGCCGCACTGGCGCCCGAGGACGGTGTCGTGCTCCGGGCCGTGTGGTTCGACGCCGGACCGGACACGGCGGGCCGGCTGCTGCTGACCGTGCACCACCTGGCCGTCGACGGTGTGTCCTGGCGAATCCTGCTGCCCGACCTGTCGGCCGCCTGGGACGCCGTCCGCGCGCAGCGCACCCCGCGTCTCCCCGCCGTCGGTACTCCTTACCGCCGCTGGGCCGAGCAGCTCACCGCCCTCGCCCAGGAACCGGAGCGGCTCGACGAGCTCGGCTTCTGGACCGACATGCTCGCCGTGCCCGACGCGCCGCTCGGCGACCGGCCGCTCGATGCCCGCCGGGACACCGTCGCCACCGCCCGCAGTCTCTCGTCGACCCTCCCGTCACAGACCACGGCACCGCTGCTCACCAGCGTGCCCGCCGACTTCCGCACCGGTGTGAGCGAGGTCCTGCTCGCCGGGCTCGCCCTCGCCGTCACCGAGTGGCGGCGCCGCCGCGGCCATGACACGGCCGCCGGAGTGCTGATCGACCTGGAGGGCCACGGCCGCGACGAATCGCTGACCGGTGCGGACCTCTCCCGTACCGTCGGCTGGTTCACCAGCCTGCATCCCGTACGCCTGGACGCGGACAGTCGGCAGGACCCCGCCGAGACCGTCAAGCGGGTCAAGGAACGGCTGCTGGCCGTCCCCGGCGGCGGCATCGGCCACGGGCTGCTGTCCCACCTCAACCCCCAGACGGCGATGCTGCTGCACGGCCTGGCAGCCCCGCAGATCGGCTTCAACTACCTGGGCCGCTTCGGCTCCCCGGACGACAGTGCCTGGGCCCCGGCGGACGAGGCGGGCACGATCGGCGGCGGCGCCGACGACGACATGGCCATGCCCCACGTCGTGGAGATCAACGCCGTCACCCAGGACGGTCCCGACGGGCCGCGCCTCGTGGCCACCTGGACCTGGGCCGGCGAGATCCTGGAGGAGCCCGAGGTCCGCGAACTGGCCGGGCTGTGGTTCGAGTCGCTGCAGCGGCTCGCCACCCCGGCCGGCCCGACCGGTCCGGTCGGCGGCCTCACCCCCTCCGACCTGCCGCTCGTCTCCCTGGAACAGCACCACATCGACATGCTGGAGGCCGACCGGCCCGGCCTCGCGGACGTCCTGCCGCTGGCCCCGCTCCAGGAGGGCCTGCTCTTCCACAGCCTGCTGGACGACAGTGCTCCGGACGTCTACAACGTCCAGCTCCACATGGACCTTTCCGGTCCCCTGGACGTCACGGCGCTGCGCTCCGCGGCCGCCGGGCTCCTGGCCCGGCACCCCAACCTGCGGGCCTGCTTCCGCGAGGACGGGCTGCCGCACGCCGTGCAGCTCGTGCCGAACGCCGTGGACCTGCCCTGGGCCGACATCGACCTCGTCCACCTCGACGAAGCCGAGCGCGCCGGCGAGCTCGACCGGGTGATGGAGACGGACCGGACCGCCCGGTTCGACGTGACGACCGCACCGCTGATCCGCTTCACCCTGGTCCGGCTGGCCGCCGACCGCCACCGGCTCCTTCTCACCAACCACCACATCCTGCTCGACGGCTGGTCGATGCCCCTCCTGCTCGAGGAGCTGTTCACGCTCTACGAGACCCGTGGGGACGCTTCGGCGCTGTCCCCTGCCCCGGCTTTCGCCGACTACCTGACGTGGCGCGCCGGTCTGGACGACGAGCCGGCGAGGCATGCCTGGCACACCGCGCTGGACGGGCTGGAGGAGCCCACCCTGCTCGTGCCGGAGTCCTCCGACGCCTCCGTGGCGCCCGGCCGGGTCTCCCGGTGGCTCTCCGAGGAGTCCACCACCGAGCTGACCGCCCTCGCCCGTAGGCACGGCTTCACCCTCAACACCCTGGTCCAGGGCGCGTGGGCGCTGACGCTCGCCGGGCTCACCGGACGCCAGGACGTGGTGTTCGGCGCGACGGTCTCCGGCCGTCCCCCGGAGGTTCCGGGTATCGAGTCGATGGCCGGCCTCTTCATCAACACACTGCCCGTCAGGGTCCGGCTGCGGCATGACGAGACCGTCGCGGAGCTGCTCGCCCGTCTGCAGGCGGAGCAACTGGACCTGATGGACCACCAGTACCTCGGCCTGTCCGAGATCCAGCGCATCGCCGGTCGCGGCGAACTCTTCGACACGCTGGCGGTGCTGGAGAACTACCCCCTGGACCCGGAGAAGCTGCGGGCCCCCGGGGCGCTGGACGTCACCCACATCGACGGCCGCGACGCCACCCACTATCCGGTGACGTTCGTCGTCCTGCCGGGCGACCGGCTGGAATTCCGCCTCAACCACCGGCCGGAGCTGCTGCCGGCCGACCGGGCCGAGGCCATGGCCGACCGGCTGGCGGACCTGCTGGCCCGCATCACCGCCGAACCGGACCTCCTGGTCGGCCGGCTGGATCACGTCACCGAGGCGGAGCGTGAGCGCGTCCTCCACACGTGGAACGGCGCACGCCTCGCGATCGAGCCCCGGACGTTCCCGGCGTTGTTCGAGGCGCAGGCGGCCCGCACCCCGCACGCCCCGGCGGTCGTCTCCGACGACGGCACGCTGTCCTACGCGCAGCTGAACGCACGGGCCAACCGGCTCGCCCACCACCTCATCGACCGGGGCGTGGGCCCCGAGCGGATCGTCGCCCTGCTGCTGCCCCGCTCGGTGGACATCGTCGTGGCCCGGCTGGCGGTGATGAAGGCCGGCGGCGCCTACCTGCCGGTCGACCCGGACTACCCCGCCGACCGCATCGCCTACATGCTCGACGACGCCGACCCCGTCCTGGTCATCACCACCGGCCACGAGGCCGACCGGATACCCGGGTCGACGACCGCCGGCCACGTGCTCCTGGACCGCCTCGACCTGGCCGCCGAACCGGCCACCGACCCGGCGGACACCGACCGGCCGGCACCGCTGACCGTGGCCCACCCGGCCTACGTCATCTACACCTCCGGCTCCACCGGCCGCCCCAAGGGCGTCGTGGTCTGCCACCAGGGCCTGGCGGCCTTCGCCACCATGCTGGCCCATCGGTGCGCCGTCGCCCCGCACAGCCGGGTGCTGCAGTTCTCCTCGCCCAGCTTCGACGCCTCGGTCCTCGAACTGTGCATGAGCCTGCCCTGGGGCGCCGCCCTGGTGGTCCCGCCGCCCGGCCCGCTGGCCGACGAGGCCCTGGGCCGGGTCCTGGCGGAGCACGCCATCACCCACGCACTGATCCCGCCGGCCGCCCTGGCCACCGTCCCGGCCACGGACCTGCCGGACTTCACCACCCTGCTCGTGGGCGGCGACGCCACCGACGCCACCCTGGTCGACCGCTGGGCCCCCGGCCGCCGCATGATCAACGCCTACGGACCCACCGAATCCACCGTCGTCGCCACGATCAGCGAACCACTGGTCGCGGGTGCCGGCACAGCGCCTCCCATCGGTACTCCGATCGACGACACCCGGGTGTACGTGCTGGACGCGGCGCTGCGGCCGGTCGCCCCGGGGGTGGCGGGAGAGCTCTACCTCGCCGGCGAGCAACTGGCCCGCGGCTACCTCGGGCGCGCGGCGCTGACCGCGGAACGGTTCACCGCCTGCCCCTACGGCGACGCGGGCAGCCGCATGTACCGCACCGGCGACCTGGTCCGCTGGGGCTCCGACGGAGCCCTGGAGTACCTGGGCCGCGCCGACGACCAGGTCAAACTGCGCGGCTTCCGCATCGAACTCGGCGAGATCGAGACCGCGCTCACAGCCTGCGCGGGGGTCGGCCGGTCCGTCGTGCTGGTCCGCGAGGACCGCCCCGGCGACAAGCGGCTCGTCGCCTACACCGTCCCCGACACCACCCCCGCACCGGACGCCGGTGCACTGCGTGCCGCGCTGGCCGCCACACTCCCCGCCCACATGGTGCCGTCGGCCTTCGTCACCCTCGACGCCCTGCCGCTCACCCCCAACGGCAAGCTGGACCGCAAGGCCCTGCCCGCCCCCGAGCACACCGCCGCCGGCACCGGCCGCGCTCCGCGCACCCCGCGCGAGGAGGTGCTCTGCGCCCTGTTCGCCGACACTCTCGGCGTGCCGGAGGTCGGCCCCGACGACAGCTTCTTCGAGCTGGGCGGGCATTCGCTGCTCGCCACCCGTCTCACCGGCCGCATCCGGGTGGCGCTGGGCACCGAACTCCAGGTGCGCGCGCTGTTCGAGACCCCGACCCCGGCCGGTCTCGCCGCCCGGCTGGACGGCGAGACCGCAGTGGCCCGGCGGGCGCTCCGCCTCATGCCCCGGCCCGAGGAGGTGCCGCTCTCGTACGCGCAGCAGCGGCTGTGGTTCCTCGGTCGCTTCGAGGGCCCGGGTGCGACCTACAACATCCCGCTGGCCCTGCGGCTCACCGGCTCGGTGGACCCCGCCGCGCTGGCCGCGGCCCTGCACGACGTGGTCGGCCGCCACGAGCCGCTGCGCACCGTCTTCCCCGACATCGACGGCGTGCCGCACCAGCGTGTTCTCGACGCGTGCGACGCACGGCCCGAGTGGGCCGTCGTCGACGTGGACGCGGACGGGCCCGGCCTGGACGCGCTCCTCGCCGAACAGGTGAAGCGCGGTTTCGACCTCTCGACCGACCTGCCGCTGCGGGCGACGCTGTTCCGGCTCGGCGAGCAGGAGCACGTGCTGCTCCTCGTGCTGCACCACATCGCCGCCGACGGTTCCTCGCTGACCCCGTTGGCGCGTGACCTGTCGGCCGCCTACACGGCACGGTGCCGCGGCGAGGCGCCGGCCTGGAACGAGCTGCCGGTGCAGTACGCGGACTACGCGCTGTGGCAGCGGGAGGTCCTGGGCAGCGAGAGCGACCCGGACAGTGTGGTCTCCGGCCAGCTGGAGTTCTGGCGCCAGACACTGGCCGGTGTGCCCGAGGAGCTGTCCCTGCCGGTGGACCGGCCCCGTCCGGCGCACTCCTCCTACCGCGGCGACGTGGTCCCCTTCGCCCTGGACGCCGAGGTGCACGCGGGACTGGCCGCGCTGGCACGGGAGTCCGGCGCCAGCCTGTTCATGGTCCTGCAGGCCGCCGTCACCGTCTGGCTGGGCAAGCTCGGCGCCGGCACCGACGTGCCGCTGGGCACCCCCGTCGCCGGACGCACCGACAGCGCCCTGGACGACCTCGTCGGCTTCTTCGTCAACACCCTGGTACTGCGCACCGACGCCTCCGGCGACCCGACGTTCCGGGAGCTGCTGGACCGGGTCCGGGAGACCGACCTGGAGGCCTACGCCCACCAGGACGTCCCCTTCGAGCGCCTCGTCGACCTGGTCAGCCCCGAGCGCTCCCTGGCCCGCCATCCCCTCTTCCAGGTCATGCTCACCCTGGACAACGACGCGTACGGCCGCCTGCTCCTGGGCGACGTCGACGCGGAGATCCTGCCGTTGGGCACCGGAGCGGCCAAGTTCGACCTCGCGCTCAGCTTCGGTGAGCGGTCGGCCGGGGCCGGTTCCCCGGCCGGGCTGGACGGGTTCGTCGACTTCGCCGTGGACCTGTTCGACCGGACCACCGTGGAGACGTTCCTCGGCCGGCTGGAGCGGGTGCTCCGCGCGGTCGTGGCCGACCCCGACACCCCCATCAGCACCGTGGACGTCCTGTCCACCGCCGAGCGCACCGACATCCTGACCACCTGGAACGACACCACCACCCCGGTCCTCACCGGCACCCTGCCCGACCTGTTCCAGGCCCAGGCCGCCCGCACCCCCACCCACACCGCCCTGGCCCACGCGGACGGCGAGAGCCTCACCTACAGCGAACTCAACCAGCGCGCCAACCGCCTCGCCCGACACCTGACCGGTCACGGCGCCGGACCCGAGCGCATCGTCGCCCTGGTCCTGCCCCGCTCCGTGGAACTCCTCGTCGCGGAACTCGCCGTCCTCAAGACCGGCGCCGCGTTCCTGCCCATCGACCCGGCCCACCCGGCCGACCGCATCGCCTACACCCTCGAGGACGCCGACCCCGTCCTCGTCCTCACCCGCGACCTGTCCTCACTCCCGCACACCACCACCGGCACACGCACCATCCTGCGGATCCACGACCTCCCTCTCGACGGCCACGCCGCCACCGATCTCACGGACGCGGACCGCCTGGCCCCGCTGAAGCCGTCCCACCCGGCCTACGTGATCTACACGTCGGGTTCGACGGGGCGTCCGAAGGGCGTGGTGGTTCCGCACGCGGGGGTCGGCAACCTCGCGTCCGCGCAGATCGAACGGTTCGCCGTCACGGGCGACAGCCGCCTGCTGCAGTTCGCCTCCCCCAGCTTCGACGCCTCCGTCTCCGAGGTCTTCACCACCTGGCTCTCCGGCGCCACCCTCATCACCGCCACCGCCGACCACCTGCGCCCCGGCCCCGACCTCGCCGACACCGTCCGCGACCTCCACGTCACCCACGCCACCATCCCCCCCGCCGCCCTGGCCGCCATGCAACCCTCGGACCTGCCCACCCTGACCACCCTCGTCGTCGCCGGCGAAGCCGTCCCCGCCCAGGTCGTCGAACGCTGGGCCCCCGGCCGCCGCATGATCAACGCCTACGGCCCCACCGAAACCACCGTCTGCGCCACCATGAGCACCCCCCTGACCGGCACCCCACCGGACAGCGTGCCCATCGGCACCCCCCTCACCAACACCCGCACCTACGTCCTCGACGAGGGGCTGCGCCCCGCCGCCCCCGGCGTGGTGGGCGAGCTGTACGTGGCCGGCACCGGCCTGGCCCGCGGCTACCTGAACCGACCCGAACTCACCGCCGAACGCTTCATCGCATGCCCCTACGGAACACCGGGCGAGCGCATGTACCGCACCGGCGACCTGGCCCGCTGGACCGCAGACGGCGAACTCACCTACCTCGGCCGCACCGACGACCAGATCAAACTCCGCGGCCACCGCATCGAACTCGGAGAAATCGAAACCGCCCTCCGGCACCTCCCCGGCATCCGCCAGGCCGCCGCCACCCTCCGCGAGGACCGCCCCGGCGACCGCCGCCTCGTCGCCTACATCGTCACGGACGACAGCCACACGACCGACCCGACGGCGGTGCGGGAATCGCTCCGCACCACCCTGCCGGAACACATGATCCCGGCCGCCGTCGTCCCCCTCGACGCCCTCCCCCTGACCGTCCACGGCAAGCTCGACCGCACCGCCCTCCCCGCACCCACGTACGGTCGGGCCCCGGGCTCGGGCCGGGCGCCCTCCGGGCCCGTGGAGACGACGCTGTGCGCGATCTTCGCCGACGTGCTCGGAGTGGAGACCGTCGGCGTCGACGACGGCTTCTTCGACCTCGGAGGCGACTCCATCGTCTCCATCCAGCTCGTCGCCCGCGCCCGCAAGGCCGGGCTCGCCATCACCGCCCGCGACGTCTTCCAGCACAAGACCGCCGCCGCGCTCGCGGAGATCGCCGAGGCCACCACCGCGCACGCGGCGGAGGACCCGGACGCGGGCATCGGCCGTGTCGACACCACGCCGATCGTCGCCTGGCTCTCCGAACTCGGTGGTCCCACCGACCGGTTCAGCCAGTCGATGTTGCTGCAGATCCCCGCCGGAACGCGTCAGGAGCAGCTCACCGAGGCGGTGCAGGCACTCCTGGACCGTCATGACGCACTGCGCAGCAGGCTGGAACGCGGCACCGACGGCTGGTCCCTGGAGGTGCTCCCGCGCGACGCGGTCCGGGCCACCGCCCTGATCCGGCGCGCCGACGCGCTCGGCATGGACGAGGCCGCCCTGCGGGAGACCATCGCCCTGCACCACGACACGGCGCAGGCGGCCCTCGCCCCCGAGGACGGCGTCATGCTGCGGGCCGTGTGGTTCGACGCCGGCCCGGACCATCCCGGACGGCTGCTGCTGGTCGCCCACCACCTCGTGGTCGACGGTGTGTCGTGGCGCATCCTCCTCACCGACCTGGCCGCCGCTGGTGCGGCCGTCGCCGCGGGCCGTCGGATCGAGCTCGACCCGGTGCCGACCTCGCTGCGCACCTGGGCCCGGGAACTCACCGCTCACGCGGCCGAGCGCGCCGGTGAACTGCCGTTCTGGGAGCGGACCCTGGCCGGGCCCGATCCGTTGCTGGGCGACCGTCCCGCCGACCCGGCCCGCGACACCATGGGGACCGCCCGGTCGCTGTCGGTGTCGCTGCCGGCCCAGGTGACCTCGGCGCTGCTGGGCGAGGTGTCCCAGGTGTTCCACGCCCGGGCGAACGAGGTGCTGCTGGCGGGGCTGGCACTGGCGGTGCCCAGGTGGCGCCGGGCCCGTGGCCTGGACGGTGACGACGTGCTGCTGGACGTGGAGGGACACGGCCGGGAGGACGTGCTGGCCGGCGCCGACGTGTCGCGGACGGTGGGCTGGTTCACCAGCCTGTTCCCGGTGCGTCTGCACTCCGGCACGGACGGTGTCGACGCCGCGGTGAAGCGGGTCAAGGAACAGCTGCGGGCGGTGCCGGACAACGGCATCGGCTACGGCCTGCTGCGCCACCTCGACCCCGGGGCGCGGCCCGTGCTCGCCGCGCTGCCCGTTCCGCAGATCGGTTTCAACTACCTGGGCCGCATGGCCGGTACCGCCGGTCCGGCCGACTGGGCCCCGGCCGACGAGTCGGACCTGCTCCTGGGCACCGGCGTCGCCGACGCGGCGATGGCCGTACCGCACCCGCTGGAGATCAGCGCCGTCGTCCGGGACGGGCAGGACGAGGGTCCCGTGCTCACCGTCACCTGGGTGTGGGCCGAGGGCCTGCTGGACGAGGCCGCCGTCAGGGCGCTCTCGGCCGACTGGTTCGACGCGCTGCGGGACATCGCCGCGCACGCCGCCCTGCCCGGAGCGGGCGGCTTCACCCCGGCCGACCTGCCGCTGGTGGAGCTCAGTCAGGAACAGATCGACCGGATCGAGGAGGCGCACCCCGCGCCGGCCGACATCCTGCCCGTCGCGCCGCTCCAGGAGGGGCTGCTCTTCCACGCGATGTTCGACGAGGGCGGACCGGACGTCTACAGCGTCCAGTTCTCGTTCGGCCTGGACGGTCCGCTGGACGCCGGCGCCCTGCGGGCCGCCGCCGAGTCGCTGCTGGCCCGCCACGACAACCTGCGGGCCGCGTTCCGTCTGGACGTCGCGGACCGCCCGGTCCAGGTGATCCCGGCCGCCGTGGACCTGCCCTGGCAGGAAGTCGACCTGGGCGGCCTCGACGAGGACGCGCGACGGGCCGGGGTGGAGCGGATCCTCGCCGAGGACCGCGCCGTCCGCTACGACCTGTCCGTCGCGCCCCTGCTGCGCTTCACCCTCGTGAGGCTGGCCGACGAGCGCCACCGACTGGTGTTCAGCAACCACCACGTCCTGCTCGACGGGTGGTCCATGCCGATCGTGTTCGGCGAACTGTTCACCCTCTACGCCCGGAACATCGGCACCGACCGCGACCTGCCGCGCGTCACCCCGTACCGCGACTACCTGTCCTGGGTGGGCGGGCAGGACCGCGCCGTCGCCCTGGACGCCTGGCGGACCGCGCTGGACGGGCTGGAGGAACCGACGCTGCTGGTCCCGGACGACTCCGGGACCCGGGGGGCGGGCCACGAGGCCGAGGTTCCGCGGCAGCTGCCCTTCGAGCTGTCGGCGGAACTGACCGCGGGACTCCAGGAGTGGGCCCGTCGGTCCGGACTGACGCTCAACACCGTGGTGCAGGGACTGTGGGCGGTGCTGCTGGCCCGGTCGACCGGACGGGACGACGTGGTGTTCGGCGCCACCGTCTCCGGCCGGCCGCCGGAGGTGCCCGGCATCGAGTCGATGGTGGGCCTGTTCATCAACACCGTGCCGGTGCGGGTCACCGTCGACCCGGCGGAGACCGTCACCGCCCTGCTGACCCGTGTACAGGCGGCGCAGAGCGGGCTGACGCCCCACCAGCACGTGCAGCTCTCCGAGATCCAGGGGCTCGTCGGCATCGGTGACCTCTTCGACACCCTCACCGTGTTCGAGAGCTATCCGATGGACGCCGAGGTACTGGAACTCCCCGGCACCGGGCTGCGGGTGTCCGACGTCGACGGCGCGGACGCCACGCACTACCCCGTCACCCTCGCGGCGCTGCCCGGGGAACGGCTCCAGTTGCGGCTGGAGTACGCTCCGGGCCGCTTCCCGCAGGACCGTGCTCAGGCTCTGGCGGCCCGGCTGACCGGGCTGTTCGAAGCGGTGGCCGAGGACCCGGACCGTCCGGTCGGCCGACTGGACGTGCTGACCGTGGAGGAGTGGGAGACCGCGCTCTCGGGCGGGAACGCCCTCATGCACCCGGTGCCCGGGCACCCCGTCCAGACGCTGCTGGAAGACCTGGCCGCCCGCACGCCCGACGCGACCGCCCTCGTCTTCCGCGACACCACGCTGACCTGCTCGGAGCTCAACGAGCGGGCCAACCGGCTCGCCCGACTGCTCATCGGGCGGGGCGTCGGACCGGAGCGGATCGTCGCCCTCGCGCTGCCGCGCGGCGCACAGGTGCCGGTCGCGATGTTCGCGGTGCTGAAGGCCGGTGCCGCCTTCCTGACGGTGGACCCCGGGCTGCCGGCGGACCGCATCGCCTACCTGCTCCAGGACGCCGCGCCGACGGTGGTGCTCACCGACGGCGAGGTGGACGCCCACCTCACGGCCGACGGTCTCGGCGCGGGCATCGAACGCCTGGTGCTGGACACGGAGGAGACCGGCCGGGAACTGGCCGCCGCAGATCCGGCGGACGTGGTGGACACCGACCGCACCGCGCCGCTGAGCCCCGCCACCCCGGCGTACGTCATCTACACCTCGGGTTCGACCGGCCGTCCCAAGGGCGTGGTCGTACAGCACCGCAACCTGGTCAACCTGTTCCACAGCCACAAGGGGACGCTCTTCGACCGGCACGCACGGGCCGAGAGCCCCGAAGGCCGCTTCCGGGTGGCGCTGACGGCCGTGTTCTCCTTCGACACCGCCTGGGACGGCGTGCTGTGGATGCTCGACGGCCACGAACTCCATCTGATCGACGACGACACCCGTCGCGATCCGGAGGCTCTGGCCGACTACATCGACCGGGAACGCATCGACTTCCTCGACCTCACCCCGGCGTTCGCCGGGCAGCTGGTGGAGGCGGGCATGCTGGCCGACGGCCGGCACCACCCGGCGGTGCTGATGCTCGGCGGCGAGGCCCTCGGCCCCGACCTGTGGTCGCGTCTGCGCGCCGCCCCGCACACCACCGCGTACAACTTCTACGGCCCGACCGAGGCCACCATCGACAGCGTCTTCCTGGCCCTGTCGGAGAGCGAGAAGCCCCTGGTGGGCCGGCCCGTGCGCAACACCCGGCTGCACGTTCTCGACGGACACCTGCGGCCCGTCCCGCCGGGGGTGACCGGTGAGCTGTACCTCGCGGGCGACCAGCTGGCCCGCGGTTATCTGGGCCGCCCGGACCTGACGGCCGGCAGCTTCGTGGCCAACCCCTTCGGGGAGCCCGGCTCCCGCCTGTACCGCACCGGCGACCTGGTGCGGGCCACGGCGGACGGGCTGCTGGAGTACCGGGGCCGGACGGACGACCAGGTCAAGGTCCGCGGTTTCCGCATCGAGCTCGGCGAGATCGAGTCCGCGCTGACCGCCGGTCCCGACGTGGCCGCGGCCGCCGTCGTGGTCCGTGAGGACACCCCCGGCGTCCGCCGGCTGGTCGGTTACGCGGTCCCGGCCGCCGGCGCCGCCCCGGAGCCCGCGGTGCTGAGGGAACGGGTGGGGCGGACCCTGCCCGAGTACATGGTCCCCGCGGCCGTCGTCCTGCTGGACGCTCTGCCCCTGACGGCCAACGGCAAGCTCGACCGCAAGGCGCTGCCCGCACCGGACTTCTCGGTCCGGGCGACGGGCGGCCGGGCGGCGGGCGACCCGGTCGAGCGGGCGCTGTGCGCGCTCTTCGCCGAAGTCCTCGCACTGCCCGACGTCGGTGTCGACAGCAGCTTCTTCGACCTGGGCGGGGACTCCATCGTCTCCATCCAGCTCGTCGCCCGCGCCCGCGCCGCCGGCCTGGTGTTCTCCCCGAAGGACGTCTTCACCCACCGGACCGTCGCCGCCCTGGCGCCCGTGGTCCGCCAGGCACAGGACACTCCCGCCGAGGACCCGGACGCCGGTGTCGGCGCCCTGCCGGCCACCCCCGTCATCCGCTGGCTCCAGGAGCACGGTGGGGCCACCGAGGGCTTCGTCCAGTCGATGCTGGTGCAGGTGCCGGCCGGACTGGGCCTGGAGCACCTGACCACGGCCGTCCAGGCCGTGCTGGACCACCACGACGCGCTGCGCATGACCGTGACCCACGGCGCGGGCGACACGCCCTGGTCGCTGGAGATACCCGCCCGCGGCAGCGTCCCGGCCACCGAGGCCGTCGTCCGTGTCCCCACGGGCGGCTTCACCGGTACGGACCTGGAGGCGCTGATCGCCGCCGAGGCGGAGGCCGCCTGGCGCGGACTCGACACGGCCACCGGACGGATGCTCCGGGTGGTCTGGTTCGACGCCGGGCCGTCGGCCCCCGGCAGGCTGCTGATCACCGCCCACCACCTGGTCGTCGACGGAGTGTCCTGGCGGATCCTGCTCCCGGACCTCGCCGCGGCCTGGCAGACCGCCGCCGACGGCGGACAGCCGCGCCCGGCACCGAACGGAACCTCCTTCCGCCGCTGGGCGCAGCGCCTGACCGAGGCCGCCGCCGAGCGGGAGGACGAGGTGGAGCTGTGGCTGGAGATGCTGTCCGAGGAGGAGGCACCTCTCGGCGGACGTCCGCTCGCGGAGTCCGACACCGCGGCCGGAGCGCGCTCGCTCACCCTGAGCCTGCCGGCCGACCGCACCGAGCCGCTGCTCGCCGACGTCCCGGCCGCGTTCCACGGAGGGATCAACGACGTACTGCTCACCGGGCTCGCTCTGGCCGTGGCCCAGTGGCGTCACCGCCGGGGCCTCGGTGAGGACGGAGCCGTCCTCGTCGACCTGGAGGGCCATGGCCGCGAGGACGTGGTCGGGGACGTCGACCTGTCCCGTACGGTCGGGTGGTTCACGACCGTGTACCCGGTACGGCTCGACCCCGGGCAGCTCGACCGGGACGAGGTGAGGGCCGGCGGCGCGGCACTGGGACGCGCCGTGAAGCGGGTCAAGGAGCAGCTGCGGGCCGTGCCGGACAACGGCATCGGTCACGGCATGCTGCGCCACCTCAACCCGGCCACGGCCCCCTTGCTGGCCGCGTACCCGGACCCCCAGATCGGTTTCAACTATCTCGGGCGCATCGGTGCTCCGGGCGCCGAGGGCCAGGACTGGGCCGTGGCACCGGAGTCGACCGCCCTGACCGGGGCCGCCGCCGGCGATCCGGACACCCGACTGGCACACGCCATCGACATCAACGCCCTCGTGAGGGACCTTCCCGAGGGTCCCGAACTGAGCGTCACCTGGACCTGGCCCGACGGGCTGTTCCCCGAGCGGGACATGCGGGAGCTGGCGGACAACTGGTTCGACGCCCTCGACGCGCTGGCCCGGCACGCCACCGCGCCGGAGTCGGGCGGCCACTCGCCGTCGGACATGCCGTTGGTGAACCTGTCTCAGGCACAACTCGATCTTCTGGAAAGCAAGTGGAGGAAGTCGTCATGAATGGTGCGGGACTTGAGGACGTCCTCCCCCTGTCGCCGATGCAGGAGGGCATGCTGTACCACGCCCTGCTCGACGAGCAGGAGCTCGACGTGTACGGCGGTCAGATCGCCTTCGACTTCGAAGGCGCCCTGGACGTGGCGGCTCTGAAGACGGCCGCTGCCGCCCTGCTGCGGCGGCACGCGAACCTGCGCGCCGGTTTCGTGCACGAGGGTCTCGACAAGCCCGTGCAGATCATCCCCCGCGAGGTGGAACTCCCCTGGCAGGAGATCGATCTGACGGATGTGGCGGCCGAGGACGAGCCGGAGCGCCTCGAGGCGCTCATGCTCGCCGACCGCGCCCGGCACTTCGACCTGACCGCGCCACCGCTGGTGCGCTTCAGCCTCGTACGGCTCTCGGGCGGGCGGTTCCGTTTCGTACTGGCGAACCACCACATCCTGCTCGACGGCTGGTCGATGGCGATCATGCTGCGGGAGCTGTTCGTCCTGTACGCGCAGGGCGGCGACGACACCGGGCTGCCGCGGGTCACGCCGTACCGCGACTACCTCGCCTGGGCCGCCGCCCAGAACCGCGACGAGGCGGCGAAGGCGTGGGGCCGGGCCCTTGCCGGGGTCGAGGAGCCCACCCTGCTGGCGCCGGCCGCCCCGGCCGCCGCCACCGAGCCCCCGCACTACCACCACCACGAGCTCTCCGAGGAGCTGACGGCGGCCGTGGCGTCCCTGGCCCGCCGTCACGACCTCACGGCCAACACCGTGGTGCAGGCCTCCTGGGGCGTCCTGCTGGGCCGTCTCACCGGCCGGGACGACGTGGTGTTCGGCAGCACCGTCTCCGGCCGCCCGCCGGAGATGGCCGGCATGGAGAACATGGTCGGCCTCTTCATCAACACCCTGCCGGTCCGCGTCCGCCTGGACGCCGGACAGCCCGTCGCCGACCTGCTGCGCCGTCTGCAGGACGAGCAGTCGGAGCTGATGGACCACCAGCACTACGGCCTCTCCGACATCCAGTCCCTCCTCGGCGGCGGTGAACTCTTCGACACCATCACCGCGTTCGAGAGCTACCCGGTCGACACCGACGGCTTCTCCCAGCCCGCCGAAGGCCTGCGCGTCACCGGTGTGCACACCACCGACGACAACCACTACCCGATCAGCCTGGCGATCCTCCCCGGCGAGCGGATGCGGCTGCGTCTGGGCTACCGCCCGGATCTGTTCACCGCCGAGCAGGCGGAGCTCATCGGCCGGCGGCTCCAGCACATCCTGGAGAGTTTCACCGGTGCTCCCGAGCAGCTCCTGGGCCGCCTCGACGTACTCACCGGTGCGGAACGGGAGCAGCTGCTGCAGGCGTGGCGGGGTGCCCGGCCCGCGGCACCCGCCGCGTCGTTCCCGGCGTTGTTCGAGGCGCAGGCGGCCCGCACCCCGCACGCCCCGGCGGTCGTCTCCGACGACGGCACGCTGTCCTACGCGCAGCTGAACGCACGGGCCAACCGGCTCGCCCACCACCTCATCGACCGGGGCGTGGGCCCCGAGCGGATCGTCGCCCTGCTGCTGCCCCGCTCGGTGGACATCGTCGTCGCCCGGCTGGCGGTGATGAAGGCCGGCGGCGCCTACCTGCCGGTCGACCCGGACTACCCCGCCGACCGCATCGCCTACATGCTCGACGACGCCGACCCCGTCCTGGTCATCACCACCGGCCACGAGGCCGACCGGATACCCGGGTCGACGACCGCCGGCCACGTGCTCCTGGACCGCCTCGACCTGGCCGCCGCCCCGACCACCGACCCCACCGACCCCGACCGGCCGGCACCGCTGACCGTGGCCCACCCGGCCTACGTCATCTACACCTCCGGCTCCACCGGCCGCCCCAAGGGCGTCGTGGTCTCCCACCAGGGCCTGGCGGCCTTCGCCACCATGCTGGCCCATCGGTGCGCCGTCGCCCCGCACAGCCGGGTGCTGCAGTTCTCCTCGCCCAGCTTCGACGCCTCGGTCCTCGAACTGTGCATGAGCCTGCCCTGGGGCGCCGCCCTGGTGGTCCCCCCGCCCGGCCCGCTCGCCGACGAGGCCCTGGGCCGGGTCCTCGCACAGCACGCCATCACCCACGCACTGATCCCGCCGGCCGCCCTGGCCACCGTCCCGGCCCTGGACCTGCCGGACTTCACCACCCTGCTCGTGGGCGGCGACGCCACCGACGCCACCCTGGTCGACCGCTGGGCCCCCGGCCGCCGCATGATCAACGCCTACGGACCCACCGAATCCACCGTCGTCGCCACCCTCAGCGAACCACTGGTCGCCGGTGCCGGCACAGCGCCTCCCATCGGCCGGGCCATCGACGGTACGAGCGTCTTCGTGCTGGACGCGGCACTGCGGCCGGTCGCCCCGGGGGTGGCGGGAGAGCTCTACCTCGCCGGCGAGCAACTGGCCCGCGGCTACCTGGGCCGTGCGGCACTGACCGCCGAACGGTTCACCGCCTGCCCCTACGGCGACGCGGGCAGCCGCATGTACCGCACCGGCGACCTGGTCCGCTCCGCCGAGGACGGGACGCTGGAGTACCTGGGCCGCGCCGACGACCAGGTCAAACTGCGCGGCTTCCGCATCGAACTCGGCGAGATCGAGACCGCGCTCACAGCCTGCGCGGGGGTCGGCCGGTCCGTCGTCCTGGTCCGCGAGGACCGCCCCGGCGACAAGCGGCTCGTCGCCTACACCGTCCCCCGCGACGTCCAGGGCCCGCCGGTCGAGCCCCGGGCGCTGCGCGAGCAACTGGCCGCCACGCTCCCCGAGTACATGGTGCCGTCGTCCTTCGTCGTGCTCCGTGAACTCCCGCTCACCGCCAACGGCAAGCTGGACCGCAAGGCGCTGCCCGCGCCCGAGGAGACCGCCGGGGGCGCGGGCCGTGCCCCGCGCACCCCGCAGGAGGAGATCCTCTGCGGCTTGTTCGCCGAGATCCTCGGCCGCCCGTCCGTCGGGGTGGACGACAGCTTCTTCGACCTGGGCGGCCACTCCCTGCAGGCCACCCGCCTGGTCAGCCGCGTGCGGTCGGCGTTCGACGCCGAGCTGCCGCTGCGCAGCCTCTTCGAGTCGGCCACCCCGGCCGGGCTCGCCGCCCTCCTCCAGCGGTCCGCGGACGGCCGGCCGGCCCTGGAGTCCCGGCCGCGGCCGACCGAGGTCCCGCTCTCCTTCGCCCAGCGGCGCCTGTGGTTCCTCGGCCGCTTCAACACCACCGGTGCGGGCTACAACATCCCGCTCGTGCTGCAGCTCGACGGCGACCTGGACCGGCACGCCCTGAGTGAGGCGCTGGCCGACGTCGTCGCCCGGCACGAGAGCCTGCGTACCGTCTTCGCCGAGGCCGACGGCCGTCCCCACCAGGTCGTCCTGCCCCCGGCCCCGGCCGCTCCGTTCCTTCCCGTCGCCGCCACCGACGACGACCTCGACGACCGGCTCGCCGAGGCCGCGTCCCTTCCGTTCGACCTGGCGGCCGAGACCCCGCTGCGGGCCACTCTCTTCGCCCTCGACGAGCGGCGGCACGTCCTGCTGCTCCTGTTGCACCACATCGCGGGCGACGGGTGGTCGCTCGCGCCCCTCGCCCGCGACCTGTCGGCCGCCTACGCCGCCCGCAGGGCCGGCGAGGCTCCCGCGTGGGAGCCTCTGCCGGTGCAGTACGCCGACTACAGCCTCTGGCAGCACGATCTCTTCGGCGACGAGGACGACCAGGACAGCGTCGGAGCACGTCAGATCGCCCACTGGAAGCAGGTCCTGGCCGGCCTGCCGGAGGAGCTGGCGCTGCCCACGGACCGTCCGCGCCCCGCGCAGGCGAGCCTGCGGGGCGACGTCGTCGCCTTCTCGCTCACTCCGAAGCTGCACCGGGGGCTCGTCCAGCTGTCCCGCGACAGCCGCTGCAGCCTCTTCATGGTCCTCCAGGCGGGCCTCGCGGCCCTGCTCGACCGGCTCGGCTGCGGCGAGGACATACCCATCGGCACCGCCGTCGCGGGCCGCACGGACGAGGCCCTCGACGACCTCGTCGGCTGCTTCGTCAACAACCTGGTACTGCGCACCGACACCTCCGGCAACCCGACCTTCCGGGAGCTGCTGAGCCGGGTCCGCGAGACGGACCTCACCGCCTACGCCCACCAGGACGTCTCCTTCGACCGGCTCGTGGAGGTCCTCAACCCGGGGCGTTCCCTCGCCCGGCACCCGCTGTTCCAGGTGATGCTCACGCTGCAGAACACCGAACGGGCCACCCTGGAGCTCCCCGGTCTGAGCGTCGCACCCCGTGCGGTGCAGACCCACTCGGCCCGTTTCGACCTCGCGCTGGAGCTGGGCGAGAGGCGCGGCGCCGACGGCAGCCACGACGGACTCGACGGCATCGTCGAGTACAGCACCGACCTCTTCGACCGAACCACCGTCGAGAAGATCACCACCCGCTTCGTCCGGCTGCTGGAGGCCGTGGTCGCGGACGCGGACCGCGCCATCGGCCGGATCGACGTCCTCGGCCCCGTCGAGCGGCACGAACTCCTCGTACGCCGCAACGACACCGGTCACGAGGTGCCCGCCACCACCCTGAACGGTCTCCTGGCCGAGCAGACGGCCCGCACCCCGGACGCGTCGGCCCTCGTCTTCGAGGACACCACCCTCACCTACGCCGAGCTCGATGCCCGCGCCAACCGCCTCGCCCGCCGCCTCGTGGCCGAGGGGGTCGGTCCGGAGGGGACGGTGGCCGTGGCGGTGCCGCGCTCCCCCGAGCTCGTCGTCGCGTTGCTCGCCGTCCTCAAGGCCGGCGCCGCCTACCTGCCGGTCGACCCGGACTACCCGGCCGACCGCATCGGGTATCTGCTCACCGAGGCGAAGCCCGCCCTGCTGCTCACGGTCGCGGCGGCCGCGCTCCCCGAGGACCTGGACCTCCCCGTCCCCCGGCTGGCACTGGACGACCCGGCGCTGCTCACCGGACTCGAGTCGCTCGACGCCTCACCGCTGCCGGACACCGCCCGGCCCGACAACCCGGCCTACGTCATCTACACCTCCGGCTCCACCGGCCGCCCCAAGGGTGTGCCCGTGCCGCACCGGGGCATCGTCAACCGGCTGCTGTGGATGCAGGACCGCTACGGGTTGCGCGCCGACGACCGGGTGCTCCAGAAGACGCCGTCCGGCTTCGACGTGTCGGTGTGGGAGTTCTTCTGGCCGCTGATCACCGGTGCCACCCTGGTTCTGGCCCGTCCCGAGGGCCACCGGGACCCGGTGTACCTGGCCGGGCTGATCCGCGCCGAACGGATCACCACACTGCACTTCGTGCCGTCCATGCTCCAGGCCTTCCTCGCCGAGCCGGCCGCGGCCGGATGCGGGGAGTCCCTTCGTCGGGTGATCTGCAGCGGCGAGGCCCTCACCGGCGACCAGCGCTCCCGCTTCTTCGAACTGTTCGACGCCGAGCTGCACAACCTCTACGGCCCGACCGAGGCGTCCGTCGACATCACCCACTGGACCTGCGAGCCCTCCGAGGGGGCACGCTCCGTCCCGATCGGCCACCCGGTGTGGAACACGCGGGTGTACGTGCTGGACGCGGCGCTGCGGCCGGTCGCCCCGGGCGTGGCGGGAGAGCTCTACCTCGCGGGCGAGCAGCTGGCCCGCGGCTACCTGGGCCGTGCGGCACTGACCGCCGAGCGGTTCACCGCCTGCCCCTACGGCGACGCGGGCAGCCGCATGTACCGCACCGGCGACCTGGTCCGCTGGGGCTCCGACGGAGCCCTGGAGTACCTGGGCCGCGCCGACGACCAGGTCAAACTGCGCGGCTTCCGCATCGAACTCGGCGAGATCGAGTCGGTCCTGGTCGCCCACCCGGCCGTCGCCCAGGCGGCCGTCCTGGTCCGCGAGGACCGCCCCGGCGACAGACGGCTCGTCGCCTACACCGTCCCCGACGCCACCACCGCCCCGGAGGCGGACGCCGGTGCGCTGCGCAGGCACCTGACGGCCGCGCTGCCCGAGTACATGGTGCCGTCGGCCTTCGTCACCCTCGACGCCCTGCCGCTCACCCCCAACGGCAAGCTGGACCGCAAGGCCCTGCCCGCGCCCGAGGTACAGAGCGGAGAGCCCGGCCGCGCTCCGGCGACCGCGCAGGAGGCGCTGCTGTGCCGGCTGTTCGGGGAGATCCTCGGACTCGACGCCCCGGCCGGGGCCGACGACAGCTTCTTCGAGCTGGGCGGCCACTCCCTGCTGGGCACCCGTCTGATCAGCCTGATCCGTACCGAGGCCGATGTCGAACTGCCCATCCGGGCCCTGTTCGAGACGCCCACCCCGGCGGGGCTCGCCCTCCTGCTCGGCGACGCACGACCGGCCCGCAGGGCCCTGTCCCGCGGACCGCGCCCCGAGCACCTGCCCGTTTCGTACGCGCAGCAGCGGCTGTGGTTCCTCAGCCGACTGGACGGCGCGGAGGCCGCCACGTACAACCTGCCGGTCGCCCTGCGGCTCACCGGCTCGGTGGACTCCGCCGCACTGGCCGCGGCCCTGCGGGACGTGGTCGGCCGCCACGAGGCGCTGCGCACCGTCTTCCGAGAGGTCGGCGGCAGCCCGGTGCAGCTCGTCCTGGACGGGGCGGCGCCCCGGCTGGACATCGTCGAGGTCCGTGAGAAGGAGCTGCGGGCGGCGCTCGACGCGACCGCGGCGCGCGGCTTCGACCTCTCGGCCGACCTGCCGCTGCGGGCGACGCTGTTCCGGCTCGGCGAGCGGGAACACGTGCTGCTGCTCGTGCTGCACCACATCGCCGCCGACGGATGGTCCATGGGCCCGTTGGCGCGTGACCTGTCGGTCGCCTACACGGCACGGTGCCGCGGCGAGGCGCCGGCCTGGAACGAACTGCCGGTGCAGTACGCGGACTACGCACTGTGGCAGCGGGAGGTCCTCGGCAGCGAGGACGACCCGGACAGTGTGGTCTCCGGCCAGCTGGAGTTCTGGCGCCAGACACTGGCCGGTGTGCCCGAGGAGCTGTCCCTGCCGGCGGACCGGCCGCGCCCGCCACACTTCTCCTACCGCGGCGACGTGGTCCCCTTCGCCCTGGACGCGGACGTGCACGCGGGACTGGCCGCGCTGGCGCGGGAGTCCGGCGCCAGCCTGTTCATGGTGCTGCAGGCCGCCGTCGCCGTCTGGCTGGGCAAGCTCGGCGCCGGCACCGACGTGCCGCTGGGCACCCCGGTCGCCGGACGCACCGACAGCGCGCTGGACGACCTCGTCGGCTTCTTCGTCAACACCCTGGTACTGCGCACCGACACCTCCGGCGACCCGACGTTCCGGGAGCTGCTGGACCGGGTCCGGGAGACCGACCTGGAGGCCTACGCGCACCAGGACGTCCCCTTCGAGCGCCTCGTCGACCTGGTCAGCCCCGAGCGCTCCCTGGCCCGCCATCCCCTCTTCCAGGTCATGCTCACCCTGCAGAACGCGGGTGGCAGCGACCTCGAGCTGCCCGGTCTGACCGTACGGAACGAGGACACGGACACGGGCGCCGCCAAGTTCGACCTCTCTCTGACCTTCGGTGAGCGGTCGGCCGGGGACGGTTCCCCGGCCGGGCTGGACGGGTTCGTCGACTTCGCCCTGGACCTGTTCGACCGGACCACCGTGGAGACGTTCCTCGGCCGGCTGGAGCGGGTGCTCCGCGCGGTCGTGGCCGACCCCGACGCCCCGGTCGGCACGGTGGACGTCCTGTCCACCGCCGAGCGCACCGACATCCTGACCACCTGGAACGACACCACCACCCCGGTCCTCACCGGCACCCTCCCGGACCTGTTCCAGGCCCAGGCCGCCCGCACCCCCACCCACACCGCCCTGGCCGCCGCGGACGGCGAGAGCCTCACCTACAGCGAACTCAACCAGCGCGCCAACCGCCTCGCCCGGCACCTGATCGGCCACGGCGCCGGACCCGAACGCATCGTCGCCCTGGTCCTGCCCCGCTCCGTGGAACTCCTCGTCGCGGAACTCGCCGTCCTCAAGACCGGCGCCGCCTTCCTGCCCATCGACCCCGCCCACCCCATCGACCGCATCGCCTACACCCTCGACGACGCCAACCCCGTCCTCGTCCTCACCCGCGACCTGTCCCGCCTCCCGCACACCACCACCGGCACACGCACCATCCTGCACATCGGAGATCTCCCGCTCGGCGACCACGCATTCCACGACAACGCCGCCACCGATCTCACGGACGCGGACCGCCTGTCCCCGCTGACCGTGGCCCACCCGGCCTACGTGATCTACACCTCCGGCTCCACCGGCCGCCCCAAGGGTGTCGTCGTCTCCCACACCGGCGTCGGCAACCTCGCCTCCGCACAGATCGACCGCTTCGCCCTCACCCCCCACAGCCGCCTGCTGCAATTCGCCTCCCCCAGCTTCGACGCCTCCGTCTCCGAGGTCTTCACCACCTGGCTCTCCGGCGCCACCCTCATCACCGCCACCGCCGACCACCTGCGCCCCGGCCCCGACCTCGCCGACACCGTCCGCGACCTCCACGTCACCCACGCCACCATCCCCCCCGCCGCCCTGGCCGCCATGCAACCCTCGGACCTGCCCACCCTGACCACCCTCGTCGTCGCCGGCGAAGCCGTCCCCGCCCAGGTCGTCGCGAACTGGGCACCCGGCCGCCGCATGATCAACGCCTACGGACCCACCGAAACCACCGTCTGCGCCACCATGAGCACCCCCCTGACCGGCACCCCACCGGACAGCGTGCCCATCGGCACCCCCATCACCAACACCCGCACCTACGTCCTCGACGAGGGGCTGCGCCCCGCCGCCCCCGGCGTGGTGGGCGAGCTGTACGTGGCCGGCACCGGCCTGGCCCGCGGCTACCTGAACCGACCCGAACTCACCGCCGAACGCTTCATCGCATGCCCCTACGGAACACCGGGCGAGCGCATGTACCGCACCGGCGACCTGGCCCGCTGGACCGCAGACGGCGAACTCACCTACCTCGGCCGCACCGACGACCAGATCAAACTCCGCGGCCACCGCATCGAACTCGGAGAAATCGAAACCGCCCTCCGGCACCTCGACGGCATCCGCCAGGCCGCCGCCACCCTCCGCGAGGACCGCCCCGGCGACCGCCGCCTGGTCGCCTACATCGTCACGGACGACAGCCACACGACCGATCCGACGACGGTGCGGGAAGCACTGCGGACATCGCTGCCGGAACACATGATCCCGGCCGCGATCGTCCCCCTCGACACCCTCCCCCTGACCGTCCACGGCAAGCTCGACCGCACCGCCCTCCCCGCACCCGACATCACCGCCACCGGTGCGGGCCGGGCCCCCCGGACCGTCCAGGAAGCGCTGCTCTGCGACCTGTTCGCCGAGGTGCTGGGAGTGGAGGCCGTCGGCGTCGACGACGGCTTCTTCGACCTCGGGGGCCACTCCCTGCTGGCCACCCGGCTCGCGAGCCGCATCCGGGACGAGCTCGGCGTGGAGCTGCCGGTGCGCAGCGTCTTCGAGCACCCGACCGTGGCCGCGCTCGTCCGGCAGCTCGGCTCGGAGTCCGGGGTACGTCCCCCGGTGCGCGCGGTCGAACGCCCCGCGGAGGTTCCGCTCTCCTTCGCCCAGCGCAGGCTGTGGTTCCTCGGTCACTTCGACGGGCCCAGCGCCGCGTACAACATCCCGCTGGCGTTGAGTCTGAGCGGCGACCTGGACCGGGAGGCTCTCGCCGCCGCGCTGCGCGACGTGGTCGACCGGCACGAGAGCCTGCGGACCGTCTTCCCCGACACCGACGGGCGCCCGCGCCAGCTGGTGCTGGAGGCAGCCGCCCTCGGTCTCGGACTGCCGGTCACCGAGGTCACCGAAGCCGAACTGCCCGGCGCGCTGAGCGCCGCGGCCGGCCACGCCTTCGACCTGACGGCCGATGTACCGCTGAAGGCGGACCTCTTCGCTCTCGCTCCCGACCGGCATGTGCTCCACCTGCTGGTGCACCACATCGCCGCCGACGGCGCCTCGCTGGCGCCGCTGGCCAGGGACCTGTCCACCGCCTACGCGGCGCGCCGCCTGGCACGGACTCCCGACTGGGAGCCCCTGCGGGTGCAGTACGCGGACTACACGCTGTGGCAGCGGGAGGTGCTGGGCAGCGAGGACGACCCGGACAGCAAGGTCTCGGCTCAGCTGGAGCACTGGCGTACCGCTCTCGCGGATCTCCCCGAGGAGCTGGCGCTGCCGACCGACCGGCCGCGGCCCCAGCGTTCCTCCCACCGCGGCGGCCTGGTCCCGCTGGAACTCGATGCCGAGCTGCACGCCCGGATCGCGACGCTGGCACGCCGTACCGGTACCAGCGTGTTCATGGTCCTCCAGGCGGCCACCGCCGCCCTGCTCACCAAGATGGGGGCCGGCACGGATGTCCCGATCGGCACGCCGGTCGCCGGACGGACCGACAGCGCCCTCGACGACCTCGTCGGCTTCTTCGTCAACACCCTGGTGCTGCGCACCGACACCTCCGGCAATCCGACCTTCCGGGAGCTGCTGGCACGGGTCCGGGACACCGACCTCGCTGCCTACGCGCACCAGGACGTTCCGTTCGAGCGGCTCGTGGAGGTGATGAACCCGGAGCGCTCGGCGGCCCGGCACCCGTTGTTCCAGGTCAACCTGACCTTCCACAACCAGACCCCCGCCGCGGACGGCCTGGAACTGCCCGGGCTGACGTTCGGCGGTCACCCGGTCGAGCACAGCGTCGCCAAGTACGACCTGGCGCTGAGCCTCACCGAGCAGCGGGCTCCCGACGGTTCGGCCGCAGGGATCACGGGCGCTCTGGAGTTCGCCGTCGACCTCTTCGACGCGTCCACGGCCGACAGCCTGGCCGAGCGTTTCGTGCGGCTGCTGTCCACGTGGACCGAGGAGCCCGACCGGGCGCTCGGCGACGTGCACGTCCTGGACGTGGCCGAGTGGGATGCCGCTCTCGCCGGTGCCGGTGCGGTGGTGGACCGGGCCGGTGCGGACGGACCGTCGCTGGCGGAGCTGTTCGAGGACCGCGCCGCCGGCACACCGGACGCCACCGCCCTGCTCTGCGGCGACCGAACGGTCTCCTACCGCGAGCTGAACGCCTCGGCGAACCGGCTGGCACGCCGGCTGGTCGCCACCGGCGCCGGACCCGGCCGGTTCGTCGGACTCGCCCTGCCCAGATCCGTCGAACTCGTCACCGCCCTGCTCGCCGTCATCAAATCCGGCGCCGCCTACGTCCCCATGGACCCCGACTACCCCGCCGACCGCCTCGCCCACATGGTCGCCGACTCCTCCCCCGCCCTCGTCGTCACCACCTCCGGCGTGGACCTGTCGGGCGTCGACTGCGGTGACGCGGCCCTCCTCGTCCTGGACGACCCGCACGTACCGGCGGACCTGACCGACCTGGCCGACGACGACCTCACCGACACCGAACGCGGCGGCCTGCTCTGCCCCGGCTCCGCCGCCTACGTCATCTACACCTCCGGCTCCACCGGCCGCCCCAAGGGCGTCGTCGTCCCCCACGGCAACGTGGTGCGGCTGTTCTCGGCGACCGACCACTGGTTCGGCTTCGGACCCGACGACGTGTGGACCCTCTTCCACAGCTACGCCTTCGACTTCTCCGTCTGGGAGATCTGGGGCCCCCTGCTGCACGGCGGCCGCCTCGTCGTCGTCCCCTTCGAGGTCTCCCGCTCCCCGGAGGACTTCCTGGAACTGCTGGCCGACCAGAAGGTCACCGTCCTCAACCAGACCCCCTCCGCCTTCCACCAGCTGATGCGGGCCGAGGGCGAACGCCCGGACCTGGCCGCCCGGTTGACCCTGCGCTACGTCGTCTTCGGCGGCGAGGCCCTCGACCTGTGGCGACTGGAGGAGTGGTACGGCCGCCACCGCGAGGACGCCCCCCGCCTGGTCAACATGTACGGCATCACCGAGACCACCGTCCACGTCACCCACCGCGCCCTGGACCAGCTGACCGCCAAGTCCGCCCCGGGCAGTCTCATCGGCCGGCCCATCCCCGACCTGCGGGTGCACGTCCTCGACGCGCGCCTCGCTCCGGTCCCCGCCGGTGTCGTCGGTGAGATGTACGTGGCCGGCGCGGGCCTGGCCGACGGCTACCTCGGCCGCCATGCCCTGACCGCCGAGCGCTTCGTCGCCGATCCGTACGGCCCGCCCGGCACCCGCATGTACCGCACCGGCGACCTGGCACGCCGCACCAAGGACAGTGACCTGGAGTACCTCGGCCGCGCCGACCAGCAGGTCAAGATCCGCGGCTTCCGCATCGAACTCGGCGAGATCGAGGCCTGCCTCGCCTCGCACCCGCAGACCGGCCAGGTCGCCGTCGTCGTACGGGAGGACCGACCGGGCGACCGCAAGCTCGTCGGGTACGTCGTCCCGCAGGCGGAGAGCGGAGCCCCGGAGGCGGAGGACCTGCGCAAGCACCTGCGTACGCAGCTCCCCGAGTACATGGTTCCGTCGGCGTTCGTCACGCTCGACGTCCTGCCGCTGACCGCCAACGGCAAGCTCGACCGCAAGGCGCTGCCCGCCCCCGACTTCGCCGCGGCGGCGGGAGGCCGCGCGGCGCGGACCGAACGTGAGGAGCTGCTCTGCGGTCTGTTCGCCGAAGTCCTCGGGCTGCCCGCCGTCGGCGTGGACGACGGCTTCTTCGACCTGGGCGGCGACTCCATCGTCTCCATCCAGCTCGTCGCCCGCGCCCGCAGGGCCGGACTGCTCCTGACCCCGCGCGACATCTTCGAGCACAAGACGGTCGAGGCGCTGGCCACCGTCGCCGCCGTCGTCGACCGCACGGCCGACGAGGGCCCGGACGCCGGGATCGGGACCGTGGGGGCGACGCCGATCGTCCGCTGGCTGGAGGAGCGCGGCGGCCCCGTCGACCGCTTCAACCAGTCGACGCTGCTCCAGGTCCCCGCGGGTGCGTCGGCCGGGCATCTGACGGCCGCGCTGCAGACGCTGCTGGACCACCACGACATGCTGCGGGCGCGGCTGACGCGCGGCGCCGACGGCTGGTCGCTGGAGGTCCCGGAGCGTGGCACGGTCGACGCGGGCGACCTGTTGTACAGGGCGGCGCTGCCGTCGGGTCCGGTACGGGCCGAGTCGCTCGCCGAAGCGTTGGAGGAGCACGCCACCGCGGCGTGGGACCGGCTCTCGCCCGAGAACGGCGTCATGGTCCAGGCGGTCTGGTTCGACGCCGGCCCGGACCATCCGGGACGGCTGCTGCTGATCGCCCACCACCTCGTGGTCGACGGCGTCTCCTGGCGGGTCATCACCCCCGATCTGGCCGCGGCGTACCAAGCCCTGGCCGGTGGTGGCAAGCCGGTGCTCGAACCGGTGCCCACGTCCTTCCGTACCTGGGCCCGCCTGCTGAACGAGGAGGCCCACAAGCCCGCACGCGTCGGTGACCTGAGCCGCTGGACGACGATGCTGGCCGCCGCCGAACCGCTGCTCGGCGAGCGTCCGCTCGATCCGGCGCGTGACACCCGGGCGACCGCGCGCACCCTCACCCTGTCCCTCGCCCGCGAGCACACCGAACCGCTGCTGACCTCCGTCGTCTCCGCGTTCCACGCCGGGGTGAACGACGTGCTGCTGACCGGATTCGCGCTGGCCGTGGCCGAGTGGCAGGAGAGCCGGGGCCGCAGCACCCGGGGTGTGCTGGTGGACCTCGAAGGCCATGGCCGGACCGGACCGGGCGACGCCGCCTGCGACCTGTCGCGCACGGTCGGCTGGTTCACCGGGATCCACCCGGTACGGCTGGAGACCGGCCACCAGGACTGGGAGCGGCTCGCCGCCACCGGCTCGGGCGCGGGCAGGGTGCTCAAGCAGGTCAAGGAGCAGTTGCGTGCGGTGCCCGACAACGGGCTCGGCTACGGGCTGCTGCGCTACCTCAACCCGAACACCCGGGCCGTCCTGGCCGAACTCGCCCCGCCGCAGATCGGGTTCAACTACCTGGGCCGGCTCGGCGGGGGCGGCGAGGCGGCCGAGGCCGCGGACTGGGGCCCGGCCCCCGAGTCGGGCGGGCTCGGCGGCGGCTCCGACGACGCCATGCCGCTCGCGCACCCGCTGGAGGTCAACGCCTTCACCCAGGACGGCCCCGGGGGCCCGCAGCTCGTGGCCACCTGGACCTGGGCCGGGGAACTCCTCGGCGAGGAGGACGTGGCCGGGCTGGCCGAAGGGTGGTTCCGCATGCTCCGCATGCTCGCCGAGCACGCGGCCGCTCCCGAGGCCGGCGGCTGGACGCCTTCCGACCTGCCCCTGGTGTCACTGAGCCAGCACGACATCGACGGCCTCGGAGACGACCTCGACGAGGCCTTCGAGGACGACCTCGAGGACGACTTCGACGGTCCCGACGCGTCCGACGGTCACCGGGACCGAGGGACGCGGCAGAACCAGCAGAACACCGCACACGACGATGCCGAGGCCGGCACCGACTGGAGGAACCGATGACCAAGCCGGCGATCGAGGACGTGCTCCCGCTGTCACCGCTGCAGGAGGGGCTGCTGTTCCACGCACTGCTCGACGAGCAGGAGATGGACGTCTACACGGTGCAGCTGGTGCTGGAGCTGACCGGTCTGGTGGACACCGAGCGGATGACGGCCGCCGTCGCCGCGCTCGTCGCCCGGCACACCAGCCTGCGCGCCGGCTTCCGGCACGAGGGTCTGGAGCGCCCGGTGCAGGTGATCCGCAGCCGGGTCCGGCCGCCCTACCGGGAGGTCGACCTCGGCGGGCTGCCGCAGGACGAGCGGCCCGCCGCGCTGGAGAAGACGCTGGCCGAGGACCGCGCGCGCCGCTTCGATCTGAACCGGCCGCCGCTGGTGCGCTTCACCCTGGTACGCCTCGGCGAGCGCGAGCACCGGCTCGTGGTGAGCAACCATCACATCCTGCTGGACGGCTGGTCCACACCGTTGCTGGTCAGCGAGCTCTTCACGCTGTACAGGCAGCACGGCGACGCGTCCGGTATGCCGCATGTCACGCCGTACCGCGACTATCTGGCGTGGGTGGCCAAGCAGGACCGGGCGCAGAGCGAGCAGGCCTGGCGCGAGGTGCTCGGGGACGTCTGCGAGCCCACCCTGCTGGCCCCCGCGGACCCGTCCCGCCGGCCGGTCCGGCCGCGCCATCACACGCTGGACCTGTCCGAGGAGTTCACCTCGGCGCTGGCGGCGCGGACCCGCGGGAGCGGTCTGACGCTGAACACCGTTCTGCAGGGCGTGTGGGGGCTGCTGCTGGGCCGCCTCACCGGCCGGGACGACGTCGTCTTCGGCGGTACGGTCTCCGGGCGCCCGCCGGAGCTGCCCGGTGTGGAGCACATGATCGGACTGTTCATCAACACCCTGCCGGTCCGGGTCACCCTCGACCCCACCGAATCGCTGGCCGGACTCCTGGCCCGGCTGCAGAGGCAGCAGTCCGGCCTCATGAGCCACCAGCAGCTGAGCCTCACCGAAGTCCAGTCACTCGGCGGCTGGAAGGAGGGCGTCGGCGAGCTGTTCGACACCCTCACCGTGACGGAGAACTACCCGGTCGACCCGTCCGCGCTGGCGGCCGAGGACCCGGGTGACCCGGACGAGCTGCGGGTCACCGGGCTGGTGGGCGAGGACGCCAACCACTACCCGATGAGTCTCGCGGCCGTTCCCGGCCCCCGGCTGCACCTGCGGCTGAGCTACCGGCCCGACCTGTTCTCCGAGGAGACCGTGCGGCTGATGGGCGGCCGTCTGGAGGCACTGCTGCGGGCCGTGGTCGAGGACCCGGAGCAGGCCGTCGGCCGACTGGACGTCGTCTCCCCGCAGGAGCACCGGCGGCTGGTCGACGAATGGAGCCGCAGCGGCGACGGGCCGCGGGCCCGGACCTTCCCCGAACTGTTCGAGGAACAGGTCCGCAGCACCCCGGACGCCGACGCCGTCGTCGCGCCGGGGGCCCTGCTCCGTTACGCCGAGCTGAACGAGCGGGCCAACCGGCTCGCCCGGCTGCTGGCCGCGCGCGGGGCCGGGCCGGAGAAGATCGTCGCCCTGCTGCTGCCCCGGTCGGTGGACATCGTGGTGGCGCAGCTCGCGGTGCTCAAGTCCGGGGCCGCCTACCTGCCGGTGGACCCGTCCTACCCGGCCGAGCGCATCGCGTTCATGCTCGAGGACACGGCGCCGGTGCTCGCCGTCACCGCCTCCGGTGTCACCCTGCCGCAGGGCACGCCGCCGGCCGGACTCCCGGTGCTGCGGCTGGACGACCCGGCCGTCACCGGGGAACTGGCCGCGCTGCCGGCCCACGACCTGACCGACTCCGACCGCACCGCCGCGCTGCTGCCCGGTCATCCCGCGTACGTCATCCACACCTCCGGTTCCACCGGCAGGCCCAAGGGTGTGCTGGTGCAGCACACCGGGCTGGCGGCCTTCTCCGCCGCGGTGGCCGAAGGGTTCGCCGTGGACGGCACGGCGCGGGTGCTCCAGTTCGCCTCGCCGAGTTTCGACGCCTCGGTGCTGGAGCTGTGCTCCGCGCTGCCGGCCGGGGCCGCGCTCGTGGTGCCACCTCCCGGCCCGCTCGCCGACGAGGCCCTCGCCGAGGTGTTGCGCGAGCAGCGGGTGACCCATGCCCTGGTGCCGCCGGCGGCGCTCGCCACCGTGCCCGTCGAAGGGCTGCCCGCCTTCCGCTCCCTGGTCGTCGGCGGCGATGCCACCGGCGCCGAACTCGTGGACCGTTGGGCGCCGGGCCGTCGCATGGTCAACGCCTACGGGCCGACCGAGGCCACCGTCGCGGCCACCCTCAGCGGGCCCCTGGCCGCGGGGGCCGGCACCCCGCCCATCGGCCGACCGGTCCGCGGCACCAGGGTCTACGTGCTGGGCGGCACGCTGCGCCCCGTACCCGTCGGCGTACCGGGTGAGCTGTACGTGGCCGGGGACGGTCTGGCCCGTGGCTACCTGGGCCGTACGGCACTGACGGCCGAACGGTTCACCGCCTGCCCGTACGGCGGGCCCGGCGAGCGGATGTACCGCACCGGGGACCTGGTGCGCTGGACCGACGACGGCGCCCTGGAGTACCTCGGCCGCGCCGACGACCAGGTGAAGGTCCGCGGCTTCCGGATCGAACTCGGCGAGATCGAGTCGGCACTCGCCGCGCTTCCCGGTGTCGGCCGTGCGGTGGCGGTGGTGCGGGAGAACGCCGAGGGCGACCGGATGATCGTGGCCTACGTCGTTGCGGCGGACCCGGCCGGACCGGCCGGCTGCCTGGAACCGGTCGCGCTGCGGGACGGTCTGGCCGACAGGCTCCCCGAGTACATGGTGCCCTCCGCGTTCGTGCGGCTGGACGAGGTTCCGCTGATGCCGAACGGAAAGCTGGACCGCAAGGCGCTGCCCGACCCCGAGTTCACCGGGGCCCTGGGCAGCGGTGCCCCCCGCACCCCCGAGGAGGAGGTGCTCTGCGGTCTGTTCGCCGAGGTGCTCTCGCTGCCCAGGGTCGGCGTCGACGACAACTTCTTCGATCTCGGCGGGCACTCGCTGCTCGCGACCCGGGTGATCAGCCGGGCGCGGGCCGCGTTCGGCGTGCGGCTCTCGGTGCGCAGCCTGCTGGAGAACCCGACCGTGGCCGCGCTGGCCGCCGAGCTCACCGCCGGTTCCGACCACGACCCGTTCGACGTGCTGCTGCCCCTGCGGCCCGGCGGCTCGAAGCCGGGCGTGTTCTGCCTGCACCCCGGAGCCGGTATCGGGTGGGGCTACTCGGGCCTGCTGCGGCACATCCCGGCCGACCACCCGATCTACGCGATCCAGGCTCGAGGGCTCGCCCGCGACGAGGAACTGCCCTCCTCCATCCAGGAGATGGCCGACGACTACCTCGACCGGATACGCGGCGTCCAGCCGTCCGGTCCCTACCACCTGGTGGGCTGGTCCCTCGGCGGAATCCTCGCGCACATGATCGCCACCCGGCTCCAGGAGGCGGGCGAGCAGGTCGGGCTGCTGGCCGTGCTGGACACCGACCCGGACATCCCCGCCGAGGATCACGAGGGTCTCGAGTACGACGAACAGGACGTGCTGGCCACGCTGTTGGACCTCAGCGGCCGGGCAGGGGACCGCGACCCGGCCGAGCCGCTGGTGTACGAGCAGGTGATGGAGGTCCTGCAGGCCGGGGACAGCGCTCTCGCCGGCCTGGAAAAGCGCCATATCGGCGCGCTCGCCCGTGTTGGCACCAACATGTCGAGGAGCATCATCCACGCCTACAGCCCTGGTCTACTGGGCATCGTCCGTGGCGATGTCATGCTGACCGTCGCAGGCCGGGACCATGCCTCCCCGCAGGCGATGGCCACGGCGTGGCGGCCCTTCGTGGAGGGGCGGGTCGACATCCAGGTCGTCGACTGCGGGCACAACGAGCTGACCCGGCCAGGGCCCATCGGCGAGATCGGCCGGGCCCTCGCAGCGCAGTTGCGTGAGCTCCGGTGAACCGCCGGGGTACCACCGTACCGACGACCCGCCACAGCGCACCGACTTGGAGCATGCCCCTATGACCAGCGCCACCGCGACGGCACTGGGCGGAGCCGACGTCGAGGACCGTGAGCTCGACAGCTTCGACCTGACCGATCCCCTGACCTATCAGACGACCGACGTCCACGCCATGTGGCGCCGGTTCCGCACCGAGCGCCCGGTACACCGTCATCCGGCGACCGCGGCCGGACCCGAGTTCTGGGTCCTGTCCCGGTACGACGACATCATGAAGGTGTACAAGGACGACGACGACTTCACCTCCGAGCGGGGGAACCTGCTGGTCACGCTGTTGCACGGCAGTGACTCCGCGGCGGGCAAGATGCTCGCGGTCACCGACGGCCCCCGGCACGCGGCGATCCGCAAGCTGATGCTCAAGTCGTTCTCGCCGCGCGCCCTGCGGCACATCTCGGAGCAGGTCGTGCAGCGCACCCGCCTGCTCCTCAAGGGCGCGGTGGAGCGGGGCGAGGCGGACTTCGCGCGGGATGTCGCCGAGCACATCCCGATCGCCACCATCTGCGACCTGCTGGGCGTCCCCGAGTCGGACCGCGCCTTCCTGCTCGGCCTCAACAAGCAGGCACTCAGCTCCAGTACGGCCGACACCAGTGCCGAGGACTCCTGGCTCGCCCGCAACGAGATCCTCCTGTACTTCGGCGAGCTCGCCGAGGAGCGCAGGAAGAACCCGGTCGACGACGTCATCAGCGTGCTGGCCACCGGCCTGATCGACGGAAAGCCGCTCGACGAGGACGAGATCGTCCTGAACTGCTACAGCCTGATCATCGGCGGCGACGAGACCAGCCGGCTGTCGATGATCGGCGGGCTGCAGGCACTGATGCGTCACCCGGAGCAGTGGAACGCGCTGAAACAGGGCGAGGTCACGGTGGAAAGCGCGGTGGAAGAGGTGCTGCGCTGGACGACCCCGGGCATGCACTTCGGCCGCCGGGCGCTGCGGGACGTCGAGGTCGCGGGTCAGCGGATCGCCGCCGACGACATCGTCACCCTGTGGAACACCTCCGCCAACCGGGACGAGGGCGTCTTCGACGCCCCCGAGACGTTCGACCTGGCGCGCACCCCCAACAAGCACGTGTCGTTCGGCTACGGGCCGCATTTCTGTCTCGGTGCGTTCCTCGGCCGTGTCGAGATCAACGCCATGCTCGACGGACTGCGTACGGTGGCGGACCGCGTCGAGCCCAACGGCCCGGTGGAACCGGTGTTCTCCAACTTCCTCAGTGGTCTGGAGAGCCTGCCCGTCCGCTTCGAGGCGGACCGTGAAGGGCTCGCACAGTGGGACTGAGGGCCGTTCGTTCCGCCCGCAGGTCCTGATGAGAAGGAAGAGGAATCTGATGTCGAAGGCACGAGCAGAGACCACCTCGGCGTCCGCGGTCCCGGTCTCCCGGTGGGAGCGGACCGTCGGGTACTGCGCTGTGGTCGCCGGGCTCGCCTACGCCCTGCCGCACCTGTGGTGGGGGCTGGGGATCATGTTCGCCTACCCCGACACCCCCGAGTCGGTGCCGGACGTGGCCTGGCAGCGCATGATCGCCTTCTGGGGCATGGGGGCGGCCGCCACGCTCGCCGCCCTCGCGACCACCGCTCTCTTCCGGCCCTGGGGGGACTTCTTCCCCCGGTGGCTCCGCATCGGGGCGGCCCTGACCGCCGGCACCGGGCTCACCCTGTGGGGACTCGGCTACGGCTACCTGCGGTTCTTCGTCGCCGTGGGCAGGGTCGAGCCGAGCGCGGAAGTGGCCGCCTCCTTCGGGCCCTGGAACTTCTACTGGTATCCCGTGTTCTTCGTCTGGGGCGTTTCGCTGGCGCTCGCCGGTCTCCATCTGCGCCACCGCCCCCGCCGCCCCGCCGCCCCCGGGACCGACGTCCCGCAGCCGGACGGACCGGCCCGGAGGGCACCGTCAACCACCGAGGTGAACTCGTGACGAACGCCATCGAGGCCGAAGGCCTCCGCAAGAGTTACAAGGGGCACGAGGCACTGAGCGGGGTGTCCCTCTCCGTGCCCGAGGGAACGGTCCTCGGACTGCTCGGCCCCAACGGTGCGGGCAAGACCACCACCGTCCGTATCCTGGCCACTCTGCTCCGGCCCGAGGAGGGCCGCGCGACGGTGGCCGGATTCGACGCCCTCAGACAGCCCAAGGAGGTACGCCGCCGGATCGGCCTCACCGGCCAGTACGCGGCCCTCGACGAACGGCTCACCGGCCGCGAGAACCTGCGGCTCATCGGCACTCTGCTCCACCTGGGCAAGGGCCCCTCGCGCCGGAGGGCGGACGAGTTGCTGGAGCGGTTCGAGCTCTCCGAGGCCGCCGACCGGGTGGTACGGACCTACTCCGGCGGCATGCGTCGGCGACTGGACCTGGCGGCCAGCCTGATGGTCGACCCGCCGGTCCTCTTTCTCGACGAGCCGACCACCGGACTCGACCCCAGCAGCCGGCTCGTGCTGTGGGGGATGATCCGGGAGCAGGTGGCCAAGGGCGTCACCGTCCTGCTGACCACCCAGTACCTGGAGGAGGCCGACCAGCTCGCCGACCGCATCGTGGTGATCGACTCCGGCAAGGTGATCGCCGACGGCACCGCCGACCAGCTGAAGCAGAAGGTCGGCAACGAGCGCCTCGAGGTCGCCGCGGTCGCCGCCGAGGACACCTCCCGGGTGGTGGCCGCGATCGGTGCCCGGCTCGCGACCAGCCCGTCGGTGGCCGAGGACGGCCGCACCGTGTCGGTGCCGTTGCCCAACGGCATCGGCGGTGTCGCCGCCGCGGCAGCAGCGGTCGAGGAACTCGGCGTCGACATAGCGGAGTTCGCCGTTCGGCGCCCTTCGCTCGACGATGTTTTCATGACGCTGACCGGCCAGACGGCCAAGGAGAGGGATTCGGCGTGACCGAGACACTGAGTGACGTACGGGCGTTGGTGGGCCGCCACTTCCGGCACATCTACCGCATACCCGAGCAGCTGATCAGCGTCACCATCATGCCGATCGCCTTCGTGCTGATCTTCGGCATGCTGTTCGGCAGCGCCATGACGGTGGAGGGCGGCAGCTACCAGGAATACATCATGGCGGGCATCTTCATCCAGGTGATGATGGCCAACATCTCCCAGACGGCCCTGGGCGTCGTCGGGGACCTGAGCAACGGCCTGGTGGACCGCTTCCGTTCACTGCCGATCTCCCGCTCCGCGGTACTGATCGGCCGTACCACGGCGGACATGGCGCTCGCCGCCTGGTCCTGCGTCCTGATGGCCGGTGTCGGCTATCTCATCGGCTGGCGCATCCACAACGGACTGCCCAAGGCCCTCGCGGCGTTCGGGCTGCTGCTCCTGCTCGGCTTCGCCATGTCGTGGCTGGGCGCACTGCTCGGTCTGGCGCTGCGCAGCACCGAATCGGTCAACGCCCTGGCGTTCATGGCGATGATGCCGCTGGTGTTCCTGTCCAACGCGTTCGTCCCGCCCGACGGGCTGCCGACATGGCTGAGGGTCGTCGCCGAATGGAACCCGGTCAGCATGGTGGTCACCGCCTGCCGGCAGCTCTTCGGCAACCCCACCGTGGGCGTCGGCACGGGGCTGCCGGCCGAGCACCCCATCGCGATGTCGCTGCTCCTGATCGGTGTCATCCTCGCCGTGGTCGTCCCGCTGTCGGGCCGCGCCTACAGCACGGCGACCGCCCGCTGAGGGCGGCCGTCCCGTACGCCGGAGGGCTCGTTCGCGTGCTCGCCGGAGCAGTTCACGCGACTACGCCCGGCTGGGGTCTCCCAGCCGGGCGTAGTCGCGTGGGCGGCCGTTCGGGTTCGGCGGCGCCGGCGCCGAGGAGGGCGCGGGTGAAGGCCCAGGGCGCCGGTTCCTTCCGGAACCGGCGCCCTGGGCTTGGGGTGCTCGGCAGACGCCTCGTGGACCACGTGCCGCTCCGACCCGGCCGGGAACACCTCCCGCGGGACATGACACATCTGCCGCGGGTTCCGCTCCTTGTCCGGCATCGCCGGGACGGCGTCCCGGCGGTACCGGTTCGAACCGAGCCCGCAGGGCTCGTAGCGGGAGCGGCGGCCGTCGTCACGGCCCTGAACCGGGGCCCGTCGGTATCGGGGCCCGTCGGCGCCGGACGGCCCGGGTCAGCGGCGGCCGCGGGAGAGCGTGAACAGCACCCGTAGCGTCAGCACCGAGGCGACGAGGAGCATATTGCACCCGAGCACCTCGAACAGTCCGACCGACGGGGTGATCTCCGGCCCGCCGGGCGTCCGCAGCAGCATCACCCCGACCACCCCGGCCGCACCGCCGCTGAAGGCCAGCAGTACGTCGTGGACGATGCCACGGACGAAGTCCCGGTCACGTTCGTCGGCCAGCACCCGGACGTTCACGTTCAGCCGTCCCTGCTCCAGGATCTCCGTGATGCGGTCCACCCGGCGCGGCAGCCGGCGCAGGACCGGCAGCAGCGTGAGCATCTCGTCCGCGGCCGCCCGTCCGAGGCTCCCCGGGGCCAGCTTCCGCCGGGCCTGGGAGGTCGCGAACCGGCGGGCCTCGGCGATGATGTCGTAGTCGGGGACCAGCCGGCCGAGGGACGCCTCCAGCGTCGACAGGGAACGGAACACGGCTGCGATCTCGCCGGGCACGACGAGTCCGTACTTGGTCACCAGCAGGAACAGCGCGGCGAACATGTCCCGGTCCGGCCGGCTCCCCGGAAGCAGGTGCCGGGCCATGAACCGGCCCAGGTCACGGGCCAGCCGGTTCTCGTCGGCCGGTTCCGGCCGGTGCTCCACCAGCTCCAGCAGCGCGTCGCAGAGGGCCTGCTGGTCGTTGCGGTGGATCGCGACCAGCAGGTCGCGCAGCGCCGAACGCAGCACCCGGTCGATACGACCGGCGCAGCCGAAGTCCAGCAGTCCCGGTCGTCCGTCGTCCAGCAGCATGATGTTGCCCGGGTGCGGATCGGCGTGGAAGACGCCGTCCGACATGATCTGCGCGAGAACACAGTCCAACAGGGCTCCGGCGAGCACCGTCCGGTCGAGTCCGCGGGCGTCGGCGTACTCGGCGGCCCTGTCGAGCGTCTTCCCGTCCAGCCACTCCACCACCAGCACGCGGGCGGTGGTCAGACCGTCGTGGACGGCGGGGATCTTCACTGCCGGGCGCGGGGCCGGATCTTCCGACGGGTGCTGTCCCGCATCGGCCCCCCGTGCGGCGGCGACCTCCCGGGTGTTGCGGGCCTCGGTGCGGAAGTCGAGTTCCTCCCGGAGGGAGGCGGCGAAGCCCCGGGCCAGTCCGGTGACTCCGACGGAACGGCCCCACGCGGTGCGTTCGTCGGCCCTCCGGGCGAGCCACAGAAGGATGTCCAGGTCGCGTTCCACCACCTGGCGGGCCCGGGGGCGCTGCACCTTGACGGCGACCGCCCGGCCGTCCCGCAGCCTCGCCCGGTGCACCTGGGCGACGGAGCCGGCCGCCAGCGGCACGGTGTCGAACTCGGCGAACACCTCGCCCGGTGGGGCTCCGAGGTCCTCGGTGAGCGCCTGTTCGATGTCGTCCCAGTGCTCGGCGGCCGCCGAGCACTGGAGCAGGCTCAGTTCGTCGATGAACTCGGCGGGCAGCAGGTCGTAGCGGGTGGAGAGCATCTGGCCGAGTTTGACGAAGGTGGTGCCCGCCTCCTCCAGGGCCATCCGCAGGGCACGGGCGTGCTCCGTCCGGGTGGCGCCCGTCGCCGGGCGGGTCAGGCCGGACAGCCGCGGGAGGCGGCCCAGCCCGTGCCGGAGGGCGATCCTGCTGAGCTCGGTGAAGCGCTGGGTGCGCGCCACCCGGCGCTTCACCGAGCGGGGCCAGCGGACGATGCCGCCGACCGACCCGCTGGGCACCACCGCCTCGGACAGGGCCAGGAAGATCATGGCGGCCAGCAGGGCGCAGCCCACCTGGACGGTCCCCAGCACGGGGCCCGCCGCGGCGGGCCCCATCGCGGAACTCACCAGTCCGATGGTGAGCAGCCCGGTGCATCCGGTGAGCAGGGAACGCAGCACGCCGATCCGCAGACCGAGCAGTCTGCGCGCCCCGAAACCGAGTATCACCAGACCGAGGGCGATGGTGCCCACAGCGGTCAGGACGACGACGAACGCGGTCAACGTGAGGAGGTCACGTCGTGGCCGGCTCGGGTGCCGACGTCGGCACGGCCTCGTCGCTCTCCGCCGGTTCCCGACGGTCGCGACCCGGCCACCAGGCCCGTTCACCGAGCAGCGAGGTGACCGCCGGTACCAGGACGAGCGCCATCACGAAGGCGGCGATCAGGATGCCGAACGACACCGCGAAGCCCAGCTGCTGGAGCATGCTGTTGGCGGCCAGCATCAGCACGCCGAAGGTGCCGGCCAGGATGACGGCGGCGGCCCCGATGGTGGGCGCCGAGTGGGTCACGGCGAGCCGGACGGCCTCCTGCTGGGTCCTGCCCCGGGCGATCTCCTCGCGGAGGCGGGCCACCATGAGGATGTTGTAGTCGGTACCGATCGCCACCACGAAGAGGTAGACGAACACGGGCAGCGCGAACATCAGCCCGTTCTCGCCCTTGATCTGCTGGAAGACCAGGACGGTCGAGCCGAGGGTGGCACCGAACCCGAGGCCCACGGCCACGATCAGGTACCAGGGCGCGACGGCGCTGCGCAGCAGGAGTCCGAGAATCACCATGATGGCGATGCCGGCGATCGGGAAGACCAGCGAGTAGTCGTGCTCCACGGCGGTGCGGATGTCCGCGAGGACCGCGCTGGTGCCGCCGACGAGCGCCTCGGTGCCCTCGGGCGCCACCCGGTGCGCGGTGTCGCGCAGGTCTCCGGAGACCAGGTCGATGGCCGCCTCCTCGGCGGGGCGGAAGTCCAGGACCACGCTGAACTGCGCCGCGTCCCCGGCGGTGCCGAGCATGGCCGGGGAGACGTCTCCGACGCCCTCGACCCCGGAGAGCTGTTCGCGGAACGTCTCCAGGTCGGCCGGGTCGAGCCGGGAGCCGTCCTTGGAGGCGACGAGCACCAGGGAGGGGTCGGTCTGCCCGGCGGAGAAGCCGTTCCTGAGGTCCTTGGACGCCTGGACGGACTCCAGGTTCTGCGGCAGCGAGCTCTCGCTGTCGAACTCGGCGCTGAAGCCGAACGCGGCCACGCTCATGACGGCCAGCAGGCCGCCGGAGAGACCCGCGAGGAGGCGGGGCCGCCGGGAGACGAGGGTGCCGAGCCGGCCGGCGAGGGCGTTCCTGGGCTGCTTCTTCCACGCCTTGGACGGCCAGAACGCTTTGGTGCCCAGCAGCGAGAAGACGGCGGGTACGAGAGTGAGGGAGGCCAGCAGGGTGACGGCCACGGCGATGGCCAGCGACGGACCCATGGCGCGCAGCATGCCCATGGTGGAGAGCACCAGGGCGAGGAAGGCGACGATGACCGCGCCGGCCGCGGAGGCGATGGTCTCGCCGACCCGGGTCACCGCGTCGATCATGGCCTCCTTGGCTTCCTGCCCCTCCCGCAACTGCTCGCGGTACCGGAAGAGCAGGAACAGGATGTAGTCGGTGCCGACGCCGAACAGCACCACGATGAGGATGGCGGAGACCGAGTTGTCGGCCTGGAGCCCGCCGAGTTCGGCGGCGGTGGCGATCAGCCCGGTGGCCACCACGAACACCAGAAGAATCAGCAGCACCGGCAGCAGCGCGATGAGCGGACTGCGGAAGATCAACAGCAGCAGCACCACGATCAGCACCAGGGTCGCCAGCATGATCATCGCATCGGTGTTGCCGGAGGACTCGAGGTTGTCCAGCCCGCTGGCGGTCGGCCCGGTCACCCCCATGCTCAGGCCGCTCTTCGCGAGCAGCGGCTTGGCGTCCGCCCGGAGCTGCTTCACCGACTCGAAGAGCTTCTGGTCGTAGTGGTTCTCCGTCGTGGCGAAGACACTCGCCAGCGCCACCTTGCCGTTGGGCGAGACCGCCTCGGGGCTCGCGAGGACCGACTTCACCTTGGCGTAGCCCTCCGCCTGCAGGGCCCCGGCGATCCGGGTCACCTCCGCCAGGTCGGCCGGAGAGAGCTTGCCCCCGTCGGCGCGTTGGAACACCGCGATGGCGGAGGGCTGCTCCGCCGTCGGGAACGCGCGCTGCTGCAGCTCCGTGACACGCACCGACTCGTAGTGGGACGGCAGGAAGTCCGCCTGGTCGTTGGTGCTCTTCAGCTGCGGCGCCAGCGCGACCGCGGCGACGGTCGCGACGAGCCAGGCGACGATCGTCAGCCAGGGCCGGTGGACGGCGAACCGCCCTATCCGTCCGAACATGGTGCTCCTTCGTGCTTCCTCGGCTGGGGGGGGATACCGGGGCCAGTACATGGGGGTCGCCGGTTCTCCCCGCAGTCTGGCCGCCTGTTCCGCCGCCCGACGACGACGAGCCGCCAATGCGGCAAGAACCTGCCAGGGCCGTTGCCCGCGGTCCGGGCCCGGTGTGACAGTCCTGATGTACGCAGCGCGATCCGGTGCGGCACCCCTGGCGTCCGCAGCGCGACCCGTCGCGGACGCTCTCCACTCCTCTGGCCCGCCGCGCCCGCCCTCCGGCCCTGCCGCGGCAGCGGAAGGGCATCCGGCTGTCCGGAGCCTGCCCCGCGCGGCGGCCGTCCGCAGTGTCCGGCCGGGAGATCCCGTGCCTCATCTTCTTCATCAGGAGCCCGGATGAACCTGTTGAGCGCCCCGGAGCACCGTTCCCTCGTGTCCGGACTGGCCATCGACGACCCGGCACTGCGGGACCGGCTGGCCGAGCGTCTGCGAAGCGTCGAACAGCACCTCCGGGAGCGCACCGCCCGTACCGCCGACCCCCGTGTCGCCCCGCTCGTCGGGCATCTCGTGGCCACCGGCGGAAAGCGGCTGCGGCCCCTTCTGGTCCTGCTGGGTGCGGAGTTCGGGGATGCGGAGAGCGAGGGGGCCGTCGACGCGGCCGTCCTGGCCGAACTCGTCCATGTTTCCTCCCTCTACCACGACGACGTCATCGACAACGCCGACACCCGGCACGGGGCGGCCAGCGCCAACGCCCGCTGGGGGAACCGCCGCGCGGTGTTCGCCGGGGACTGGCTCCTCGCCCAGGCCGCCCAGCTGGCCTGCGCACTCGGGCCGCACGCGGTGCGGATGAACGCGGTGACCGCCGACCGGCTGGTGCAGGGCCAGATGCTGGAGCTGCTCGGCCCGGATTCCGGGACCGCTCCCCTGGACCACTACTTCCAGGTGACGGCCGGCAAGTCCGCGTCCCTGATCGCCCTGTCGCTGCGACTCGGTGCCCTGCAGGCGGGCGCGTCCGCCGCGTACGTCGACGCTCTCGCCGAGTACGGCGAGCAACTGGGCCTCGCCTTCCAGATATCCGACGACCTCCTCGACATCGAGGCACCCGCCTCCTCATCGGGCAAGGAACCGGGAAAGGACGTGGAGGCCGGGGTGCTCAGTCTCCCTGTGCTGCTCGCCCTGTTCGACGACGAACCGGGCGACGGTGAGCTGCGTGCCCTGCTCGCCGCCGGGCCGGCCGCCGGGACGCACCCGCACCGCCGGGCGTTGGAACTCCTGCGGGACTCCCCCGCGCTCGCCACGGCCGAGGCCATGATGGACGATCGCCTGGCCCTGGCCCGTACCGCCCTCGCAGCCCTGCCGCCGACCCCTGCACGCTGGGTCCTCGGCTCGCTCTGCGACTTCGTGGCCCACCGCAGGGGCTGAACCACCTTCTGGAGACCGAACATGCCGGGGTACAGCGACACCGTGCGCGACTTCGTCCGACCCGGATCCGCGGGAACGGGCCGCGTCCGGCCGCCCGCCACGCAACCGCGCCCGGCCGCCGGGCCGCGAGGACGAAGACCGGCGGGTGTGAACGGCCTCGAGCCGTCCGTGTTCCGCGTACTCGGGTCGGTCGAGGCCGAGGCCGGCGGACGGGCGGTCACCCTCGGCGGAGCGAAGCAGCGCACGGTTCTCGCGGCGATGCTGCTCGCCGGGGGCCGGCCGCTCTCCGACGACCGGCTCAAGGCCCTGCTGTGGGGGTGCGAACCGCCCGCCACGGCGACGGCCCAGCTCTACACCTACGTCTCCCGGCTCAGGAAGTGCCTGGGTACCGACATCCACCTGGAGCGGCACGCCCACGCCTACCGACTGGACACACGGGGCGCCTTCTTCGACTGGACGGTTTTCGAGAGCCTGGTGGACCGCGGTCGCGCGGACCTGACGGCGGGCCGCTACACCGCGGCCGCCGACCGTCTCGGGCAGGCGCTCGCGTTACGGCGCGGGCCGGTCCTCTCCGATGTCACCGTCCACCTCAGGGAACGCCAGCGGCCCTTGCTGGACGAGGCCCTCCTCTCCACGCGGGAAGACCGGATCGAAGCCGAACTGGCCCTGGGAGGCCACGACGCGGCGGTTCCGCAGCTGATGCGGCTCGTGATGGAGAACCCCCTGCGCGAGCGGCTGCTCGGCCAGCTCATGACCGCTCTGCACCGGTGCGGCCGGCAGGCGGAGGCCCTCGCGGTGTACGAGCGCGGCCGACGGATGCTCCGTGACGAGCTGGGGGTGGACCCGGGCCGGGCCCTGCGTGACATCCGGCAGGCCGTGCTGACGGGCACGCTCGCGCGGTCCGTCGCGCGCGGGGAAGCGGAGCTCTCCGGCACGGCGCTCGCCCTGCCGGACGGTGGGCCCCGCTCCGCGGTGGCACGGGCGCGGGCGCGCGACCGCGGCGCCTGGAACGGTGTCGTGCCCGCGATGCTGCCCGCCGACGTCGCGGACTTCTCCGGTCGCCGCCGGGAACTGGCCGCCCTCATGGCCGACCTGCGCCGAGCAGGGCCCTCCCCCCTCGTGGTGACGGGCGCCGCGGGTACCGGCACATCGGCCCTGGCCGTGCACGCGGCGCACCGGGCACGGCAGAGCTTCCCGGACGGGCAGCTTCATGCCGACCTGTCCGGAGGGTCCGGACGCCCCCGCTCCCCCGGCGAGGTACTCGGCTGGTTCCTCCGGGCCATGGGCGTCGCGGAGCACGAACTTCCGGCGTCTACGGAGGAGCGCGGCCAGCTCTACCGCAGCCTGCTCGCCGACCGCCGGATGCTGGTGCTCCTGGACAACGCCGTGGACGACCGCCAGGTCCGCCCGCTGCTGCCCGGCACGGACGGCTGCCGCACGCTGATCACCGGCCGGGACTCCTTCACCACCCTGCCGGGAGTGCGTCCGGTCCCCCTCGGCCCGATGAGCGCCAGGGAGGGCCACCGGATGCTGAGCGCGATCGTGGGGCCCGAACGGACCGGGGACGAGCCCGACGCGGCCGCCCGCATCGTCGAACTGTGCGACCGGCTGCCGCTCGCCCTGCGGATCGTGGCGGCCCGGCTGGCTGCGCACCCGCGCCGACGACTCGCGGCGGCGGCGGCCCGGCTCGAACCGGAGGAACGCAGGCTCGACGAACTGCGGGAGGGCGACCTGGACATCCGGGCGGCGCTGTCCTCCGGTCACCGGCGGGTGACCGGACCGGTGCGCACGGCCTTGGGTGTCCTGGCGTCCGGCTGCCCCGACGTCTTCGACTCGCAGGAGGCGGCGAACGCCCTCAGCTGCCTGGAGGAGGACGCCGAGGACGCTCTGGAGACGCTGGCCGCCGCCCGCCTGCTGGAGGTGTCCGGTCCGGCCCCGCACCGCTACCGCCTCACGCCGCTGGTCCGCCTCTTCGCCCGCGAGCAGAGCCGCGGGGGACCGGCTTCACCCGGCACGCCGGACGGCGGGCGACGACCGGTCATCTGCTGACGGAACACGGTCAGCCGCAACCTCCCGCGTGCCCCTCGTCGAGGCGGAACGACATCGGGGAGCCCTCCTCACTGCTGCGCGGGAGCAGCGAACAGCTCAGGGAGTCGATGTAGCTGGCCACCAGATCGCTCCACCGGATGTCGGAGTCGAGGTCCCACCGGTCGAGCAGTTCCGAGGACGGGCCGGCCGGCTCGGTTCCCCCGAAGCCGTCCTGCTGCACGAGATCCCAGATCGTGTCCCGGGCGGTCGCCTCGTCGGACACGCTCTGGCCGTTCAGGACCGTCATCAGGTTCATCCCTCCTTGTTCCAACCAGGACGTGATCTCCTCCTCCAGTTCCGCCGGCAGCTGCTCGCTGTCGCGGTCGTCCCCCTCATGGGGCATCCTCCCGCTCATAACCGCCTCCCTCGTCGACACGGATCCGATCGGTCAGTACCGGAACAGCATCCGGGAAGCGTCTATGAATCACCTATGGAAAGCGGTCCTGCCCGAACTCCTTGACTTCTTGGACCCACCGGCCGGGACACCCGCGCGGCGTGCCGACGGGGTCTGCACGGTGATCGGTCCGTTGCTCCGGGCCGGGGAAGAGGTGGCTGTGGACGTTCGGGGGCGTCGCGGCGCCGGTGTGCCCCGACCGCTCCGGCACGACCTTGGCGGAATCCCCCGCGGCCGTACCGACCGCCGTGGCCCGTGAGGTGGACGCGAGGTCATCGCCTCGGGGGGTCCTGTCGTTCACTCCTCCGGTGTGCGGGTGGGGTGGGGGCGGTGCAACTGCGCCCAGAGGCGGGCCTCTTCGCGTGTGCTGCGCCGGCGGTGGACGGCGGCACGTCCCCAGAGGCCGGTCGTGACGGTCGCCCCCGTCAGGGCCGCCGCACAGGGCGGCCACCAGCCCCCGGTCACGAGCAGGAGTACGGCGACGACGGCTGCCGTGCTCCAGCCGCTGAGGCAGGCCACCGCCTCGGCACGCCGGGACGCGGGCCGGTCGGCCCCCGCGCGCAGGTCGACGAGGGCCGGCAGGTACCAGACGGAGCCGGCCGTGGTCACCGCCGCGGCGCCGAGGGCCAGGACTGGATGGGACACGGCTCAGCCCACCGTCTCCAGGGCGGCGATCTCCGGATGGTGCACGTCGAAGGCCGGGGATTCGGACCGGATGCGGGGCAGGGAGGTGAAGTTGTGGCGCGGGGGCGGGCAGGAGGTGGCCCACTCCAGGGAGCGGCCGTAGCCCCAGGGATCGTCGACCTCGACCTTCTTGCCGTACTTGGCCGTCTTCCACACGTTGTAGAAGAAGGGCAGGATCGACATGCCGAGCAGGAACGACCCGATCGACGACAGGGTGTTGAGGGCGGTGAAGCCGTCGGCCGCCAGGTAGTCCGAGTAGCGGCGGGGCATGCCCTCGGCGCCCAGCCAGTGCTGGACCAGGAAGGTGAGGTGGAAACCCGCCGTGAGCGTCCAGAAGGTGATCTTCCCGAGGCGTTCGTCGAGCACCTTGCCGGTGAACTTCGGCCACCAGAAGTGGAATCCGGCGAACATCGCGTACACGACCGTACCGAAGACCGTGTAGTGGAAGTGCGCGACGACGAAGTACGAGTCGGTGAGGTGGAAGTCCAGCGGCGGCGAGGCCAGGATGACTCCGGTCAGCCCGCCGAAGAGGAACGTGACGAGGAAGCCCACGGTCCAGAGCATGGGCGTCTCGAACGACAGACTGCCCTTCCACATGGTGCCGATCCAGTTGAAGAACTTCACCCCGGTGGGAATGGCGATCAGGAAGGTCATGAAGGAGAAGAACGGCAGCAGCACCCCGCCCGTGGTGTACATGTGGTGCGCCCAGACGGTCAGCGACAGACCCGCGATGGCGATCGTCGCGCCGATCAGCCCCATGTAGCCGAACATCGGCTTGCGGGAGAAGACCGGGATCACCTCGGAGACGATGCCGAAGAACGGCAGGGCCAGGATGTAGACCTCGGGGTGGCCGAAGAACCAGAACAGGTGCTGCCACAGCAGCGCCCCGCCGTTCGCCGCGTCGAAGATGTGGCCGCCGAACCCGCGGTCGTACTCCAGGGCGAACAGTGCCGCCGCCAGCACCGGGAACACCATGAGGACCAGCACGCTGGTGAGGAGCACGTTCCAGGTGAAGATCGGCAGGCGGAACATGGTCATGCCCGGCGCGCGCATGCAGAGGATCGTGGTGATGAAGTTGACCGCGCCCAGGATCGACCCGAAGCCGGACAACGCCACGCCCATGATCCACAGGTCGGCTCCCACGCCCGGCGAGTAGACGGCGTCGGAGAGCGGGGCGTACAGGAACCAGCCGAAGCCGGCGGCGCCGTCCGGGGTGAGGAAGCCGCTCGCCGCGATCGAGGAACCGAAGAAGAACAGCCAGTAGGCGAGCATGTTCAGCCGGGGGAAGGCCACGTCCGGCGCGCCGATCTGCAGCGGCATGATCCAGTTCGCGAACCCGGTGAACAGCGGCATCGCGAACATCAGCAGCATGATCGAACCGTGCATCGTGAACGCCTGGTTGAACTGCTCGTTCGACATGATCTGCAGTCCGGGGCGGGCCAGCTCCGCCCGCATCAGCAGTGCCAGCACACCGCCGACGACGAAGAACACGAACGCGGAGATCAGGTAGAGCGTCCCGATCTTCTTGTGGTCGGTGGTCGTCAGCCACTCCACCCACGACGGACGTGCCGTCCCGGGCCCGATCTCCCGGGGATGCCCGGGCGCCCCCGTGCCGGAAGCCACGGCGTGCCCCTCCGCGGTCCCCACCCCCCGCGTCTCTCGTATCTGCCCCTCGTCCACCGTCGGCGCCCTGCCCTTCCGCTCATGTCCGTACGCGTCGTCGAGCCGGGAGGGGCCGGGTCGACCGGGGTGGACGCGACGCCTCCCGGCCGCTGCCACATGATCCTTTCCGGGGTACCGGGTTCGGACAGGGCCGAACAGTCCACACCGGGGCCCGGGAGGGGGGCCCAACGGCCCTGATGCGTCCGGCGGCCGGGGCTCGTCCGGCAGCAGCTCCACGTGAGCCTCCCGGCCACCCCGGCCCAGGTGGCCGGGAGGACCTGCTCACCGTCACCGAGCTCATCGAAGCCGACGAGCTCACTCCCGCGGACGAGCACACCCACTCCCTGGCCGACACGGCCGAGGGCGTACGCCATGCGGAGCAGGGCCACGCCCGCGGCAAGGCCGCGGTCACCGTGGTGTGAGCACCCTTGCCGCGCACCCTCGCCTGCGGTCCCCCTTGACAGCCCGCCGACTTCACAGGCAGTCTTCCGTTAAGCAGAAACAGCTTTCCACCATACGGAAAGTGAGGTGGTCCTGATGCCGGGTGCCGAGTGGAGTGCCGCCGCAGAGCAGCGCTTCGACGTCAACCTGTCGATCCTCTTCACCGAACTCCCGCTCCTGGAGCGCCCCGCGGCCGCCGCCGCGGCCGGCTTCACCGCGGTCGAGCTGTGGTGGCCCTGGGCCGACTCGCCCACCCCCGGGCAGTCCGCACTGGACGGTCTGCGGAAGGCGGTCGAGGACGCGGGCGTCCGGCTCACCGGCCTGAACTTCTACGCCGGGCAGCTCCCCGGCCCGGACCGGGGCGCCCTGTCGATCCCGGGCGAGGAGTCGGAGCGGTTCCGCGCCAACGTCGAGGTCGCCGCGGACTTCGCCGAGTCCCTCGGCTGCCCGGCCCTCAACGCGCTGTACGGCAACCGCGTCGACGGCGTGGATCCCGCCGAGCAGGACGCGCTCGCCCTGGAGAACCTCGCCCTCGCCGCCCGCGCGGCCCACCGGATCGGCGCGATCCTGCTGGTCGAGGCGCTGAACCGGCCCGAGTCGCCGCGGTACCCGCTGGTGTCGGCGCCGGCGGCGGTGCGGGTCGTCGACGCGGTGAACGCGGCCACGGGGCTGGGCAACGCCCGGTTCCTGATGGACCTGTACCACCTGTCCAGGAACGGTGAGGACCTGCCCGCGGTGATCGAGCGGTACGCCGCGCGGACCGGCCATGTACAGATCGCCGACGACCCCGGCCGCGGCGCCCCCGGCACCGGATCGCTCCCGCTGGCGGACCTCCTCGGACGGCTGCGGAAGGCGGGCTACGCGGGCTGGGTCGGCCTGGAGTACAAGCCCGGCGACCGGCCGAGCGCCGAGGCCTTCGACTGGCTGCCGGCCGAGGCCCGCCCGGCCCGCTGAGCAGTGGACGCCCGCAGTCACCGCAGAGTGAGAGAGAGGCACCCCACATGAGCACCGGACTTCCCGCGGTCGCCTGGATCGGCCTCGGCATCATGGGCTCCCCCATGTCCGAGAACCTGATCAAGGCGGGCTACGACGTCACCGGTCACACCCTGGAGCAGGAGAAGCTGGACCGGTTGGCCGCCGCGGGCGGCACCGCCGCCTCCTCCGTCGCCGAGGCGGTCCGCGACGCGGACGTGATCATCACCATGGTGCCCGCCTCCCCCCAGGTGGAGGCGGTCGCCTACGGAGCCGAGGGCATCCTGGAGAACGCCCGGCCCGGCGCCCTGCTGATCGACATGTCCTCGATCACCCCGCAGACCTCGGTCGACCTGGCCGCCGCCGCGGGGGACAAGGGCATCCGGGTGCTCGACGCCCCGGTGTCCGGCGGCGAGGCGGGCGCCGTCGAGGCGGTGCTGTCCATCATGGTCGGCGGTGAGCAGGCCGACTTCGACCGGGCGAAGCCGCTCTTCGACGTACTCGGCAGGACGGTCGTGCGGTGCGGACCGCACGGCTCCGGTCAGACCGTGAAGGCCGCCAACCAGCTGATCGTCGCCGTCAACATCCAGGCGTGCGCCGAGGCCGTGGTCTTCCTGGAGAAGTCCGGCGTGGACCTGGCGGCCGCGCTGGACGTCCTGAGCGGCGGCCTCGCGGGCTCCACCGTGCTGACCCGCAAGAAGGACAACTTCCTCGCCCGTGACTTCACGCCCGGCTTCCGCATCGATCTGCACCACAAGGACATGGGCATCGTCACCGACGCCGCCCGCACCGTCGGGGCGGCCCTGCCCGTCGGCGCGGTGGTCGCCCAACTGGTCGCGAGCCTGCGCGCGCAGGGCGACGGCGGCCTGGACCACTCCGCGCTGCTGCGCGCGGTGGAGCGGCTGTCCGGCGCCCGGGTCTGACCGTCCGACCCGCGTACGGCCGCCGACGGGGGCGAGGCCGTACGCGCGGCCCGCGGGGTCTTCCCCGCGGGCGGGGCGGGGCGCCGCGGCGGCGTGCGCGCCAGTGCGGTGGTGAGGGCCGCCGGGGCACCTCCTCCGACCTGAGCGGAGGGGCACCCGGCGCCGTCGCACCCGCCGCGGTCCCCGGCCCGGCCCACCGACCCCGTCCGGCGGCGCGAACACACCGTCGCGCCCGGCCTCGCGCCGCCGGACGGCCAACGCCTCCCGGCGTCCGGGGTGCGGATCCGCCCGGCGGGCAGGAGCCTGGGGGCATGGCACCTCCCACCGGGCAACCGCACATCGTGGTCCATGCGCCGGCCCTGGACGGCTCGCGGCGGGTCACCTCGGGCGACGAGACGCTGGGCGTCGCCTCGCACGTCGACGACGTCGGCGAGATCCTGCGACTGGCGGATCTCTATGTCACCGACGTCGAGGAGGCCGACCTCATCGAGTGGCAGGGCGGCGGCCCCGACGACTGGCCGGGCCTGTCGGAGCACCACGAGGCCTGAGCGGGAGGGCGGGGGTGGGGGGCGTACGGCCGCTCCCGGTCCACCGGCGCTACGGCAGCAGACGTAGCCCTCCTACGGCACTCTCAGATCGACCTCTGAACCGGGCTCAGGAGGCTTCGAGCACCCCCGCCGACGGGCACCTACCCCGTACGCGGGGCCCGCCGGCACGGGGGGCGGCGGGCCCCGCGTGCCGGGGAGCCGCCCGTCAGACCTTCAGCGTCCTGATCGACGTCGGGGCGTGCCACGGCTCCGTCGCGATCTCCTCGAACTCGGTGACGTCGCTGATGTCGTTGGTGGTCGACATGGAGATGTCGGTGACGCGTTCCAGAATCGCCTCGACCACCACCGGGACCCTGAACTCCGCGGCGAGCTTCTTGGCCTCCTCCAGTGCCGGGCCCAGTTCGCCGGGTGCGGTCACCCGGATCGCCTTGCAGCCGAGGCCCTCGGCGACCCGTACGTGGTCGACGCCGTAGACGCCCAGTTCGGGCGCGTTGACGTTCTCGAACTCCAGGTTGACCTGGAAGTCGATGTCGAACGCCCGCTGCGCCTGACGGATGAGGCCCAGGTAGGAGTTGTTGAGCAGCACATGGACGTAGGGGATCCTGTGCTGCGCCCCGACGGCCAGCTCTTCGAGCATGAACTGGAAGTCGTAGTCGCCGGACAGGGCGACGACCTGCGCGCCGGGATCGGCCCTGGCCACGCCCAGCGCCGCCGGGACGGTCCAGCCGAGGGGGCCGGCCTGGCCGCAGTTGATCCAGTGCCGGGGCCGGTGGACGTGCAGCATCTGGGCGCCCGCGATCTGCGCGAGGCCGATCGTGGAGACGTACCGCGTCTCCGGGCCGAAGGCCCTGTTCATCTCCTCGTAGACGCGCTGCGGCTTGATCGGGACGTCGTCGAAGTGCGTGCGGCGCTGGAGGGTGGCCCGCTTCTCCTGCGCCGCGGCCGCCCACGCGGAACGGTCGGGCAGCCCTCCCTCGGCCCCGAGTTCCCTCGCGACCTCGACGAACAGTTCCAGCGCGGCGCGCGCGTCGGAGGCGATGCCGTAGTCGGGGGCGAAGATCCGGCCGATCTGGGTGGGGTCGATGTCGACGTGGACGAAGGTCCGGCCGGCCGTGTAGACGTCGAGCCGGCCGGTGTGCCGGTTGGCCCAGCGGTTGCCGATGCCGAGGACGAAGTCGGACTCCAGGAAGGTCGCGTTGCCGTGGCGGTGCGAGGTCTGCAGGCCGACCATGCCGGCGTTCAGTTCGTGGTCGTCGGGGAGGACGCCCCAGCCCATCAGGGTCGGCACGACCGGTGTGCCGGTCAACTCGGCGAACCGGACGAGGAGTTCGGCGGCGTCGGCGTTGAGGATGCCGCCGCCCGCGACGATCAGGGGGCGCGCGGCGGCGTTCAGCATGCCGAGCGCCTTCTCGATCTGGGCGCGGCTCGCGACGGGTTTGTGGACGGGGAGCGGCTCGTACGTCCCGGGGTCGAACTCGATCTCCGTCCGCTGCACGTCGATCGGCAGGTCGATGAGGACCGGGCCCGGCCGGCCGGAGCGCATGAGGTGGAAGGCCTGCTGGAAGACGCCGGGGACCTGCGCGGCCTCCAGGACGGTCATCGCCATCTTGGTGACCGGCCTGGCGATGGCGGCGATGTCGACGGCCTGGAAGTCCTCCTTTTGGAGCACCGCGGTCGGGGCCTGGCCGGTGACGCACAGGATCGGAACGGAGTCGCCGGTCGCGGAGTACAGGCCGGTGATCATGTCGGTGCCGGCCGGGCCGGAGGTCCCGACGCAGACCCCGATGTTGCCCGGCCGGGTGCGGGTGTAGCCCTCGGCCATGTGCGAGGCGCCCTCGACGTGGCGGGCGAGGGTGTGGGTGATGCCGCCGGATGCCTTGAGCGCCGCGTAGAAGGGGTTGATCGCCGCGCCGGGGACACCGAACGCGTCGGTGACGCCCTCGCGCTTGAGGATTTCGACTGCCGCGCGGGCAGCGGTCATTCGAGCCATGGAGTACTCCTGCTTCGGCTGTCGGATCAGCACTCCCGTCGCGCCCCGCGGTGCGCTTCTTCCGTATTACGGAAAATTCTTTCTGCTATCTGGAATGAATGTAGGCAGGGCGGGTGAAGGCCGTCAAGAGAGCGGCACGACGGCGCCACCGGACGGCACGAGTGCCGTCCGGAAGCGGCAACCGCCGGACAGGACGGGCGCGCGGGAGGACGATGGGGGACGCCGGTCCGAGGACGAGCCGTCCAGAACGGAAGGGGTCGGGGTCATGCCCGAGAGCGTGTCCGTGTCCGTGCGCTGTCCGGCCTGCCGCGGCGCGCACCGCTACACGGCGCCGTCGTACCCCTGTGTGTGCGGCGCGCCCGTCGCCCTGCCGCTGGACGGGAACGCGGCCCCCACACCGGTCGTCCACCGCGTCTGGCAGGACGACTGGGTCACCCTGCGCTGCGGGCACTGCGGACGGCCCGGCGAGTGGCCACGGCCGGAACTCGGCTGCCCGTGCGGGACGCTCCTGCGGATCCCGCTGACCGACCCGGACGCCACGCCCGCCCCCGGCCCCCGGGAGACCGGCGCCGCCGCGCGCCCCGCCCTGCCTCCCGTACCGATCCACAGCGCCCGCGACGCGGTCACCGCCACCGTGCTGTATCTGCGGAAGCTCGGCCACGGGGACATCCGCCGCGCCGACCAGCGTCCCCCGTCCGGCATCGGGCTGGCCGGCCGGGGCATCGTCGCCCTCCTCGACCCGTCCGCGCACCGGGCGACACCGCGGGACGTGGAGTGCCTGTGGCTGACCGCCATGGCGGAGTCCGCCCGGTGCCTGTACTTCTCCCTCGCCGGATACGCCCCGGACGCCCGGGAGAGCGCCGACCGCCTCGGCGTCCCGCTGTTCCTGCTCGACCTCACCGGCACCCCGCAGCCGGTGAACGCCCCGGCCGACGCCCTGGACGCCACCCGCACCTGAGTCCCGGCCCGAAATACCGCACCGCCCGCGAACCGGCCCCGACCGGAAAACCGGCGACGCGCACCCCGCCGCCGTTCGATACTCGGCACATGCGCATCCGCCCCGCCACCCCCGATGAGCTGCCCGCCCTCCAGGACGTCGAACGGGCCGCCGGCGCCCCCTTCCGCGCCCTGGGCATGACGGAGATCGCCGAGGACGAACCGCCCGCCCTGGACGCCCTCGAGCACCACCGTCGGGCGGGGTACTGCTGGGTGGCGGCCGACGCACGGGGCCGGCCCGCCGCGTACCTGATCGCCGAGCCGGTGGACGCCGCGCTCCATGTCGAGCAGGTCTCCGTCCACCCGCGCGCCGCACGCCGCGGCGTGGGCCGGTCCCTGATCTCCCACGCCGCGCGACGGGCCGGTGCGGAGGGCCTGACCGCCCTGACGCTGACCACGTTCGCCGACGTCCCGTGGAACGCCCCGTACTACACCCGCCTCGGCTTCCGCACGCTGACCGAGGCCGAACTGACGCCCGGTCTGCGCCGGATCCGCGCCGAGGAGAGCGCGCACGGCCTCGACCGGTGGCCGCGCCTGTGCATGCGCGGAAGCGTCCGAACGCTCCGTCAGCCGGGAGGGACACCTGACGGCCTGTCCGCACCACGGGCAGAGTGCTGACCGGATCGGCCGCGCCCCACCGCTCCACCGTTCAGCCGCTGACCGGGCCGGTGGCGTGCCGATTCCGCGGCTCCACCTCGCGCGCCTTCCCGGAGACCGGCCTCGGGGAGGAGTCGACGAGCCGGAGCCGGCTCGGGATCCTGCAGTGGGCCGGCTGCCGAAGGCCCGCGTCGGACCGACCGCGGGTGCGGGCCCTGGTGCCGTCGACGAGGAGGCGTCGTGCCTCGTCCGTGTGATGCGGTGCGCCCGCTGATGCGGTGCGCCGGTTCGCGTGGATACGCTTGCCCGTGGGGCCGGTGTGCAGCCGGTGGGGATGCCTGCCACGTCGTCATCGTGGCGTCGGGCCACGTGGTCGTGACGGCTCTCCTCGAAGGACATGGGCTCGGCGGCCGCTGCGGGCGAGAGCCTGGGGCCAGTGGGCGCCCGGGCGGGGCCGCAGGTGTTCTCCGGTGAAGTTCCCGGAGCGGCTCCCGGCAAGGGAGGTGGCAGGGTGGCCACATTGAGAGCCTTGAGCGTCGGGATGCCGAAGGACGTCCCCTGGCACGGCAGGACCGTGCACACCGGCGTCTACAAGAGGCCCGTGTCCGGGCCGCGGATGGTGCGGCGGCTGAACATCGACGGCGACGGCCAGGGCGATCTGGGCGGTCACGGAGGCGAGCAGCGGGCAGTGCTCGTGTACCAGACCGATTCCTACCGTTTCTGGGCTCGCGAACTCGGCCGCGACGATCTCCGGCCAGGTCGGTTCGGGGAGAATTTCACCGTCGACGGCCTGCCGGACAACGAGGTCTGCATCGGTGACCGCTACCGCATCGGCGACGCGCTCTTCGAGGTCACCCAGCCGCGGGTGACCTGCTACCGGGTCGGCCTGCGGATGGGCGAGCCGCGGATGGCGGCACTGCTGGTGGCACACCACCGGCCCGGCTTCTACCTGCGCGTGCTCGAGGAAGGCGAGGTCGAAGCCGGGCAGGAGATCGTCAAGGTCTCCACCGGACCCGAGGCGATGACCGTCGAGGAGATCGACCGGGTGCTCTACCTGCCCGGGCACACCCGCCGCCAGGTCGAACGTGCCCTGCGGATCCCCGCGCTCAGCCCCGGCTGGCAGGCGTCCATGAAGGCCCTGCTGGACCAGGGGGACGACGAGGCCGCCGCAACGTCCGGCAGCGCCGGGCTGAATGCCGCGGCCACCGCCCCGCGCCCGGCCTGGCCGGGCTTCCGCCCGCTGGTCGTCACCCGCGTCCGGCCCGAGAGCCGGAGCGTTTTCTCCCTGTCGCTGGCCGCCCCCGACGGTTCGGATCTGCCGACGGCGCTGCCGGGGCAGTTCGTCACGGTCAAGGTCCCGCTCGAGGGGAACGCGCCGCCGCTGGTCCGCAGTTACTCACTGTCCGGCGAGCCGGGCACCGGAACGTACCGGATCAGTGTGAAGGCCGAGATCCACGGCGCGGCCGGCAACCGCCTGCGCGACCACGTGTCCACCGGCGACCACCTCGACGTCGCGGCGCCCCGCGGTACCTTCTGCCTGACCGCCGGGGACAATCCGGTGGTCCTGCTGTCGGCCGGCGTCGGCGTCACTCCCGTGCTGGCGATGCTGCACGCACTCGCCCGCGACCACTCCAGCCGCCAGGTGTGGTGGCTGCACGGGGCCCATGACGGCACGGAGCACCCCTTCGCCCGGGAGAGCCGGGAACTGGTCGGCGTGCTTCCGCGGGCCCGGTCGAGGATCTACTACAGCGAACCGGCCGCCGAAGACCGCCGGGACGTCGACTACACGGACATCGGCCACCTGTCGGGCGACCGTATTCCCGGCCTGGGACTGCCCATCGACGCCGACGCCTACCTGTGCGGCCCCGTGGCCTTCATGGACAGCGTCACGACCGCCCTCGTCGGCGCGGGCCTCGACGCCTCCCGCGTCCATACCGAGATCTTCGGCGCGGGTCCGTCCCTCACCCCCGGGATCGACGGCGTGGCGACAGCCGCACCCCACCGGCCCGCCGGGCGGGCGGGCACCGGTCCCCCGGTCGCCTTCGCCCGCAGCGGTCTCGAGGTCCCCTGGAGCGATGCCCGGCAGTCCCTGCTCGAACTCGCCGAAGCCTGCGACGTCCCCGTCAGATGGTCGTGCCGGACCGGTGTCTGCCACACCTGCGAACTCGCCCTCATGTCCGGGGCGGTGCAGTACGCTCCCGAACCGGTCGAGCCCCCCGCCGACGGCAACGTCCTCATCTGCTGCTCCAAGCCCACCGAGGGGGTCGTCCTGGACCTGTGAGGAGCGGCGCCCCACCCCACCCCGGCACGCGGGCACTGCTGCCCAGCGGTCCGTGGCGGTGGGGGTTCCGCCCTCACTCCGTTCCGTCGGTGGCCCGCCCGGGGTCGTTGGGGTGGGGTTCGAGCGGGGTGACGGTGAGAGTCATCCAGGGACGCAGCGGAAGTGTGCCGAGCACCTTCTCCCGGAGTTCCTTCTCGTCCGCGGCCCGCCAGACCCCGATGCTGCGCGACTCGCCGACGGGGCGCCACAATCGGGCCAGGTTGCCGGTCGTCGAGAGCTCCCCCGCGCGGACCGCCTCGGCCGCCCTCCGCCGGTCGACCTCGTCCTGGCTGGTCCCCTCAGGGATCGTCGTGGTGATTTCGACGAGGAACTCCTGCATCGGTTCCGCTCCGTTCGGTGAAGGTCCCGGGGGCGCCGGGAAGGGCGGGTTCGCCGGTGGCCATCTGCCTCCCCCGAGCGGAGCCGCGATCAGGTCGGACGCCGCCTCACCTCATGAGAGCTCTCACACGAGGGTTTTCAGCAGCCGTTCTGCGAGCACTTCGGCGGAGTGGGGATTCTGCCCGGTGATCAGGTTGCGGTCCTCGACCACGTACGGCTTCCACACCTCGCCCCGGCTGTACTCGACGCCGACTTTCTCCTTGAGCTCGTCCTCGAGCAGCCACTGTGTCCTGTCGGCCAGCCCGACAGCCTCCTCCTCCTCATTGGTGAAGCCCGTGACCCGGTAGCCCTTGAAGGGCGACTCGCCGTGGATCCTGGTGGCCAGCATCGCGGCAGGGGCGTGGCACACGATGGCGAGTGGTTTGCCCGAGGCGAGTTGCTCGGTCAGTATCCGTCCCGCGTCGGCGTCCACCGACAGGTCCTGCATCGGGCCGTGGCCTCCGGGCAGGTACACCGCGTCGTAGTCCTGCAGCCGCACGTCCGAGAGTTTGATCGGCCGACGCATGACCTCCGCGGACCGGATGACGGCTTCCAGTTCGAGCGCTCCCTCCTCACCGCCGGCCATGGCGGGGCGCAGGCTCATCATGTCGACGGTCGGCGTCACGCCGTCGGGCGTCGCGACGACGACCTCGTGGCCCGCCTCCGTGATCGCCTTGTACGGCTGCGCGAACTCCTCCGCCCAGTAGCCGGTGGCGTACCTCGTGCCGTCCTTCAGGACCAGGTACGTGGCTCCGGTGACCACGAAAAGCACCTTCGCCATCGCTCATCACCCCCTCAGCCCCATTTGGCCGAATTGAGTGGATTCACACTGAAGGCCAGTCTAGGTACAGGACCCCTCAGGCACCTGTGGACAGCGGTTCCCGCCCGAGGCCCGGAGCGTGACGCGTTGCCGACCGCCTCCGGGGACAAGGGCCTCCCGCCCTCCTGAACAGAGCCGGGCGGCAAGGTCCCGGAGAAGCGGCGCCCACTGTTCGGCGGGGCAGCCGGTGACGGCCCGCGCGGGTGGGTCGCGTGCGGCGCGGCCTGGACGCCGGCGGCCGCAGCCGCTACTTGATCAGGGCGTTGGCCACGATGATCACCAGGCCGATCAGCATGTCGGCGGTTCCGGCCCGGAACGAGGCCGCCCGGCCACGGCCCACGCTGCGCGCGGTCCACACCCCCCACCCGGCGAGCAGCAAGGTGTTGAGCACCAGTGCGGTGTTCACCGCCGCGGCCTCCGTCCACCAGGAGGGCACCGCGGTCAGCAGCAGCACGACGGTGGGGGCGGCCGCCGCGACCACCGGCCACTCGGCGAGCATCGCGCGCAGCCCGATCCTGACACCGCCGCGGTCCGCCGACATCCGGTGCGCGATGACGTGGGCGTAGCCGTGGGCGGCCGCGGAGGCCAGGGCGGTGAGCAGGACCCACAGCGCGTCCGACCCGGGGTCGGACACCTCACCGGGAGAGTCGAGCGCGGCCGCCAGCGCACTGGCCAGAACGAGCCCGTAGACGCCGCTGAACAGCCTCGTCTCCGACGGCTGCCGGTCCGGTGTCCGCTGCGGGGCGGCCGACGGGGGGAAGCGGTGGGCACCGTGGTACATCGCTGCACTCTCCGCTGGGACGGTACGGGCATGGCAATATGCCACGAGTCATGGCGATCCGCCCAGGATTGCGCACGCGAGTCGCGGCCCCGGCTCGTCTTCCGCGTCACACGGGAGCCCTGCGCGTGGTGCGCCGCCCGCTCCGACTGGGGTACAGTGGATCTTGTTCACGCCGCCGGATTCACCGGTGGAGAGCAATGCGTCGGTGGTCCAAGGAAAGACGTCCCGCTTCCTGCGGGAAAATGCAGGTGCAAGGCCTGCCCGGCGCTCGACGAAGAAGGCCTCCCCCCCTGTTGTCCAGGGCGGGAGGCCTTCTCGTTTCCGGTCAACGCCGGCCCGGGGGTACCGGGGAAGAGGTCACCGGAAGTCCTCCTCGCGGTACTCGGCATCGGAGCCCGCCGCCGTGGCCTCGCGCAGCTCGATGCGGCGGATCTTGCCGGAGACGGTCTTGGGCAGTTCGCCGAACTCCAGCCTGCGGATCCGCTGGTAGGGGACGAGCACCTTGCGGGAGTGCTCGAAGAGTTCCTTCGCGGTGTCCGGGCCGGGCCGCCTGCCCTCCGCGAGCACGATGTACGCCTTGGGCACGGCCAGGCGCAGCGCGTCCGGAGCGGGCACCACGGCCGCCTCGGCGACCGCCTCGTGCTCCAGCAGGGCGCTCTCCAGCTCGAACGGACTGATCTTGTAGTCGCTCGCCTTGAAGACGTCGTCCGCGCGCCCGATGTACGTGATGTATCCGTCTTCGTCCCGCGCGCCGATGTCGCCCGTCCGGTAGTAGCCGCCGGCCATGGCCTCCGCGGTGCGGTCGGGGTCGCCGTGGTAGCCGGTCATCAGGCCCACCGGACGGTCGGACAGGTCGAGCGCGATCTCGCCCTCGGCGGCGGGCGCGCCGGAGACCGGGTCGAGGAGGGCGACGCGGTAGCCGGGGCTGGGGCGGCCCATGGAGCCCGTCTTGAGGGGCTGGCCCGGGCTGTTGGAGATCTGGACGGCGGTCTCGGTCTGGCCGAAGCCGTCACGGATCGTCACGTGCCAGGCGCGCCGGATCTGCTCGATGATCTCGGGGTTGAGCGGCTCACCGGCGGCGACGAGCTCGCGCGGCGGGGTGTGCAGCCGGGTGAGGTCGGCCTGGATGAGCATGCGCCACACGGTCGGCGGCGCGCAGAAGGTGGTGACGCCGGCCCTGTCCATCTCGGCCATCAGCCGCACGGCGTCGAAGCGTGCGTAGTTGTACAGGAAGACGGTCGCCTCGGCGTTCCACGGGGCGAAGAGGTTGGACCAGGCGTGCTTGGCCCAGCCGGGTGAGGAGATGTTCAGGTGCACGTCGCCGGGTTTCAGCCCGATCCAGTACATGGTGGCCAGATGCCCGACGGGGTACGTGGTGTGGGTGTGCTCGACGAGTTTGGGCCGGGCGGTGGTGCCCGAGGTGAAGTACAGCATCAGCGGGTCGTCGGCGAGGGTGGGACCGTCGGGTGCGAAGTGCTCGGCGGCGCCGTGGACGTCCTCGTACGGCAGCCAGGCGTCCCCCGCTCCCGCGCCGACCGCGACCCGGGTGTAGTCGCCGGGCACCTCGTCGAACTTCGCCGTGTCGGCGGCGCGGGCGATCACGTGCCGGACGCGGCCCCGGTCGACGCGGTCGCGCAGGTCGGCGGGGCCGAGCAGCGGGGTGGCGGGGATGACCACGGCGCGCAGTTTCATCGCGGCGAGCGCGGTCTCCCAGAGTTCGGCCTGGTTGCCGAGCATGACCAGCACCCGGTCCTCGGCGCGTACGCCCTGCCGGCGCAGCCAGTTCGCGGCCTGGTCGGAGCGGCGGGCCAGTTCGGCGAAGGACAGTGCGGTCCGCTCGCCGTCCTCCTCGACGAGGTGCAGCGCGGTGCGGTCGTTGCCGTCCGCGATCACGTCGAACCAGTCGAGCGCCCAGTTGAACCGCTCGGGGCGCGGCCAGCGGAACCCCTCGTAGGCGGTGGCGTAGTCGTCGCGGTGTTCCAGCAGGAAGTCCCGGGCCCTGCGGAACTCCTCGGTCGCCGTCGTCATCTGTCCTCCTCGGTGCCGGACCTTGCCGGGCGGCTCTCCCCCATCGTGTAATCCGTGATGCGGGTCCCACTCCACTACCCCCGAACAGGGGGTGGGTACGCGGGAACCGCACCGAAGGGACGAAGGAGCGACGAGGCGAAGGAGCGAGCGAACAGGTGACGGCTGATCCGGGGGGAGCGCCCGGCGCGGTCGGGCCCGGTGGCGCGGCGGCCCGCCGGGCGGGTGGTCGCCGCAGGTGTGCCGCGGTCCCGTACGGCCGCCATTACCGGTGTCCCGGGGCTTTGGATTTCATCCGCGCGGAGCGCTGTTATTTCCCTCACCACACCGTCTCTCCGAAATGAAAGGGCCTGTTGCCTAATATTGGCCAGGACACGACACAGGAGGGGAGCGGTGACTGTGCGAGGGGACTTCAAGGAGCCTGCCAGGTGCCGCCCCGACCTGGTCATCGGCCGGGAGGAACCGTTCGCCGAGGCGCGCGGACAGCTCGCCCGAGGGGGCAGTGTGCTGCTCCACGGGCCCGCCGGAATAGGAAAGTCGACCGTGCTGCGGGCACTTGCGGCGGAAAACGCCGGCGCGGCGCCCACGGTGTTGCGCTGCTCGGCCACCGAGTCCGAATCCCATCTCCCGTTCCTGGCGCTGGCCGATCTGTTCGGTCTGGTCCTGGACCGGGTCTCCGGTGCGCTGCCCGCCGCGCAGCGCACCGCCCTGGAGTCGGCGCTCACCGGCCGCGGCGAGTCGACCCTCCAGCGGGACGGTCTGGCGCTGCGCCTGGCGGTGCTGTCCACCCTGCGGGCGCTCGCCGCCGAGGGGCCCGTCCTGGTCGTGGCCGACGACCTGCAGTGGCTGGATCCGGCCAGCGCGGAGCTTCTCGGGTTCGCCGCGCGGCGCCTCGGCGACACCCCCGTGCAGATGCTGTGCGCGGTGCGTACGGAGGGCCTGGAGGAGTACGACCGCCATCTGCGGGCCTGCCCGCCGGACACGCGCGTGGTGCGGCTGGGCCCGTTCTCCCGTGCCCAGGTGTCCACACTGCTCGACCACCGCGGTTACACGGGCCTGTCCCGCACCACCGTCCGTGACATCCACCGCACCAGCGGCGGCAACCCGCTCTTCGCCCTCGAACTGGGCCGCGCCCTGGCCGAGAGCCCGACCCGTCCCCGCCCCGGTGAGCCGCTGCCGGTGCCGACCTCGCTGCGGGCCCTGGTGCTCAGCCGGCTGGAGATGCTGTCGGACGAGGCGCGCCGCACCCTGCTGGTGGCCAGCGTCGGCGCCCGCCCCACCCCGGTGCTGCTGCGCGCGGCCGGCCGGGAGCACGCCGAGGAGGAGACGGCCCAGGCCGCCGCGCTGGGGCTGCTGGCGACGGACCCGGAGGAGCCGACTCTGCGTTTCGCGCATCCGCTGATCTCGGCCGCGCTGTACGCGGAGGCCCCGGCGCACGAGCGGCGGGCCGCGCACGCCGCGCTGTCCACGGCGGCCTCAGACCCCATCGAGCGGGCCCGGCATCTGGCCCTGGCCACCACCGGCACCGATCCGGAGGTGGCGGCCCGGCTCGCCGAGGCCGCCGCGCTGGCCCGGGACCGGGGGGCGCCCTCGGTCGCGGCCTCGCTGGGGCTGCTGGCCGCCCGCCACACCCCGGTGGACCCGTCGGCCGACGGCCCGCGGGCGGACCCGGCGTCGGGCGGCGGCGTGCCGGGTCGCGGCGTGCCGAGTCCGGACGAGCGGCGGCTGCAGGCCGCCGAGGACGCCATCACCGCCGGTGAGGTGGATCTCGCCCGGGACATCGCGCGCGAGGTGCTGACCCGGGCCACGGTGCCCGCGGAGCGGGTGCGGGCGTGGATGGTGGTCATCGAGGCGGCCGGGCAGGCGCTCGGTGAGGTCGACGCGGTCTACCCGCAGGTGCTGGCGGACGCCGGCGACGACCCGCGGCTGCTCGCCCTGGTCCACTACCAGCTGGCCTGGCGGGAGGTGGTGGTGGACGGCGACTTCGCCAAGGCCCGGCTGGAGACCGCGCACGCCGCGGAGCTGGCCGCACGCGGCGGGGACCGGCGTACGGAGCTGATGGCGCTCGCCTTCCAGTCCTCCACCGAGACCCTGATGGGCCACCCGGACGCGCCCGCCACCATCGAGCGGGCCCTGCAGGAACCCCAGGACCCCGATGTGGCCTGCCACCACAACGGCGCCGCGTCGGCCAGGTTCCGCTGGCTGCTGATGAGCGACCGGCTGCCCGAGGCCCGCAGGAGCATCACCGGGCTGCTGCGGGAGGCCCGGCGGCGCGGCATGGTCGAGAGCGAGGTGCACTTCCTGCGGCTGCTCGCCGACACCGAACTGCGTTCCGGGCACTGCGGCCGGGCCCTGGACCTGACCCGCGAGAGCCTGCGGCTGGCCCGGGACTCCGGGATCGGCGAGAGTGCCTCGGCCATGCTCGCCTCCCTCGCGGAGGCCTCCGGCGGGGACGTGGACCGGGCGCTCGCACTGGCCCGGGAGGCCGCGGACCACGCCGAGGTGGACGGCGACCAGATGTACCTCTCCCTCGCCCTGGCCGCCCTGGGCTACGCCCGGCTGGTCGCCGGGGACGCCGCGGCCGCGGTCCGTGCGCTGCGCCGGGTGCGGGAGTTGGAGCACGGCATGGGCATCAACGACCCGGCGCGGGGCCGCTGGCACGGCGATCTCGCCGAGGCGCTGGTGCGGATCGGGGAACCCGGCGAGGCGCAGGAACTCATCAACGTCACCCGGGTGCACGCGCGGCGTCTGAACCGCCTGAGCGTGCTGGCCGTACTCGACCGCGCCGAGGCGCTGGTACGCGCGGCGCGTGGCGAACACGAGGCCGCCCGGGTCCAGTTGACGTCGGCGCAGGGCCGGCTCGCCGCGCTGGGCCTCGGCCTGGAGGAGGCGCGGGCCGCGTTCGCGCTGGCCCGGCTGCGGGCCCGGGGCCCGGATCCGGCCCCGTACGACGAGGCCGCCCGGCTGTTCCGGCGCTGCCGTGCGCTGCCCTGGCTGCGTCAGGTGGACGCGGCCGTGGCCGCCGGTCCGGCGGCACCGGAGAGCGCGCCCGCCGCCCCGGCGACCCCGGCCGCGCTGGACGGTCTCGCCTCGATGGAACGGCAGGTCGCCTCCCTGGTGATGGAGGGGGCCACCAACCGGGAGATCGCCGGCCGGCTGTTCATCAGCGTGAAGACCGTCGAGGCGACCCTCACCCGGGTGTACCGGAAACTGGGCATCCGGTCGCGGGTGGACATCGTCCGGCTGGCGGCGGGCCGCCGTACGAGGTAACCGGCTTGGGGGGATGGGGAGTTCGGGTGTCGGCGACCGAGGGTTTTCCCTGTCCGGCTCCCGTAGGGGCTTCCCTCATTGGGCGCGCGCGCTCCGGCTCGTAGCGTAATCCGTGCCGCTCGCCGGGCACATGGAGACCGGTGGCCCGGTCCCCGTGCTGAACCCCCACCCCGTGCGACCCCCCACCGGCAACGACGAGGAGACCGATGTCCGGACTCACCCGCGCCGAGAAGGCCGCCGCGTTCGTCGCGGCGAGCACTGCCGCCGCCGCGACGAACGCGGGCGGATCCCCGGGCGCGTACACCCTGTCGACCCCCTTCTCCGGGAAGGTCACGGCCCGGATCGGCCCGTAGCAGTGCCACGGGCCGATGTGCGGCACCAGAGTTCCTGAGTACCCCTCAGGTGATTGCCAGGGGGCGTTGCGAGCTTCCACGAGCAGCCCGCAACGCCCCCTTTCCACGCCCGGGAAGAACCCCTCCCATCGGCGCTCATTCAGGACATTTCCTCGAGACGTGTAACACCGCGGCGGGCATCGGGCGCTGATCCCTACGGGACGCGAGAGGCGGCCCTTTTTCATGCAGTCGGGCACCACCCCGGAACAACCCCACGACGAAGGGCCGTCCCCAGTGAATCCCCACCCCGCCGAGAACGGTGGAACCGCACAGACCTCACAGCCCGCGCAGTCTCCTCAGGACCACCGGACCGCCCAGAGCCCCGCGGCCCCTCGGATCGATGCCAGCGGCCTCGGGGGAACCGAAGGTCTCCCGGTCTACGAGGGCCTGGTGCGCGAACGGGGTGACGTCGTGGCGGAGGCCCGCGAGGTGGCCGAGCGCACGGAGTTCGAGATGCGTCAGGTGCTGCCCTTCCGTCCCGGGTCCCGGCCGGCCCCGGCCCCGGCCGGCCGGTGAGGTGCGCACCGGTTGAGCCGGGCGGGTGAGCCCTCCCCGCCCGGGCCACCGGGCGGGCGGAATTCCCTAGGATTCCTCCGTGGCCACCTTCCAGCTCCAGCGCACGGCGCCCCTCCCGATCGACGAGGCCTGGCGTCGGCTCACGGAGTGGCACCGCCACGGCTCGGCGGTCCCCTTCACCCGGATCACCGTGTCCCCGCCCCCGCCCACCGGCGAGGGCACGGTCGTCGTCGCCCGCTCGGGTCTCGGTCCGCTCTCCTTCGACGACCCGATGGAGGTGACGGTGTGGCGGCCCCCGGGCCCCGGTTCCCCGGGCCTGTGCCGCCTGGAGAAACGGGGCCGGGTGGTCCGGGGCTGGGCGGAGATCGAGGTCCGTCCGGGGCCGGGGGGCCGCACCCGCGTCCTGTGGCGCGAGGACCTGCGGGTCCGCTTCCTCCCCTCCTTCTGCGACCCCGCGCTGCGGTCGGTCTCCCGCCGGATGTTCGGACGAGCGGTGAACACCCTGCTGCGGCAGCCCTGACGGCCAAAGCGGCGGGTGGTCACCGCGTCGGCGGCACCGCCGTCATGCCCTCGAACCGGTCCTGCCCGCGGGCTCGGGTGCGGGTGCGCCGGCGGGCGGCGGGGGTGCGATGTCGTGGTGGATCGGGGTGTGGGCGCCGGTGAGGGGGGCGCCGGTGCCGCCCCGACGGGTGGCGACGATCTCGGCGGCGATGGACAGGGCCGTCTCCTCCGGGGTGCGGGCGCCAAGGTCGAGGCCGATCGGGGAGCGCAGGCGGGCCAGTTCCGGGTCGGTGACGCCGGCCGCGCGCAGCCGGGCCGTGCGGTCCAGGTGGGTGCGGCGGGAGCCCATCGCGCCGACGTAGGCGACCGGGAGGCGCAGGGCGAGCCGGAGCAGGGGGACGTCGAACTTCAGGTCGTGGGTGAGGACGCACAGGACCGTACGGGCGTCGACGTCGGCGCGTTCGAGGTACCGGTGCGGCCAGTCGACGACGATCTCGTCGGCGTCCGGGAAGCGTGCCCGGGTGGCGAAGACGGGGCGCGCGTCGCACACCGTGACCCGGTAGCCGAGGAACGTGCCGGCCCGGACCAGCGCCGAGGCGAAGTCGATCGCACCGAAGACGATCATCCGGGGCGGCGGGACCGCCGACTCGACCAGCAGGGTCACCGGGGCGCCGCAGCGTGAACCCTCCGCGCCGACCTCCAGGGTGCCGGTGCGGCCCGCGTCCAGGAAGGCGCCCGCCTCCCCCGCCACGGTGCGGTCGAGACCCGGACGGTCGCCGAAGCCGCCCTCGTACGAGCCGTCGGGACGCACCGTGAGCGCACGGCCCATCAGGTCGGCGGGGCCGCTCACGATCCGTGCCACGGCCGCCGCCTCGCCCCGCGCGGCGGCGGCGAGCGCGGCGGTGAGCGCCGGACGGGACGGGTCCGCCGCCCGTACCGGTGCGATCAGGACGTCGATGACGCCGCCGCAGGTCAGACCGGAGGCGAAGGCGTCCTCGTCGCTGTACCCGAAGCGTTCCAGGACGGTTTCGCCGTCCCGGAGCGCCTGCTCGCACAGCGCGTACACCGTGCCCTCCACGCAGCCGCCGGAGACCGAGCCGATCGCCGTGCCGTCGGTGTCCACCGCCAGCGCGGCGCCGGGCCCGCGGGGCCCGCTGCCGGCGACCGCCACCACGGTGGCGACCGCGAAGTCGCGGCCCTGCTCGGCCCACCGGTGCAGTTCCTCGGCGATGTCCAGCATCTCTCGGCCTCCTGAGCCGGGTGCTCCGGGCGGCGCGCGCCATGGCCGTTCGCGCGACGCCCGGAGGCTCTGTCATGCGGTGCCGGTCAGGTGCTCCGGTCGTACCGGCGTGCGGTTCAGCTCCAGCCCGGTCGCGTCCCGGACGGCCGCGAGGACCGCCGGGGTGGACGACAGGGTGGGGGCCTCGCCGACGCCGCGCAGCCCGTACGGCGCGTGGTGGTCGGCGAGTTCGAGCATGTCGACGGGGATGGTCGGCGTGTCGAGGATGGTGGGGATGAGGTAGTCGGTGAAGGAGGGGTTGCGGACCTTCGCGGTCCTCGGGTCGACGAGGATCTCCTCCATGACCGCCACGCCCAGGCCCTGGACGGTGCCGCCCTGGATCTGGCCGATGACGGACAGCGGGTTGAGCGCCTTGCCGACGTCCTGGGCGCAGGCCAGTTCGATCACCTTGACCAGGCCGAGTTCGGTGTCGACCTCGACGACGGCGCGGTGCGCGGCGAACGTGTACTGGACGTGCCCGTCGCCCTGGCCGGTGCGCAGGTCGAAGGGTTCGGTCGGCCGGTGCCGCCATTCCTCCTCCACCTCGACTGCCTCGTCGCCGAGGACGTCCACCAGGTCGGCGAGGACTTCGCCGCCGTCGGTGACCACCTTGCCGCCCTCCAACAGGAGTTCGGCCGTCGCCCACGCCGGGTGGTACGGGCCGAGCCGGCGCCGGCCGAGTTCGAGCACCCGCTCGCGGACGAGTTCGCAGGCGTGGCGCACGGCGCCTCCGGTGACATAGGTCTGCCGGGAGGCGGAGGTCGAACCGGCCGAGCCCACCCGGGTGTCGGCCGGGTGGATGGTGACCTGGGCGACGCCGAGTTCGGTGCGGGCGATCTGGGCGTGGACGGTGACACCGCCCTGTCCGACCTCCGCCATCGCGGTGTGCACGGTGGCCACGGGCTGCCCGCCGACCACCTCCATCCGCACGCGGGCGGTGGAGTAGTCGTCGAAGCCCTCGGAGAAGCCGACGTTCTTGATGCCGACCGCGTAGCCGACACCGCGGACGACTCCCTCTCCGTGGGTGGTGTTGGACAGGCCGCCCGGCAGCCGGCGCACGTCGGCGCCCTCGCTGCTCTCCCACTGCCGCTCGGGCGGCATCGGCATCGCCTTGACGCGGCGCAGGAGTTCGGCGACCGGTGCCGGGGAGTCGACCCGCTGTCCGGTGGGCATGACCGTGCCCTGCTCCATGGCGTTGAGCTGTCTGAACTCCACCGGGTCCAGGCCCAGTTCCCGCGCCAGTTTGTCCATCTGCGCCTCGTAGGCGAAGCACGCCTGGACCGCGCCGAAGCCGCGCATGGCGCCGCAGGGCGGGTTGTTGGTGTAGAGGGCGAGGCCCTCGATCTCGACGTCGTCGACCCGGTAGGGGCCGATGCCGAGGGAGGTGGCGTTGCCGACCACGGCCGGGGAGGCGGAGGCGTACGCGCCGCCGTCGAGCACGATGCGGCACTTCACATGGGTCAGTCTGCCGTCGCGGGTGGCGCCGTGCTCGTAGTGGAGCTTGGCCGGGTGGCGGTGGACGTGGCCGAAGAAGGACTCGAAGCGGTTGTAGACGATCTTGACGGGCTTGCCGGTGCGCAGGGCGAGCAGGCAGGCGTGGATCTGCATGGACAGGTCCTCGCGGCCGCCGAACGCGCCGCCGACGCCGGACAGGGTCATCCGCACCTTGTCCTCGGGCAGGCCGAGGACGGGCGCGATCTGGCGCAGGTCGGAGTGGAGCCACTGGGTGGCGATGTAGAGGTGGACGCCCCCGTCCTCCTCGGGGACGGCGAGTCCCGACTCGGGGCCGAGGAAGGCCTGGTCCTGCATGCCGAAGGTGTACTCGCCCTCGACGACGACGTCCGCCCGCTCGCGGGCCCGTGCCACGTCGCCGCGCACGATCGGCTGGCGGTGGACGATGTTGGGGTGGGGGACGTGGGCGAAGATGGGGGTCCCCCCTGGACCGGAGCCTGTCGGAGGCCCTTGGGGGAGGTCTTCCCGGTTCTCGTGGACGAGGGGCGCGTCGGGGGCGAGCGCGGAGGCCTCGTCGGTGACGACCGGGAGTTCGCGGTACTCGACCCTGATCCTGGCGGCGGCGCGGCGCGCGGTCTCCGGGTGGTCGGCGGCCACCACGGCGACGGGTTCGCCGTGGTGGCGGACCTTGCCGTGGGCGAGGACGGGGGTGTCCTGGATCTCCAGGCCGTAGTTCCTCACCTCGGTCGGCAGGTCGTCGTGGGTCAGGACGGCGTACACGCCCGGCAGCGCGAGGGCCTCGGAGGTGTCGATCGACACGATCTCGGCGTGCGCGACCGGGGAGCGCAGGATCTGGCCCCAGAGCATGTCCTCGTGCCACATGTCGGAGGAGTACGCGAACTCGCCGGTCACCTTGAGGGTGCCGTCGGGGCGGAGGGTGGACTCCCCGATGCCGCCCCTGGTCCGCGCGCCCTGGGTGAGGGTGGCGGGCGCGCCGAGGGGGGCGCCGGCGGCCGGTCCGGGCGCCGTGGAGGGCTCGTGGACGGTCATGCGCGGGTCCCCTCGGACTGGCGGGCGGCCGCGAGGCGGACCGCGTCCATGATCTTCTCGTAGCCCGTGCAGCGGCACAGGTTGCCCGACAACGCCTCGCGGATGTCCGCGTCGCTCGGGCTGGGGTTGCGCTCCAGCATCTCGTCGGCGGCGACCAGCAGGCCCGGGGTGCAGAAGCCGCACTGGACGGCGCCGGTGTCGATGAACGCCTGCTGGATCGGGGCGAGTCCGGTGCCGGCACAGTGTCCGGTACCGGTACCGGCATCGGCACTGCCGGAACGCTGCCGGGAGAAGTCCGCCAGCCCCTCGACCGTGACGACGTCACGGCCCTCCACCTGGCCGGCCGCGACGAGGCAGGAGCACACCGGGACGCCGTCCAGGCGCACCGTGCAGGAGCCGCACTCGCCCTGTTCGCAGGCGTTCTTGGAGCCGGGCAGGCCGAGCCGCTCGCGCAGCACGTACAGCAGGGACTCGCCCTCCCACACGTCGTCGGCCTGCCGGCGCCGTCCGTTGACGGTGAAGTCGATACGCATCACGCGGCTCCCTCGGTGCTCCGGCGGGCGCCGCGGTACGACTCCCAGGTCCAGGTCAGCGTGCGGCGGGCCATGACGCCGACGGCGTGCCGGCGGTACCCCGCGGTGCCCCGGACGTCGTCGATCGGGGTGCAGGCGGCGGCGCACAGGTCCGCGAACTGCTTGGCCACGGACGGGGTGACGATCTTCCCGTTGTCCCAGAAGCCGCCCTCGTCGAGCGCCGCGTTCAGGAACTCCTCGGCGGCCGTGGCGCGTACGGGCGTGGGTGCCGCGGAGCCGATGCCGGTGCGGACCGTGCGGGTCCCCGGGTGCAGGGCCAGGCCGAACGCGCACACGGCGATGACCATCGCGTTGCGGGTGCCGACCTTGGAGAACTGCTGGGGGCCGTCGGCCTTCCTGATGTGCACGGCGCGGATCAGCTCGTCCGGCGCCAGCGCGTTGCGCTTCACTCCGGTGTAGAAGGCGTCGATCGGGATGCGGCGGGACCCGCGCACCGACTCGGCCTCGACCTCGGCACCGGCGGCGAGCAGCGCCGGGTGGGCGTCGCCCGCCGGGGAGGCGGTGCCGAGGTTGCCGCCGACCCCGCCGCGGTTGCGGATCTGCGGGGAGGCGACCGTGTGGGAGGCGAGGGCGAGACCCGGCAGCTCGGCCCGCAGGTGCTCCATGATCCTCGAGTACGGGACGGCGGCGCCGAGCCGTACGGTGTCCTCGCCGACCTCCCACTCGGCGAGGTCGGCGATGCGGTTGAGGTCCATGAGGTACTCGGGTCTGCGGTGGTCGAAGTTGATCTCGACCATCACATCGGTGCCGCCCGCGATCGGTACGGCGGTGGGGTGCTCGGCCTTCGCGGCGAGCGCCTCCTCCCAGCTGGCTGGGCGAAGGAAGTCCATGACCGACTCTCTTCTTCGTCTCGTGTCGGGTGCGTCGAGTTGTTCCTCCCGTGAGTCGTACGGGATCGAACCGATCCGTGTCCGGCGGGTCCGGCTCGTTCATGGGGGATTCACTCGGAGTGCGCTTCAGTACACCGTCCGTTGCTCCACCCGGGTCAGTCACGGAAGCCATGAAGGAGTTGGCTGGCCAGCACCGTCATCTTGTAGATTCATATGAACGGAGGGCTTCGGCGGCCTCGGTGACTTCGGCGATCTCGCCGATCTCCATGCCTTCCTCCAGGAACAGCGGATACGGAGGACACGGAGAGCACTCTTCTGATAGACGGCCGACCGCAACCGGTCAGCCGCCTGCCGGACGCCGCACCCACACCACGGGAGCCTCTCCACAGCCCATCGTAGGCACCGACACACACCTCAACGTGCGCATTGCCGTACATGGCGCACATGACGCACACATCCACGCACACATCGACACACAGGGAACGGCGGCGACGAGAATGCGGCTGCGCGCACTGCTGGAGACCGACGCGCTGGGCCTCAGGCTGCTCGGCGGCGAGGACGAGCTGGACCGCACCGTGCACGGGGTGATGACCACCGACCTCAAGGACCCCAGCCGCTATCTCTCGGGCGGGGAACTGGTGCTCACGGGTCTGGCCTGGCGCCGGGACCCCGCCGACTCGGAACCGTTCGTACGGCGCATGGTGCGGGCGGGGATCGCCGCCCTGGCGGCCGGTGAGGCCGAGCTGGGCGACATCCCTGACGACCTGATCACGGCCTGCGCCCGGCACCGGCTGCCGCTGTTCGCGGTGCACGAGTCGGTGGCCTTCGCGACCGTCACCGAGCACGTCGTACGGAAGGTGTCCGGCGAGCGGGCCGGGGACCTCGCGGCCGTGGTGGACCGGCACCGGCGGATGATGACGTCGGGCCCGGCGGGCGGCGGCCCGGACGTGGTGCTCGATCTGCTCGGCACCGACCTGGACCTGCGGGCGTGGCTGCTCTCGCCCACCGGGCGGCTGATCGCCGGTTCGAAGACGGCGGGGCCGGGGCTGCCCGCGGACGTGGGCGCACGGCTCGTGGCGGAGCAGCTGGCGGCCGCGCGTTCCGGCCGGCCCGGACCGCACCGGGTGACGCTGGACGACCGCACCACGTACAGCCTCTTCCCGGTACGCGGCGGCGGGCCCTCCCCACAGACCGCGCGGACCCCGCGCGACGGGCGGGACGCCCCCGGGGGACAGGAGGGCCCGGACGACCGGGGGACGGTGCTGTCGGACTGGCTGCTGGCGGTCGAGGCGGACGCCGGGGACTGGGCCGGGGAACGGCTGGACCTGCTGCACGGTGTCACCCAGCTGATCGCGGTCGAGCGGGACCGCCGGGACGCGGCGCGCACGGTGCGCCGCCGGCTCGCGCACGAGGTGCTGGAGCTGGTGCAGGCGGGAGCCGCGCCGGCCGAGGTCGCGGCCCGGCTGCGGGTGGCGGCGCCGGTGCTGCTGCCCGGACTGGGGGCCGCGCCGCACTGGCAGGTGGTCGTGGCCCGTATCGACCGGGACGGCGGCGGGGCCGAGAGCGGTCCGGCCGCGCAGGCGCTGCTCGAGGAGATCCTGGTCGACCCGGCGTCGACGGGGCCCGAGCAGTCCGACCGGCTCGCGGTGGCGCACACCGGGGAGGAGGCGATCGCGCTCGTCCCGCTGCCGGCGGTGGCGGGCGAGCACGAGGGCTCCGCGCAGAGCGGGATCCTCGCGGAGACTCTGCTGGAGTCCGTACGGGACCCGCTGACGGCCGGACTGGACGGCGCCGGGCGGCTCACGCTCGGGGTCAGCGCGGCCGTGCACTCGGCGGAGGGGCTGCGCGGGGCCCTGGAGGAGGCGCGGCACGCGCGGCGCGTGGCCGCGGCCCGTCCGGGCCGGGTCTGCGCGGCCGGCCACCACGAGCTGGCCTCGCACGTCCTGCTGCTCCCCTTCGTCCCCGACGACGTACGCCGGGCCTTCACCGCCCGTCTCCTGGACCCGCTGCGGGAGTACGACCGGCGCCACCGCGCCGAGTTGATCCCCACCCTGGAAGCCTTCCTGGACTGCGACGGCTCCTGGACCCGCTGCGCCTCCCGGCTGCATCTGCACGTCAACACCCTGCGGTACCGGGTGGGCCGCATCGAGCAGCTGACGGGCCGCGACCTGTCCCGCCTGGAGGACAAACTGGACTTCTTCCTGGCCCTCCGCATGAGCTGACGGCGGGCCGCCGACGGGAGCCGGGGCGGGGCGGGGGTGGCGTGCGACGGATTCGCGCGCCGGTGGGGACTCACGGGCGCCGCCGGGGAGTTGCCTGTTCCCGCCCACCGGTCCAGGACTTTGTGAAATCCTTCACCCACCCTCTTGGCCCGGCCCCGTTGTTCGTGCTGAGATGCGGCCACCACTCAACAGCTCGAAGGCGTGCTCGGGGAGGGCAACGTGGCGCATACCGCCATGTCTGGTAACGGAACGACCGCTGGCGACGATCCCCTCCAGACCGCGGTATGGCGGCTGCGCTCACGCGCCTGCTGGGCCGACGCCGCCGCCCTGCTCACCCCGGTGACCCCGGCCACCGCGCTGCAGCGGGCGTCGCTCCTGGTGGAACGGTGCCTGTACACCGAGGCGGGGTGGGAGGAGGCCGAGGACGCGCTGCGCACGGCCGAGGCGCTGGCCGACAGCGACGACGAGCGGGGCGCGGCCGCTTGCGAACGCGGGTACTTGGCCTACGCCGCCACCCTGTTCGGCGTGCGGGACCGGGCCGACGAGGCACGGGCCGCGCTCGGGCGGGCGGCGGCGCTGATCCCGCCGGGAGTCGCGGCGCGGGCGCTGCTGGACTTCCGGCGCGGGCTGATCGCCGAGAACCTGACCCGGTCCCCGCAGTCGGCGCGCGCCGCGTACCACCGCGCCCACGCGGGCGCCACCGCGCACGCCGATCCGCTGCTGCTCTCCGGCACCTGGCGTCACCTCGCCGGACTCGCCCTGAGAGACGGCGAGTTGGCGGAAGCCCGGCACGGCTTCGCCGAATCACTGCGGATCCGCGAGGAGCTGGGCTATCTGGTCGGCACGGCCCCGGCCCTGGTCTCCCTCGCCGACACGGAGACCGACCCGGAGGCGTCCCGCCTGCGGGAGGAGGCCCGCCGCCTGCTGCGCCTGCTCGGCGGGGTCCCCACCTGGCTGGCCCGCCAACTGACCCCGCCGGCGCCGGGGGCGGCCCCGGCGTAGCGGCGCCCCGGCGTCCTCAGAGCTCCCCGGTGAAGTGGTCCTCCACCAGTGACCGCACCGCGTCCGGGTCACCCGCGATCAACGCGTCCAGCAGGGCGGTGTGTTCGTGAGCGTCGGCCACCAGCCGCGCCGCGCCGCCCCGGGCTCCGGGGGCGGAGCCCATCAGGGGCCACTGGGCGCGGCGGTGCAGGTCCTCGGCGATCCGGAGCAACTGTTCATTGCCGGCCAGGGCCAGCACCGCGCGATGGAAGGCGCGGTCGGACTCGGCGTACGTGGCACGGCAGCCGGAGGAGGCGGCGCGGATCGTGGCCTCGGCAAGGGGGCGCAGTTCGGCCCAGCGTTCGGCGGGCACCGTACGGGACAGCCGCAGCACCACCGGGATCTCGATCAGCGCCCGGACCTCGGTCAGTTCGGCCAGCTCCCGGTCGCCCCGCTCCACGACCCGGAACCCCCGGTTCGGCACCACCTCGACCGCGCCCTCCAGGGTGAGTTGCTGCATGGCCTCGCGGACCGGTGTCGCGGAGACCCCGAACCGCTCGGCCAGCACCGGCGCGGAGTACACCGCACCGGGCCGCAGATCACCCGTCACCAGGGCGGTGCGCAGCGCGGCGAGGATCTGCCCGCGTACGGAGGACCGCTGGACGGGCCGCCGGGGCAACGGAAGGGCCGGTTCGCCGTGCGTGTGCTCACCGCGTACGCCGTCGGCCCCGGCCCTGCCGGGCGCGGCGGCGCCGGCCCCCTCACCTCGCGGCCGGTTCCGCGGCCGGTCCACGTCCTCCGCGCCGGGCCGGGCGGGCACCCCGGCCCTGCCCGTGGCGTCCCGTCCGGTCCCCGTGTCGTCCACCCCGACAAAGCCCTCCGTGCCCTGCTTCACCGGGCCCTCCTCCGGATGTATCGGTACTTGGGGTCATTACGACGGCTTGTCACTCGCTCGTCAAGCACCTTAAGGGCAGCGGGCCCCCGGTTCACATTCCGACGATCTTAGGTAAGGTGAGGCTTACCTTTATTGACCCGGTGTCGGGCGGGCTTCGGTCCGGCTCGACGAGACGTGCAGGGGTGGTCCCATGGCAGTGCCCGGTTCGGCCGTCGCGGACGCGTACGCCCGCTTGGCAGAGGTCTTCCCGGCACTCGTCGTCACCGAACTCGCCGCCGGCGAGGAGACCCCCCGGGGCGGCGCCTGGGTCGCCGCCGACGCCCTGGCCGAAGGGGACGGCGGGAGCGCGCTGGACGCCTTCCTGGCCTGGGACGAGAGCCAGATACTGCGGGACTACGAGCAGCGGGCCCGCCCGGACGTGGTCGCCAGTTTCGGACTGCACCGCTACGCCTGGCCCGCCTGCCTGCTGATCACCGTGCCGTGGTTCCTGCACCGCCGCGTGCCGCGCTATCCCGTGACGCACGTCTCCTTCGACCGCACCGCCGCCGGACTCGCCGTGGGCCGCATGGCCGTACGGCCGGACACCTTCGCCTGCCTCCCCGACGACCCGGCGGCCTCGCTGCCCGGCGCCCGCGTGGTGGCGGACGAGGAGGCGCTGCGGGCCGAGGTGCGGACCGCCGTCGCCGAGCACCTCGAACCCGTCCTGACGGGCTTCGGCCCGCGGATGCGGCGGCGCGGCCGCGCCCTGTGGGGCATGGCGACCGACGAGATCGTGGAGAGCCTGCGGTACGTCGGCCAACTGCTCGGCGAGGAGGAGCGGGCCCTGCGGGAGCTGGAACTGCTGCTGCCCGGCGCGACCAGGCCGTACGTCGGCGCGGCGGGGTTCCGCCGGGTGAGCGGGCCCGAGGGCGGGCCGACGCACACCCGGGACCGGATCAGCTGCTGCATGTTCTACACCCTGCGCCCCGAGGACATCTGCGCCACCTGCCCGCGCACCTGCGGGGGCCCGAAGGCCGTCACCAGGGAGCTCGCGAAGGCGAGTTGACGTCACGAAGGTCACAGTCGATTCACCATTCCCTCACTTGTCGCGAGAACCCTCCACCGAACCACTCGTACGAGTAGTCTCAATCGAACCCAACTCCCGCAACTCAAGCGTCAGTTCGAACGGAATGACGCCCTGGGTGTCCCCTCGCGCTCCGATGGACGCCACTTGCTCCGAAATCCCCTGAGGGACGGTGGGACTGGGCCACTATGGCGGGCGTTACGCCCTATCCCAATGCAAGGGACCCCTAGATGAGACTGACCGACATATCGCTGAATTGGCTGCTTCCGGGCGCCGTACTGCTCCTGGGCATGTCGGCGGCGGTGGCGGTGCTCGCGCGCGGCAAGCGCTCCTCGGTCAAGGACACGCGTGCGGACGACTCGTGGGAGCGCAGCGAGGAGCGCCGCAGGCGCAAGGAGGCCCTCTACGGCACCGTCTCCTACATCCTGCTGTTCTGCTGTGCGGCGGTGGCGGCGGCGCTCTCCTTCCACGGCCTGGTCGGCTTCGGTGAGCAGAACCTCGGCCTGTCCGGCGGCTGGCAGTACCTCGTCCCCTTCGGTCTGGACGGCGCGGCGATGTTCTGCTCGGTGCTCGCCGTGCGCGAGGCGAGCCACGGTGACGCGGCGCTCGGCTCCCGCATCCTCGTGTGGACGTTCGCGTTCGCCGCGGCCTGGTTCAACTGGGTGCACGCCCCCCGGGGCCTCGGACACGCGGGCGCCCCGCACTTCTTCGCGGGCATGTCCCTGTCGGCGGCCGTGCTGTTCGACCGCGCGCTGAAGCAGACCCGCCGGGCCGCCCTGCGCGAACAGGGCCTGGTGCCGCGCCCGTTGCCGCAGATCCGTATCGTCCGCTGGCTGCGGGCCCCCCGCGAGACGTACCGTGCCTGGTCGCTGATGCTCCTGGAGGGCGTGCGCAGCCTGGACGAGGCGGTCGAGGAGGTCCGCGAGGACCAGCGCCAGAAGGACGAGACGCGACGGCGCAGGCGCGACCACGAGCGGGTGGAGCGGGCGCGGCTGAAGGCGATCAGCCGCGGCCACCGCGGTGTCCTGGGCCGGGGCGCCGGCCACCCGGCCCAGGCTCCGACGGTGGAGCGGGCCGACGACATGGTCTCCGCGGAGCCCGTCATACCGGCGCCGGAGGCCCTGCCGATGCGTGCGCGTCCCTCCCTCCAGCCGGTACGCGGCGGTTCCGACCCGATGACCGTGGACCTCACCGCGGAGGACGACACCCAGGCACTGCCGCGCCTGGACTCCCTGGAGCGCAAGCTCAAGGACCTGGAGCAGCAGTTCGGCTGACGGGCGACGGCGCGTCAGGCGGCGTCCGCGTCGAGTTCGAACCAGACCGCCTTGCCCACCGCGTGCGCCCTGATCCCCCACGCGTCGGCGAGGCGGTCGAGCAGCACCAGCCCCCGGCCGTGCGTACCGTCACCTGCGTCCGGTACCCGCGGCCGGGGTTCGTCGTGCACGAAGTCCCGTACCTCGACCCGTAGTCCGCGGGGTCCGACGGTGGCGGTGAGGACCGCCGCCCGGTCGGTGTGGACCAGCGCGTTGGTGACGAGCTCGGTGGTGAGCAGCTCGGCCGTCTCCGACTGTCCGGGGCTGCCCCAGTGCCTGAGCAGTTCGCGCAGGTCGTGGCGGGACTCGGGCACCGCCCGCAGGTCCGCGCGCCCCAGCCGGCGTCGTAGCCGTGCCGCCGGGGTCCGCTCCCCGTCGCCGTCGGCCGTCTCCTCCACGGTCGTCTCCCGGATCGTCCCGGCCGTACCGGGACCACCCCCTCGTGCCTGCCTTCTCATGGCCCCCGCCCGCGTCGTGGTGTCGGTTCCCCCTGCGGCTCGAACACGTCCACGGGAAACCATGCCCCGTCACCCGCGCGCCAAGTCATGGGGCGTGGTCAAGGCCGGTTATTGGCCGAACTTCAACGGCCACACACGTGTGCGGGGCCGTTCTCACGGCGTTGCGGGTCCGGGTGACCGGCAGCACCCGCCCCGTCCCGTCCCGGGCAACGCGTACGCCATGGGCCAGGGCTGCGGCGGCGTCTGCCCCCGCGGTACTTCGACGTGGACCTGGACAAGAACCGGCCCATCGCCCGCGCGGCCGCCGGGAACGACGCCGGTACGCCGATCCCGGCGGTCCGCATGCCCCACCGGGTCTCCGCGACGGACCCGGAGGTGCTGCGGGTCACCGCCCGGACCGGGGCCCACGACTGCCTCCGGCGCACGGTGCCGGACCGGTCCTCGGCCGGCCGCTCCGGCACCGTGCGGATCGACGACCGGGACCGTCCGTTCCACACCAGCGGCACCGAGGGCCCGCCCCGCTACGAGTACGACACCGCAGCCCGCCGCCGGGCGCCCCGGACGGGCTGAATCCCGTTACGGCCTGATCCGGCGAACAGGCCCTACGGCCGGGGCACGTTGCGCAGGTTGGAACGCGCCATCTGGAGCATCCGGCCGACCCCGCCGTCCAGCACCATCTTCGACGCGGACAGCGCGAAACCGCTCACCATCTCGGCGCTGATCTTCGGCGGGATGGACAGCGCGTTGGGGTCGGTGACGATGTCGACGAGGGCCGGGCCCTTGTGCTTGAACGCCGACTTGAGGGCCCCGGCGAGTTCCTTCGGCTTCTCCACCCGCACCCCGTGCGCGCCGCAGGCGCGGGCGACGGCGGCGAAGTCGGGGTTCTTCATGGCGGTTCCGTGCGAGGGCAGCCCGGCGACCAGCATCTCCAACTCGACCATGCTGAGCGAGGAGTTGTTGAAGAGGACGACCTTCACCGGCAGGTCGTACTGGACGAGGGTGAGGAAGTCGCCCATGAGCATGGTGAATCCGCCGTCCCCGGACATCGACACGACCTGTCGGCCCCGGTCGACGAACTGCGCCCCGATCGCCATCGGCAGCGCGTTCGCCATCGAGCCGTGGGAGAACGAGCCGATGACCCGGCGGCGGCCATTGGGCGAGATGTAGCGGGCCGCCCAGACGTTGCACATCCCGGTGTCAACCGTGAACACCGCGTCTTCGTCGGCGAGTTCGTCCAGCACGGAGGCCACGTACTCGGGGTGGATCGGCACGTGCTTCTCGACCTTCCGGGTGTACGCCTTCACCACCCCCTCCAGCGCGCCCGCGTGCTTCTTCAGCATCCGGTCGAGGAACCTGCGGTCGTCCTTGGCCCTGACCCTCGGGGTCAGACAGCGCAGCGTCTCCCGTACGTCGCCCCACACCGCGAGGTCCAGTTTCGAGCGGCGGCCGAGGTTCTCGGGCCGCACGTCGACCTGGACGATCTTCACGTCGTCGGGCAGGAAGGCGTTGTACGGGAAGTCGGTGCCGAGCAGGATCAGCAGGTCGCACTCGTGGGTGGCCTCGTAGGCGGCGCCGTACCCGAGCAGCCCGCTCATGCCGACGTCGTACGGGTTGTCGTACTGGATCCACTCCTTGCCGCGCAGGGCGTGCCCGACCGGGGACTTGATCTTCTGGGCGAACTCCATGACCTCGGCGTGCGCGCCCTGCGTGCCGGCGCCGCAGAAGAGGGTGACCTTCCCGGCCGCGTCGATCATGTCGACGAGCCGGTCGATCTCGGCGTCGCCGGGCCGGACCGTGGGCCGGGAGGTGACCAGGGCGGTCTCCACGGCCTTCTCCGGGGCGGCGTGGTCGGCGATGTCGCCGGGCAGGGTGACGACGCTGACCCCGGAGCGGCCCACCGCGTTCTGGATGGCGGTGTGCAGCAGCCGGGGCATCTGCTGCGGGCTGGAGATCATCTCGCTGTAGTGGCTGCACTCGCGGAACAGCTGGTCGGGATGGGTCTCCTGGAAGTAGCCGAGGCCGATCTCGCTGGACGGGATGTGCGAGGCGAGGGCGAGGACCGGGGCCATGGACCGGTGGGCGTCGTACAGCCCGTTGATGAGGTGGAGGTTGCCGGGCCCGCAGGAGCCGGCGCAGGCGGTGAGCCGGCCGGTGATCTGGGCCTCGGCACCGGCGGCGAAGGCGGCGGTCTCCTCGTGCCGGACGTGGACCCAGTCGATGGCGGAGTTGCGGCGCACGGCGTCGACCACGGGGTTGAGGCTGTCGCCGACGACGCCGTAGAGGCGCTTGACTCCCGCGCGGGTCAGGATGTCGACGAACTGTTCCGCGACGTTCTGTTTGGCCATGACTCTCGTGTGCCCCTTCGGTGTCCGTGATTCCCTCGGGCTTGCGGGCTTCTGGATCTCCCTCCGGGGTCCATGAATTCACACCCGACGCGCTCACGCCTCCCAGACGGCGGCGGCCGTACGGTCGTCCCCGTACCCCTTGACCCGTGCCTGGGCGTCGGTGAGGAAGGCGGCGAGGCCCGGTGGTTCGGGGCGGGACCACCGCTCGGCCAGGTGGGCCCGGAGTTCCCGCTCGCCGCGCAGCGGATCGGCGAGGCCCGTACTGCACAGCAGGAGGGTGTCACCCTGGCGGGCTACGGAGGTACGGAAGCGGAAGGGTTCGCGCGGGGGGCCGGGGGCGGGCTCGTAGGGGCTCGGGGGCGTCGGGATGCCGAGGTCCATGGTGAGCCGGTCGCCCTCGGGGGTCTCGGAGGGCGGCGAGCCGAAGCCCATCACGGCCTCTCCCCTGGCCTCGGCGGCCTTCGGTTCGATGTCCTGCCACGCGCCGTCCCGCAGCCGGAACAGGCCGCCGGTGCCGACGCCGAAGAACACCCGGATACGGCATTCGGGGTCGGCGGGCAGCAGGAGGCAGCGCAGGGTGGCCCCGTACGCCTCGGGTGCGAGGCCCTGTTCGGCGGCGCCCGCGCGGAGCCTGCCGAGGGTGCGGTCGGTGAGGCGGTGCAGTCCGGACTTGAGTTCGCCGCGCCGGGCGGCCCTGATGTCCTCGGCGAGGCGGGAGTGGCTGAGGCCCACCGCCTCGCCCATCCACCGGCAGGCCTCGGCGGCCGCGCGGTGCGCGCCGGGAGCGGCCCGTGCGCCGGTCGCGACCGCCACCAGCACCAGTGCCCGGTCCCCGCTGCCGAACCGGGCGGTCAGCAGGGCGTCCCGCCGCGGTTCGCCCCGGTGGCGCGCGAAGTCGCCCCGTACGGACACGGCCCGCAGGGTGCAGGCCCCGTACCGGGCGCCGTCCAGCACGGTGTCCGGGACCAGGTCGTCCAGTGCGTGGGGGTCGGCGGCGGGCAGCGCGGTGGGTTCGGCGTCGTGGACGGGCGGACGAGGACCCACACGGCCGCCCGGCACCGGCGGCGCTTCGGCGGGGCGGACGCGGCGCGGGGCACGCGGAACCCGCGGGGCACGGGGGTCGGCGGGGGCGTCGGCGGGGGTGGGCACGGCCTCGGCGGCGGGCGCGGCCGGTCTCTCGTTCACCGTGCCGGCCGCGGAGTCGAAGCGGTCGTCGAGGGAGTCGGCCGCGGGCGCGGGGCCCGTGTCGCCGCCGGCCTCGGCGTCGTACAACTGCCGCCACCAGTCGTCCTGGTGGCCGGCGGACCCGCCCCCCTGCTCACTCATACCCTCAATTCTCCACCGCGAGGGCCCTGGGGAAACGGGGCATCGGGAAATCCGTCCCCGGCGCCGGGCGGCGACGGCACGCCACCCGCCGCGGGGAGCCTGCCGTCCGGCAGACGGGGGCGGTGCGGGTTCGGCGCACCCGGTCTGCGCCTTCTGCCGTCTTCCGGCACCCTGGACCAGTGACTCCGCTCCCCCTCCCGAAGGAAGAAGGCTTCCCACCCGAGGGTTGCGGTCCAGCCCGAACCGATCCCTTGCGGGACACCAGAAACGTACATCAGGGATTCGATTCCCCCACCGGCTGAAACCGGTGGTTCCCTCGAAAGAGATCCGATGGGAGCGTGGGACCTCCTGCTGGCCGGACTGGTGATCCTGCTCGGCCTGTGCGGAGTACTGCTGCCCGGGGTGCCGGGGTCGTGGCTGGTGTGGGCCGGGATCCTCTGGTGGGCCCTGAAGGACCCGCGGCCCGTGGCGTGGTGGGTGCTCGTCGGGTCGACCGCCGCCCTGCTCCTCTCCCAGGTGGTCCGCTGGACGCTGCCGCCCCGCCGGCTGCGGGCCGACGGGACCGCGGGGCGGGTGCGGGCGTACGCCGGCGCGGGGTCGTTCCTCGGCTTCGTCCTGGTGCCCGTGCTGGGCTCCGTCCCGGGCTTCGTGGCCGGGATCTACGCCGGCGAGCGGATCCGTCTGGGACGCCACGGCGAAGCGGTCGCGGCGACGCGTACGGCGATGCGCGCGGGCGGCTGGAGCCTGCTGACCGAGCTGTTCACCTGTCAGCTGATCACGGTGGCCTGGCTCGGCGCGGTGTTCTGGGGCTGAGCGCCCCGGACACGACGGGCCCCGGCTACGGGCGGAGCGCTCCTTCGTGGGTGAGCAGGCGTACCTTGCGGTCCAGGCCGCCCGCGTATCCGGTCAGGGTCCCGTCGGCGCCGATCACCCGGTGGCAGGGGCGCACGATCAGCAGCGGGTTGGCGCCGATCGCGCCGCCCACGGCCCGTACGGCGGCCCGGGAGGCGCCGATCCGGGCGGCGATCTCGCCGTACGACACGGTCGACCCGTAGGGGACGTCGTCGAGCGCGGCCCAGACCTTCTCCCGGAAGGGGGTGCCGGCGGTGTGCAGGGGCAGCCGGAAATCCCTCAGCTCACCGGCGAAGTACGCGGCGAGCTGTTCCTCCGCCGCGCGGAACGGTCCCGGGTCCTGCCGCCCGCCTTCCGGCACACCGCGACCGCCCTTCTGGCCGGGCACGGAGAGCGAGGTCAGCTCCCCGTCCGGTCCGGCGGTGAGGAGCAGCGGCCCGAGCGGACTCGGCACGCTCGTCCAGTACGGGTGCGGGGTGCTCGTCACGTTCGCCATGTTCGCCGTATTCGCCGCGTTCATCGCGTTCGTCGCGTTCGTCGTGGTCATCGGTACTCCAACTCCCCTGCCGCGCGCAGGTGGTTCAGTGCGTATGAGCGCCAGGGGCGCCAGCTGCCGGGCAGTTCCGGACCGGGTGGGGCCGCGTCCGGGTCGCCGAGGGCACGGGTGCGGATCTCGGCGATGGTACGGGCGTCCAGGCCGGGAACGGCGCGCAGGGCGTCCGCGGTGTCGTCCCGGTCGGCGCCGGGGTCGAGGCGTACGGTGCCGTCCGCGAGGGCGGCGGTGAGCGCGCCCAGGGTGCCGCCGGGTTCGGCCTCGGCGAGGACGGCCGGTTCGGGGAAGAGGTGGGTGAGGCCGTCGCAGGGGGCGTCGAGCCTCTTGCCGTACCGCTGGACCAGCCGCGCGGCCTCCTCGCGGCCCACCAGGGCCCGGACCGCGGGTTCCTCCGGGTCGGCGGTGCCCGGCGAGCGCAGTCCGGGCCGGGCGGCGACCAGTGGGGCGAGCCGCGCGTCGGCGCCGAGCCGTTCGTCCACGGCGTACGGGTCCGCGTCCAGGTCGAAGAGGCGGCGCAGCCGCTGTACGGCGGTGGTCAGGTCCCGGAGGTCGGTCAGGTGGATGCGGGCGTCGAGCCAGCCTCCGGGGTGGGCCGCGGAGCCGGTGCGCGTGGTCCCGGGACGTTCGTCGACGGCGGTGACGCCGATGCCGTACGGGAGCCGCAGGGTGCGCCGGTAGGTGCGGGCACCCGGGGCCCCGGTGACGTCCTCGACGCCCGGGACGGCCTCGTGTTCCAGCAGGTCGAAGACGGGGCGGGGCTGGTACGGGCCGCGGTGGGCGAGCCGCACGGGGATGCCCGCCGCGGGGGTGGCCGTACGGCGGGCGGCGGCCCGGCCGCCGCCGGGTGCGGTGGCGCGCAGTGCGGTGGGGGTCATGGCGTACACGGCCCGGACGGTGTCGTTGAACTGCCGCACGCTGGCGAACCCGGCGGCGAAGGCGATCTCGGTGATCGGGAGCCCGGTGGTCTGCAGCAGTACGCGCGCGGTGTGCGCGCGCTGCGCGCGGGCGAGGGCGACGGGCCCGGCGCCCAGTTCGCCGGTGAGCTGGCGCTGCACCTGGCGGGCGCTGTAGCCGAGCCGGGCGGCCAGTCCGGCGACGCCCTCGCGGTCGACCACCCCGTCGGCGATCAGCCGCATGGCCCGGCCCACCACGTCGGCGCGCACGTTCCACTCGGCGGAGCCGGGGACGGCGTCCGGACGGCACCGCCGGCAGGCCCGGAATCCGGCGCCCTGCGCGGCGGCGGCGGTCGCGAAGAACCGCACGTTGCGTCGTTTCGGTGTGACGGCGGGGCAGCTGGGACGGCAGTAGATCCCGGTCGTCCCGACGGCGAAGAAGAACGCGCCGTCGAACCGTCCGTCCCGGCTGCGCACCGCCTCGTACCTGCTGTCCTCGTCCATCACACCGTCCAGTCTCCGCCGGCCGGGGCAGACCGGCTGGCGGAAATCGGACAGGGAGGTGCGGGGCGGGGGGTGCGCCGGTGGGTCAGCGCAGGCGGCCCCGCTTCGCCTCCATCGCCGCCTTGCCCATCGCCCCCTTCCGCTTCCACTCCCTGCGGATCTCCGCGCGCAGCCGCGCGTCGGTCTTGGCGACGATGCGCTGGTTCTCCCGCAGCAGCTTGCGGTAGCTCTCGAGGCGGCGTTCCGGCAGGGCGCCCGTCCCGACGGCCTCGAGGACCGCGCACCCCGGTTCGCTCTCGTGCGCGCAGTCGTGGAAACGGCAGTCCCCGGCGAGCTCCTCGATCTCGGAGAACACCTGGCCGACGCCGCTGCCGGCGTCCCAGAGCCCGACGCCCCGCAGGCCCGGGGTGTCGATGAGGACTCCCCCGCCGGGCAGGGCGAGCAGGTTGCGGGTGGTGGTGGTGTGGCGGCCCTTGCCGTCGACCTCCCGGGCCGCCTGGACGTCCATCACGTCCTCGCCGAGGAGCGCGTTGGCCAGGGTGGACTTGCCCGCGCCCGACACGCCGATCAGCACCGACGTACCGCCGGAGACGACCGCGGCGAGGACGTCCAGCCCTCCCCCAAGCTCTCGGCTTCGCTCGAGCAGGGAGGTACCCCCATCCTCCCGAGCGCTGACGGCGAGCACCGGGACGCCGGGCGCGGTGGTCTCCACGTCCTGGACCAGATGGGCCCGGGTCACCGCGTCCGGCACCAGGTCGGCCTTGGTGAGCACGACCACCGGCTGCGCCCCGGACTGCCAGGCGAGGGCGAGGAACCGTTCGATCCGCGCCAGGTCCAGCTCGCCGGCGAGCGAGACGGCGATGACGGCGTGGTCGACGTTGGCGGCGAGGATCTGTCCCTCGGACCGCCCGGAGGAGGTGGAGCGCACGAAGGCGGTACGTCGCGGCAGGTACGCCCGTACGTAGCGCGGGGTGTGGCCCTCCGGTTCGACGGCGACCCAGTCCCCGGTGCACACGACCCGCAGGGGGTCGTGCGGGGTGACGAACGCGGTGTCGGCCCGTACGGTCCCGTCGGCGGTGACCACGTCGCACTGCCCGCGGTCGACCCGCACCACACGCCCGGCCACCAGCCCTTCGGCCGCGTAGGGGGCGAACGCGTCGGCCCACGTCCCGTCCCAGCCGTAGGCGGCCAGCACGGAGGACGGCGACGAGGGGAGGGAGGTGAAAGAGGTGAAAGAAGAGGTGGAACTCAAGGGGTGACCCTTCGCGAGGGTGGCCCCGGCGGCCGCGCGACGACGCGCGGAACGGAAAGCTGAGGTCAGCCGGTGGCCACGGAGATGAAACGGATGGATTCCTGGATGCGGGCAGCGCCCGTCGCAAAGACAGCCATCGGTCACACCTCCCGTCCCTCGCTCGATCCGGCGGCAGCGGACCGCGGCGCATGCGCGCGCCGCTTGTGTGCTGCGGCCCTCACTGTAGGAAACCACCGGCCCGGGGCGCCACCGATTTAACGGGCGCCTTCAGCGAGCGCCTTCAACGGGCGCCCCGGACACCCGGGGGCTTCGGGCCGGATCGCGTCACCCGGTCGTGCAGGAGTGGCCGTCGAGGGTGATGGCGGAGGGTGGGGGGTTCGTGCCGGCCCAGGAGGCGATGAAGCCGAAGGCGAGCTTTCCGCCGGCGGGGACGGCCTTGTTGTAGTCGGTGGCGGTGGCGGTGACGCGGGGGCCGTTCTGGCTGACGTCGGCGTCCCACATCTGGGTGACGCGCTGACCGTCCTCGAAGGTGAAGGCCACGCGCCAGGAGTCGAGGGGCTCCGTCGTGGTGACGGTGACGGTGGCCTGGAAGCCGACGGGCCACTGGTTGACCAGGTCGTACGCGGCGTGGCAGACGGACGGCCGGCTGGACGCGGTGGTCCGGGGCGCGGTGGGGGCGGTGGCGGTGGTGCTGCCCTGGGGCTCGGGGTCGGGGTCGGGGTGGGGGTGGGGTTTCGCCGGGTCCGGGGTGCCTTCGGAGGACGGCTGCGGGGTGTTGGGGGAGGCGGGGCCGGAGTCAGTGGCGGAAACGGTGGGGGCGGGGGCCGCGGGCGGGTACAGGCCCGGGTCGGCCGCCGGTCCAGGGGTGGCGCCGGTGCGGATCGCCTTGTCGGCGTCCGTGCCGCCGAACGGCATCAGGGAGACGGCGAGGGCGAGGCCGGACACCAGGACGGCGGCGACCAGCAGCCCGTTGCGGGTGGCGCGTGCCCGGCCGGTTCCGTCGGCCGGGTCGCCGCCCGCGTCGGGGCCGTCGGGGCGGCCGGGGCCGAGCCGCGCCTCGGCCGCGCGGCGGCGGCGCTCCAGGTAGGCCAGGCCGCCCCAGCCGAGGACCCCGCCGGTGAGGGCGCCGGGCAGCCCGCCGCCGTGCAGTCGGAGGCAGGCCGCGGCCTCGGCGCAGCGTACGCAGGTGGCGAGGTGTTTGGAGAGGTCCTCGGGGGTGTCGGCGGCGGGCGAGCGGGTGACGGCGTCCAGCAGCCGGGCGTAGCTGCGGCACTCCGCGTCCATCGGGGAGTCGAGGTGGTTGCGGTGGCACCGGTCCCGGAAGAAGCCGCGGACCTGGGCGAGTTCGTCGGCGGCGGTGGCGGCGTCGAGGCCCAGCCGACGGGCCACCAGGGGCAGCGGGAGGGACTCCGCCTCGGCCAGCCACAGCAGTTCGGCGTCGGCCTGCTGCAGATCGCGCAGTCCGCGCAGGGCGACCGGGCGCGACAGCGGTGGGCCGGTGAAGCGGGCGGCGTTCTCGGAGTGGAGCCACAGCCGCAGGTCGGGATCGAGCCGGTGGCCCTGTCCGCTCTCCTCCCAGGCCGCCGCGGTGGTGCGAACGGCGGTCAGCAGCAGGGGTATTCGGGGCAGCCTGGACGAGCGGCGGCCGGCCGCGCGTACGGTGGTCGCCTCCGCTTCGCGCACCTCGCGTATGCCCTGGGCGAACGCCTCGCGCGCCAGTTGCGCGGCGGCGGTGGAGCCGGCCGTGCACAGGTCGGCGTAGGAGAGCACCGCGTCCCAGCACTCGGAGAACAGTGCCGCCTCGGTGGCGTCCTGGGGGGCCGACAGGTCGGACATAAGTCTCCTGCATCCACGGACAAGGTCAACTCGTGACATCGGCAAAGCAGTTGGGGGAAACCGCGGGGGCGGTGGACGAGCTTTTCACGCTGTCGCCACAACTGACAAGCGCTGTCTCCGCTTCGTGCGCCACGGCGCCCGCGCACGCCCGCGTACGCCCCCCCCTCGGGCACCCTACGCAAGAAGGGCCGGAACCGTCTCGGTTCCGGCCCTCTCGGCCTTGCTCACGGCCCCTCGGGGGGCCCGGGAGTCCTCACGCCTCGACGGGCGTCTCCTCCGGGAGGCTGTCCATGAAGGAGCTGACGGAGAACACCGCGCGGCCGGGTCCGGGCAGGCCGTAGCCGGGGGGCGAGGCCAGGCCGAACTCGTCCATCGTGGCGCGGTACGCCTCGAGCAGCCGGATGTGGTACTCCAGCGGCGCCCCCTGCGGGTTGGCCTTGCCGAGCGGGGTCGTCGGCTCGGGGCACCAGGTGGTGAAGCGGGGCGTGATGCCGTGCGACATGAAGAAGCGCAGACCCTCGGTGGTCGAGGCGATGGCCTCGTCGACGGTGGCGAAGCCGAACGGCTCGGACATCTCCACGCCCGCCACGAAGTTGGGGATGACGTTGCGCGCGCCGAAGACGTCCGCGGAGTCCAGGATGCGCTTGTGCCACTCGTCGCGGCCGACGTAGCGTTCCTTGCCCGGGCAGTACATCTTGAACAGGTACTCGTCCCACACCTCGTAGTTGGGGTGGTAGATCTGCACGCCGTAGTCCTTGAAGCGCTGCACGTCGTCCTTGGGCAGCGCCTGGGCGACGACCTTGCCGATCCAGCGGCCGGGGAAGCGCTCCTCGATGGCCTTGGCGTAGTGCCCGTAGAAGTCGGCCTCGTCACGGCCGGCGACCGTCTTGGTGATCGCGCCGCCGGTGAGGGTGTAGGCGGTGGACGCCTTCGCCGTGTCGTACCGGTCGATGATCTCCAGGGCCTCGAGGACCTCCTCGACGTCCTTGACCCCGGTGTAGGGACGGCCGGCCGCCTTGTGCTGGCGCCAGTTGTGGTTGATGTCGCAGTACTGGCACTCCTCCTTGGCGCCGAAGTACTGGCAGACCCGGAAGACGGTCAGGTAGATCAGGTAGCCCCACTGGATGGTCGGGGCCACCTCCATGACGGACTTCCCGTTGGAGAGGGTGTGCCGGTAGTACTCGGGCATCGGCGGCACGCCGACGTCGGCGATGCGCTTCCCGTCGAGGTAGAGGCCGAGCACGCCGTCCTCGTTCGCGGCGACCCGGTACGGGGACGCCGGGTTCACCCGGACGGAGACGACCGTGCGGCGCAGGTCGTAGGGGCCGCCGGTGAGGATGATCTCCTCGGGCGGGCGCCGCAGCGCGGCCTCGCCCAGCTCGGGCAGCGTGCCGTGGTCGAAGGAGAAGATGAAGTACGACTTCGGCTTGACCTCGCCCTTCTCGTTGTCGCTGAGCGCGGACGGGTCGAAGGCGATCCCGCCCCGGAGCAGGTCCTCCTTGAAGACGGCCTCGCGCGGCACATGCGGGAACCGCTCCATCAGATCCTCGACCAGCGCGGTACGGCTGCCGCTGCCCATCCCGTGTCTCCTTCCGGCTCGGACGTACGACTCCCGGCTCGGACGTACGACTCCTCACGGTATGCCCCCGACCCCCTCGGGTGTGCAACCGGGTCCGGCGAACGGACCGGAAGCCCCCGGCGGCGGCGCCGGTCGGCGCGGTGATGTGATGTCCCCGACACGCTCGACGACTCGGGGAGGGACCGCCGCATGACCGGGACCGTGACCAACTGGGCCGGCAACATCACGTACGCCGCCGAGGAACTGCACCGCCCGCCCACCCTGGACGCGCTGCGCGCGCTGGTCGCCGGCGGCTCCCGGGTGCGGGTCCTGGGCAGCGGGCACTCCTTCAACGAGATCGCCGAGGCCGGTGCGGACGGCGTCCTGCTCTCCCTCGACGCGCTGCCCCCGCAGATCGACGTGGACACGGCCGCCAGGGCGGTCCGGGTCGGCGGCGGCGTGCGGTACGCCGAGCTGGCCCGGCAGGTGCACCGGCACGGGCTGGCGCTGGCGAACATGGCGTCGCTCCCGCACATCTCGGTGGCCGGCTCGGTCGCCACCGGCACGCACGGCTCCGGCGTCGGCAACGGCCCGCTCGCCTCGTCCGTGCGGACGGTGGAACTGGTCACGGCGGACGGTTCGACGCTGCGGATCGACCGCGGGGACGAAGCGCGGTTCGGCGGGGCGGTCACCTCGCTCGGGGCGCTCGGTGTGGTCACCGCGCTCACCCTGGACCTGACGCCCGCCTACGACGTCGAGCAGCATCTGTTCACCGAGCTCCCGCAGGCCGGGCTGGACGCCGCCACCTTCGAGAAGGTGATGTCGGCCGCGTACAGCGTGAGCCTGTTCACCGACTGGGGCGCGCCGGGTTTCCGGCAGGTGTGGGTGAAGCGGCGTACGGACCAGCCGCTGCCGGACTTCCCCTGGGCGGCGCCCGCGACCGAGAAACTGCACCCCGTGCCCGGCATGCCGGCGGTGAACTGCACGGAGCAGTTCGGGGTACCGGGGCCCTGGCACGAGCGGCTGCCGCACTTCCGCGCGGAGTTCACCCCGAGCAGCGGGTCGGAGCTGCAGTCGGAGTACCTGTTGCCGCGCCGGTTCGCCCTCGACATGCTGCACGCGATCGACGGGATCCGGGAGGCCGTCTCCCCCGTGCTGCAGACCTGCGAGGTGCGGACGGTGGCCGCCGACGACCAGTGGCTCAGCCCCTGCCACGGCCGGGACACCGTGGCCGCCCACTTCACCTGGGTGGCGGACACCTCGGCCGTGCTGCCCGTGGTGCGGCGGCTGGAGGAGGCGCTGGCGCCCTTCGAGGCGCGACCGCACTGGGGAAAGGTGTTCACCACGCCGGCGGCCGACCTGCGCGCCCGCTACCCGCGGCTGGACGACTTCCGGGCCCTGGCCCGGTCCCTGGACCCCGGGGGGAAGTTCACCAACACGTTCGTCCGCGACGTCCTGGGCGAGTGACGTCGACGCCTCCTGGGGCAGGACGTTCGAGACCCCGCACATCGTCCTGACGAACCGGACCCGGGAGAGCCGGAGACGAGTCCGGGAGAGGCCGTATGTGCCACGGTCACGCATCGGACGGCGGTGCCGGGTGTGAGACGGCGAAAACAGCGGTACGGACGTTGAGGAGGAGACTTTCTTTCTAAGATGGCGTGATCGCGGACGTCATGTGCCGCCCAACGGGAGGGGATGGAGCGCGACTTGTCCCCACAGCAGCTCGGCCGCGGCCCCTTGCGCCCCGCCCGTCCGGACGACCGCACCCCCGTCGCAGGGGGCGACGCGGCCTCCCGGCCGACCCGTTTCGTGGGCTGGCTGGGCGGGTTCGGCTGCGCGGCCGCCGGATACGCCGTGTTCCAGTTCCTCTTCGAGGTGCTGCCCGACTCCGTCGACGGGGAGGCCGCGAAGTACCTGATCGCGTCGGTGAGCGGCCTCGGCACCGCGCTCGCCGCCTGGCTCGCCGCGGCCCTGCTACGGGCCCGTGCCGCGGCTCCGGACCAGCGGCTCCTCCCGCCTCCCGCGCCCCTCGCCGGCCCGGAGCCCGGCCCGCTCCCGCGCCTGTTCGCGGCCACCCACGACACCCTCGTCGGCGAGGTGTCCGTCGTCGACGATCCGGAGCGCGGACGGCTCGTCGGCTGGTCGCACTCCCTGGGCGAGAGCACCCCGTCCCGCCCCACCTCGGTCGGCACGGCGTACGGGCTGCAGATCATGCTCGAGTCGGGCCTGCCCGACGGGCGTCTCACGCCGGGCGAACTGGCCGACACGCTCTGGCGGTTGCGGCTGCCCGACGGCGGCTGGTCGGCGCGGTCGCAGGGCGCGCGGGCCCGCCCCGAGGTGACCGCGCTGGTGCTGGGCGCCCTGGCCCGCGCGGGCGCGACCCGGGGCGGGCGGCTGGCGCGGGAGGTGGACCTCTGCACGGCGGCCTTCACCCGTGCGGCCGACCGGGCCGGACACGAGTCGACCCATGTGATGACGACGGTGCTGCGCGGACTGCTGCGCGCCGCACCCGGCTGCGACGCCCTGCCGGTGCTGCGGGAGGCCCTCGTCGACGGAGCCATCAGCGACCCGGGCCGGGACCATCTGCGCTGCTGGGGCTATCGGCTCGACGCGCCGTACGGGCCGCCGTCCCCGGTGCACACCGCGCAGGCAGTGCTCGCCCTCGACCGCGCGGCCCGTGTCCTGGGCGAGAGCGCGGCGGTGCGGGCCGCCCGCGAGGACGGGGTGCGCTGGCTGCTGTCCTGCCCCGACGCGCCGCACCACGCCTGCCTGGACCTGGAGTACCGGCGCGAGGAGGTACGACGCCCGCGCCCCGACGACCCCGCACACCACGAGGTCCTGAACGTACGGCACTTCACCGCGTCCTGGATCGTGCGCGCCCTGCTGACCCCGGGCGCGCTGGAGGTCGCCCGGCAGAGCGGCCTGGAGAACACCTGGCGGGAACTGCTGGACGGCGCGGCCGCCTCGGTGCGGGCGGCGCAGCAGGACGGCATCTGGTCCTGGGAGCGGGGCGACAGCACGGAGCTGCGGCGCCCGATGTGGATGACGTACCAGGGCGTGACGGCGCTGCGCGCCCACGCGGTGTGGACCTATCGGCCCGATGAGACGGCACCCGCGCGGTGAGCGGGAACCGGAGGACGGAGGACGGAACGCATGGGCGGTCAGCGGGTTCTGGCGGCGCGGCGACTGCTGGCGAGGACCCTGGACGACACCTTGCCCGAACGGGACCAGGTGGCCGCGGCCCATGCGGTCGTCGCCGAACTCGGGTCACCGGAAAGCCTGTTGGAGCTGGTCACCGAACTCGCCTCCGGGGCGGGTGATCCGGAGGCCTGCGCCGGGCTGTCGTACCGGCACGTCCTCGGTTTCGACAAGCTGCTGCTGGTCGACTCCGGCCCGCTGCACATGCTGCGCGCACACGTGTGGCACACGGGCACGGACGGCACCGGCCGGGAGGACATCCACAACCACCGTTCGACGCTGGCCTCCCATGTCGTCCGGGGGCGCCTGTGCACGGAGTTGTACGAGGAACTGCCCGAGACGGGGCCCGGGGCGCGGGTCAGCGCCGGGATCAGGGCGGCCCGGTTCGAGGAGACGCTGGCCGAGGGGTCGGCCGACTGGCTGCTGGCACCGGCGGGTCCGGCGCGGCTGCGCCTGACCCATCTGGGCCGGTACGCGGCGGGCAGCACCTACGCCCTGCCGGCGCACACCCTGCACCGCGCCTGGTGCGACACGGACGCGCCGACGGTGACGCTGTTCCTGGAGACGGGCGGGCGACGCCGGCGGCACACCGACGTGTTCACGGCGGCGGGCCCGCATCCGGCGGCGGTGCCGAAGGTACCGCTGAACGTGCCGGCCTACCTGGACTCGCTGGGCGCGCTGGCGGAGTTGCTCAGGAGTCCGTGAGCGCCTGCCGGACGACGTCCAGGTTGTAGGCGTCGATGTCGACACCGGTCAGCTCGGACGGTCGGAGCCAGGCGTGGTCCTGATCCGGACTGGGCAGCGTGACCTCCCGGGACAGCGGGCGGACCAGGAAGTTCTCCTGCCAGTTCTTGACCTCGTGCCCCGCGTACTCGCTGAGGAAGGACGACTCACCGACCTTGCGCACGATCTCGCCGAGCAGGCCGGTCTCCTCCTTCAGCTCGCGCAACGCACCGTCCGGGGCGCTCTCCCCGGGATCGAGCTTGCCGCACGGCACGCCCCACACCCGGGGCAGGAATCTCTCGGTCGCGCTGCGACGCACCAGGAGCACCCGCCCCTCGTCGTCCATCACGACCGCTGCCGCCAGCCGTTTGTCGCCGGGGATGTCCATGTCCATGTCTACGTTCATGGTTCCTCGGTTCCTCGGTCCTTTGCCGGAGATGAGTCCAAAGGTTCTGATACCCGCGAAAGCCGCCACCGTACCAGGGTCATCCGAAGGAAACCGTGGCGTCGGCCGCACCGCCGGTGTCCCGGCTCAGTGCCTGGATCTCCTCGTAGGTGGGTGTCCGGCCGCCGGGTGCCCGGCCCGCCCTGATGTCGGTCGCCGCCTCCACCGCCGCGCCCAGCGCCCGCCGGTACAGCAGCGAGCCGAGGCTGATCCGGCGTACGCCGAGGTCGGCGAGGTGAGGGACGGAGGGACCGGTCGGCGAGTAGAGGATGTTGAGGGGAACGTCGCCCAAGTGGCGTACCAGGGAGGCGATCTCCCGGACGTCGGTGAGCCCGGGGACGAACACCCCGTGTGCGCCCGCCTGTCGATAGGCGTCGAGCCGCCGGACCGTGCCCTCGCCGTCGCCGTCGCCGAGCCAGTGGGTGTCGGTGCGGGCGTTGACGAAGAGGCCGGGGGCCGCGGCCCGGACGGCGGCGATCTTCGCGGCGTGTCGGTCGACGGGCCCGAGCCCGTCCTCCAGGTTGATGCCGGCGGCGCCCGCGGCGTGCAGTTCGCGGGCGAACTCGGCCACCTCGTCCGGGTCGTCGCCGAATCCGTCCTCCGCGTCCACGGACAGGTGGAACGGCTCGGAGCCGAGGGTGCGGGCGAGCCGCAGGGTCTGTTCCCGGGTCGCCGCCGCCCCGTCGGGCAGCCCGACCGCCGCCGCGACGGCCAGGCTGGTGGTGCCGATCGCCCGGAACCCCTGAGCGGCGAGAGCGGCGGCGGAGGCGTGGTCCCAGGCGTTGGGCAGCAGGAGGGGCTCGTCGGCGCGGTGGAGATCGGCGAAGGTCCTCTGGGTCATGGAGCAACACTAGGGGCGGAACACCTCGGCACCGGCCTGAACGTCCGCCCGGCCGCCGGTGGTGGCGCCGTCGGCCACGGGGACGCCGAAGTCCGGGGTGCCGTCCGGTTTCCAGCCGAACGCCTGGATCCGGGTGTGGCGGTTCGGGTCGTGGAGCGGGTCCCCGTCGATCTCCTTGTACTGCCGGGCGTGGTACACGAGGACGTCGGTACGGCCGTCCTCGGCGACGGTGAAGCAGCTGTGGCCGGGGCCGTACTGCCGGGTCGTGTCGTTGCTGGTGAAGACGGGGACGGGCGACTTGGACCAGTTGGCGGTGTCCATGAGGTCGCTGTCCTCGGGGGCGGTCAGCAGGCCCATGCAGTAGTTGGCGTCGGTGGCGCTGGCCGAGTAGGTCATGAGGACCCGGCCGCCCCGCTGGATCACGTACGGCCCCTCGTTGACCCTGAAGCCGATGCGCTCCCAGTCGTACTCCGGTGTGGACAGGCGCACTTGGGGCCCGGTCAGGGTCCAGGGGTCGGCCATCTCGGAGAGCCAGAGGGCGGTGTTGTTGTCCATGCCGGGTTCGTGCTGGGCCCAGGAGAGGTAGCGGGTGCCTCGGTGGGTGAAGGTGGTGGCGTCCAGGGAGAAGGTCTCCCAGGCGGTCTTGACCTGCCCTTTCTCGGTCCAGGTGCCCCGGAAGGGGTTGGGGTGGGTGTTCTCCAGGACCCAGATGCGGATGGCCCACACGTCCTCGGCGGGCGCGGCGGCGAAGTAGACGTACCACTTGCCGGCGATGCGGTGCATCTCCGGTGCCCAGATGTGGGCGCCCATGTCACCGGTGGGGTGCGCCCGCCAGATGACGGACTCGGCGGCACTTCCCAGACCGTTCAGCGTGCGGGAGCGGCGCAGGATGATCCGGTCGTACTCGGGGGCGGTGGCGGTGAAGTAGTAGAAGCCGTCGGTGTGGCGGGTGATGTGCGGGTCGGCGCGGTTGCGGACGAGGGGGTTCACGTAGGGGGCCGCCTGCGGTCTGCCGGCGGGGGCGCCGGGGGTGGCCGCGTGGGCCGCGTGGGCCGCCGTGGGGGTGGCGGCCAGCGCGCCTGCGGCGAGGGCCCCCTTCAGTAACAGCCTGCGGTCGGGCGTCCGGGGCGTGTCGCCGGCGGTAGGGCTCATGCGGTCTGCCTTTCGGAGTGAGGCTCGCTCGAGAACCTCGGGATCACGAATCGAGCGTTCGATATATCGAACGCCATCTGGGATCACGAACGTCGACAAGGTAAGGGCGCGTCACGGACAGGTCAACGGGCCCGGCGGGACGAAATCGCCGACCCCTCCCCTTCAGGACTCCGCTCCTGCATCTCCTCCATCGGCTGAGGGGCGAAGCGAGCCATCCCGTCCCCCTCGGGCTGGACGACGCCGTACCTGCCCTCGGGGACCTCGTTCCACATGCCGGGCAGGCCCCCCAGGGGCTCCGACACGATGAGACGGGTCTCGTCGGACGCCTCACGCAGGAACTCCACGTCCGGGTGGAGGGAGCGCAGCGTCTCCACGCGTGTGCTGTAGAAGAGCGAACGGGACGCCCTCTGCGTCGAGTAGCGGAACGCCCACAGCCGTCGCCCGTCGGTCACCGCCACCGTCATCTGCAGCGGGTACTCCACACCGTGCTCGCGCCCGACCCGCTCCACCAGGCCCACCATCCGCGCGACCGCACCGGGCGGATCCTGCTCCAGTCCGAAGGTGAGCGCCAGGTAGAACATCAACTCGGAGTCCGTGGACCCCTCGACGGAGAGGAAGAGTTCCGGGTCGACGGCCAGGGCGAGGTCGCGCCGCATGCGGTGGAAGTCCGTGATCGCACCGTTGTGCATCCACATCCAGCGGCCGTGACGGAACGGGTGGCAGTTGGTCTCCTGCACCGCCGATCCGGTCGAGGCCCGGATATGGGCGAAGAACAGGGGCGAGCGGACATGGCGGGCGATCTCCCGCAGGTTGCGGCTGCTCCAGGCCGGGCCGATCTCCCGGACGATCGCCGGAGTGTCGGCGCGGGGGCCGTACCAGCCGACGCCGAACCCGTCTCCGTTGGTCGTCTCGACGCCCAGCCTGGCGTGCAGGCTCTGGTCGATCAGCGAGGGCGTCGGCTTGTAGAGCAGGCTGTCGAGCAGGATGGGGGTACCTGAGTAGGCCAGCCAACGGCACATCGGCCACCGCCTTCCCGACCGCGGGGTCGTCTCCCCCTCAGGATCCCAGCCCTGCCGCAGGGGCGCGCTGTGAGGCCGCGCGGCAGGTCGGGGGCCGTCTCGACTACCGTCGAGGGGCATGAGCACCGCCCCCGTCCCCACCCTCACCGACGCTCTCGCGGGCGGCACGGTCGTCCTCGACGGCGGCATGTCCAACCAGCTCGCGACGGCCGGGCACGACCTGAGCGACGCGCTGTGGTCGGCGCGGCTGCTCGCCGAGGACCCCGAGGCGGTCACCGAGGCGCACCTCGCCTACTTCGAGGCGGGTGCGGACGTGGCGATCACCGCCAGTTACCAGGCCACCTTCGAGGGCTTCGCCCGGCGCGGGATCGGACGGGAGGAGGCGGCCGACCTGCTCGCGCTGAGCGTCGGGTGCGCCCGCGAGGCGGCCCGCAGGGCCCGGACGCCCCGCCGCCCCCTCTGGGTGGCGGCCTCCGTCGGCCCGTACGGCGCGATGCTCGCCGACGGGTCCGAGTACCGGGGACGGTACGGGCTCACCGTGTCCGAGCTGGAGCGCTTCCACCGTCCCCGCATGGAGGTCCTGGCCGCCGCCGGCCCCGACGCGCTCGCCCTGGAGACGGTCCCGGACACCGACGAGGCGAAGGCCCTGCTCCGGGCGGTGCGCGGGCTCGGCCTCCCGGCCTGGCTGTCGTACTCGGCGGCCGGCGACCGCACCCGCGCGGGTCAGCCCCTGGCGGACGCCTTCGCGCTCGCCGCGCGGGTGGACGAGGTGATCGCCGTCGGCGTCAACTGCTGCACCCCCGAGGACGCCGACCACGCCGTCGCCCTCGCGGCCCACGTCACCGGCAAACCCGTCGTCGTCTACCCCAACAGCGGCGAGACCTGGGACGCCGGGGCCCGGGCATGGACCGGCCGGCCGACCTTCACGGCCGAACAGGTCACGGGCTGGCGGGAGTCCGGGGCACGGCTGATCGGCGGATGCTGCCGGGTGGGACCGGAGACGATCGCGGCGATCGCGGGGGCGCTACGGGCCCCCTAGCGAACTCGCACCACACCATCTTGCCCGGACTCCGCTCCCCCACGCCCCACTTGTCGGCCGGCTCGCCCACCAGCACCAACCCACGCCCGCCCTCCCGCGGTTCCCGTGCCCCCGTCTCCGGTACGGCCGGCACACCGCCCCCGCTGTCGTGCACCTCGACCCGTACGCCACCGTCGCCGTACGGCAGCATCCGCGACTCCAAGACCCCCGAGGCCCCCACCTCACCGTCACCCCGAAGACCTGGGCCGCGTTCCTGTCCGGAGGAGAGCTGACCAGCGCCGTGTCGGTGTCTTGAGGGGGCACACGGTGACCAGGACACGGCGAACAGCGCCGGACGGGCTACGCCGGGACAAGGACGATGGGCCATTCCGCTGCGCGTGCCCGGTACCCGTACCGGTCCCGCAGCCCCGCCACGATCGCCGGGACATGGCCGGCCCCGTAGACGATGGCCACCCGAATCGGTTCGTCACCGCGCTCCACGTGGATCTCGCCGAGCGCGTCGAGCAACCGCTGGTCGCGCCGATCGGTCATCGCGTGCTCCACAGGACCGCCGGCCATCATCTCCGCCCGCAGCGTCGACGGCAGATCCTCGACCACCAGGTCCTCATCGAGGAAGGCGCGCGGACCGCGCAGCGCGAGCACCAGGCCCATCACGGGAGTCGTGGCCACGAGCAGCAGGTACGTCCACCGCGGTAACGTCTTCAGATCCGCGATCGCCTCCGCCGCGGTCACATCCGGGTTGATGTCCGGCACGCCCTCGGGAAGCAGTAGCGCCTCGCGCTGCTTCTGCAGGCCGTTGCGCCGCCGGCGTGGGGCGAACCGGTGAGCGAGCGTGAGGGCACTCACTCCGACCGACTTCCCTCGGACCCCCTCGACGACTATGAGGTCGCGTTCCCTGAGCCTGAGGCGAACCTGGGAGCAGAACGTCGGCGAAGCCACATGCGGCATCGGGAAGATCACGAACTCGAGTGGCGTTCCCGTCCGCTTCATGGTGATCACAGCAGATCGGACGGCGTAACCGGTCACCTCGATGATCTGCATGATCCCTCCGCGGAACTCGCCCGGTTCCCCTTCCCTTCCCCGTACCAGGACATGAGGCCGCCCGGAGCTGCGGTTCCCCGGACGTGGCACACCTTCCCGAAAGCGTGAGCACTTTGACCGCCGCTGCCCTGATGCCGCTCAGATGAGCGGCATCAGGACACTTGCCTGCCGACTGTTCACGCTTTTCCGTATGGCACCCGTCCCCGCCCCACAGCGTCGGGACCGCGAAGCCCCTTCCCACAAGTACGGTGAGGACATGCCGACTTCGCGCTTCTTGACCCCACCCTCGAGAGGTCGTCCCGTCGCGCAGGTCCCCTGCCTGCGCCGGGCGGAGGCGCGAGGGGCAGGATCGGCACCATGCCCACCATGGTTGTCGAGATCCACGTACCGCTGCTGCCGACTCCGAACCTGCCGGAAGGCACCTACCCGTTTCCGTGGATCGAGGAGATCGAGGACTTCCTGTGCGACCTCGAAGAGCAAGGTGACGTAGAGGTCTTCGACGACGGGGAGGAGCACGAGGACGCCTACGTCTTCTTCGTCACCGGAGCCGGTGAAGAGGAACTGCTGGCGGCGGCGTCCCAGGTGGCCACGCTGCCCGCAGTCCCCGCGGGCACTTTCGCGGTGGTCAGTGACGACGAGGCCGAGGAGTTCGGCCTGGGGCGCCACATAGCGCTTCCGCTGCCCGCAGTCTGACACTCAGTGACGTTTTCTCAGCGGAATGACGTTCGCGGAGCGGGCCGAGCGGGGCGTCAAAGGCTGGACCGCGCCCGTAGGGGACTTCGTTGCGTTCGTGGCGGGCCCCGGAGGCACCGAATGCCGACCGGGGTCCGAGGCTTTACGCGGGCGCGCCTGCGTGATCAGCTGTGGCCTGTCATGGACAGGCAGCCTTGGGAAGGCTGCGGGGGGAAGGGAACAGCGCCCGCATGCGCAGCGCCACAGAGGAAGTGACTCGGCCGTGCCCTCGGTGCGGGGCCTAGATCCGTGAGAACAGCCGGTTCGTCACCTGGTGCGCCGCATGTGACTGGAACTTGACATCCTCCCCCTCCTCAAAGGAGGGGGATTCCGACCCGGGTGGGTCGAGGTTCACGGGCGCTCGAGCGGCCGGTGGCCGCTGTCACCCCTCCGGCACCGGCTGTGCGCCGGGGGCGGGGGATCCCGCCCTGTCCTGCCGCGACGTTGACTGCTGCGTTCTCATCCGCGTTACAGCCGAACCCGCAGGACACGCAGACGAACTCGGCTTGGCTCTTGCGCGAGTCCTTCTCGATCCAGCCGCAGGCACTGCACCGCAGAGAGGTGTAGGGGGCGGGCACGTCCTCGACCCGGCCCGGGGCCTTCTCCCCGGTCCGGCGGCGCAGCAGGCCCCAGCCCTGGGCCAGGATGCTCCGGTTCAGCCCGGCCTTCTGCCGCACCCGCCTGCCGGGCTGTGCGACGGTCCCCCTCGCCGAGCGGGTCATGGTGGTGATGTTCAGCTTCTCGAACCGGACCAGGCGGCAGGTGCGGGCGAGCATGGTCGAGGTCTTCTCGCACCAGTCCTTGCGCCTGTCCGCCTCCCGCGCCTTGATCCTGGCCACCTTCGCGTACTCCTCCCGCTTGCGGTCGCTGCCCCTGGGGGCGCGGGCCGCCCGGCGCTGGTGCTTGCGGACCCGGGCCCGCTCCCGGGTGGTGAGCTGCGGGCAGTTCAGCCTCCGCCCGTCGGACAGGGCAGCGGTGATCTTGATGCCCCGGTCGATGCCGATGACCTCCCCCGTGCCGGGCGCATCGACGGGGTCGGGGACGACGGCGAAGGCGATGTGCCACCGGCCGTTACGGAAGGTGACCCGGAAGGTCTTCGCCACCGGCAGACCGGCGCGGGTGAGCCGGAAGCGCACCCAGCCGCAGCCGGGCACCTTCACCCGCGCCCACCGCCGGTTGAGTCTCTGCACCACCACCGAGCGGCCCATCACCTGCCGGTCTTGGTGTTCAGCTTCGGGGTGCCGTCCGGATGGGACTCCGGAACCCGGTCGGTGCCGATCACCCGGAAGCCCTCATGCACATGCTTCCTGCGCCAGGTCGGCTCACCGAACCCGGAAGCGAACCGGGCGGCTTTGGCCCTGGCGAAGTCCTGCAGCGCCTGCTGCTGCACGTCCGCGTTCCCGGCCCGCAGCCAGGCGCTCTCCCGCCGGGCCTCGGTGAGCTGACGGCACTGCTCGGCGAACCCGGGCGCGGACCTGCGCCCCGGTTTCCGGTGCGCGTGCTGCTCGACGGCCAGATTCCACACGTACCGGGCGTGCGCACAGTGCAGCAGCATCCGCTGCTCCTGCGCGGCCGTGGGGTACATCCGGAACCGTGACATGCCGCCAACCTAGCCCCGCCGCCTGCCCATCTCTTCACATCCCACCAGGCTCACCCGAACGAGCGACCGACCCCACCACCCCCGCTCCCAGCCACGCACCATCACGCCCTCCCGTGACCAAGCCCGCCACCATCCTCCTTCGGGACGCCGCATCGCCCCGAAGGCGATACGGTTCCTGGCCCGCTCCTCGGGACCGGGCATGCACCCCGGCCCTGAAGGACCGGGCACCCCGCCCGGCAAGAGAGGTGGATCCGGCAAAGCCCGAGGAGGAGCAGGGACGGCTGGAGAGGGCACGGCGCGCCCTGGCTCGTCGGCACGGCGAGAAGCTGCTCGCCGAGGTGACCGCCAGCGGGATGCTGAGTCCAAGGCGGGATGCCTCCGCGCTCTTCGCCCATCAGCGGCAGCCTGGAGTGCAACGGCGGCAACCCGGCGCAGGTGCAGAGCCGGATCGACACCTACCAGCACTTCACCCGACTCCTCGGCGTCGAACCCGGCGACGACCTCAGCTGCTGAGCCCGCCCGCTCCGCCGGGCGCCGCGCGGCGAGTGAAAGCGCTCCGGTCACGGACAGGAAGGGCAGGGGCCCGCCCTCCTGCCCGTGACCGGAGAAAACAGCAAGGGCAGTCCGTGTCGACGGTCAGGCTTTCCCCTGAACATGGTGGTCGCGAAAGGGATTCGGGCACCCATGGCACGGTCTGGTCACCGGCCGTGCAGCCAGACCCGCAGCGGGCCGACCGGCTCGAAGCCATGGCGGACGGCTGCCGACAGATCGTCGCCCTGCTCGTAGCCGACCACCGGCAGGGTGGGGAACAGCCGGTTCACCGCGTCCAGTACGACCGGCCAGGCCGCGTCAGGACCGCCGTCCAGCGCGAAGACGTTGGAGATTCCGACCACGTGGTCGCTGCGGCCGGCCACCGCGCCGGCGACCACTCGGCCATCGGTGGACTGTCCGGCGAGCACGAAGGTGGCGGGGTCGTCGAGCAGTTCGGGCCGGAAGAGGTCCGCGCTGCCGTCCCCGTCGTCCCAGGCGAGAGCCCAGGCGCGCAGTGTGCCCGGGTCGCCCGCCACGGCCCAGTCGAGGTCCGGCGCGGGGGCGGGCGCACGCGCCGGGCGGTGGATCCACTGCGCCTCGAACAGCACCCGGAAGCCGGCTTCCGTCAGGTCGAGGTCGGCGAAGCTGTCCTTGACGGAGGCGCCGGGTGCGGTGGTGTCGATCCGGGCCGCCAGCGCGGCCGGATCGGCGCCCGGCACCAGCGTCACCGCGTCGGGATAGTAGAGCGGCGTACGAGACGGAGCGGCCCACGCCTGTGCCCCGAACTCTCCCGCCGAGCCGTGCGATCGGCTCATCGCCGCGCACCACTCGGCGTTGTTGCGGGCGGCGGCCCGGACCAGGAGGTGCTGCGCAGTCGTCACGAGTACGGATCATGACGGCTCAGCCCCGGTCGGTCGAACGGTTTTCCGCCCACTACGAGAAGAACCAGCGTCCTCACCCGGACGATCGACGCCACGGGCCATCTCCCGGAAAATGCTCGGAAAATGACGGCAGCTTCGCGTCGGAGTGCCGTGCCGGCGGCTCACAGCAGGACGACGCACCCGCGTTCCTCGAGGTCCGTCAGCACGCGGCGGGGGAGCGTGCAGGTGTTCCACCGAAGGTCCAGCTTCTCCAGGGCGGGCATCCGCACCACCCAGTCCGGGATCCGGACGATGTGGTTGCCGCGGAGGTCGAGTTGCCGCAGCAGGGGAAGGCCGACCAGGAACTCGGGCAGTTCGGTGAGGTCGTTCTCCCGCAGGTCCAGGTGCCGTAGTTCCTGCAGATCAGCCATCGTGGAGGGCAGAGTTCTGAGTCCGTTCCCCCGCAGCCAGAGCTCGCGCAACCTGTGGAGGTGGCCGATGCTGCCGGGCAATCCGGTCAGCCGGGCGTGCTGGGCTCGCAGCTCGATCAGTTCCGTCATCCGGCCGACGGTTTCGGGCAAGGCGGTGAGAGGGTTCTCGCCGACGTTGAGGTAGCGCAGCCGTGTCAGGTTGCCCAGTGTGTCCGGGAGTCGGGACACGTCGTTGTCGTGCAGGTAGAGGAAGCCGCTGAGTCGGGCCAGGTCGCCCAGAGCGTCGGGAAGCGACGTGAGCTTGTTGTGGCCGAGGTCCAAAGTGGTCAGACGGTCCAGTCGCCCGATCTTCGGTGAGAGGGCCGTGAGGCCGTTGTCCGCCAGGATCAGCACGCGAAGCTCGGTGCGCTGCCATACCGACTCGGGCACCTCCCCGAGCTGTCGGCGCCAGAGATCGAGAGTGGGCTGCACGGCCTCGTCCTTTCCGTCGACGGTCCGGACCGGGATTCTCCCCGAACTTGGACCGGGTGGTGGCGAGCCGGGTGGGAGCCGCGGGCGTCGACGGGGCGGGACGGGTTCGTGGACGGCCGGGGTGCGGCGTGGTCCCGGCCGCACCGGGCCGTCGGCTTCTGCTCGAACACCGGACTCTCACATGCCGCGGTCAGGGCTTTCCCGGCCGGACGCGGAAGCCGTCTCGTCCGTCGGCATGCCGTCGAGGGGGATCGGACCGGGGCGGAAGAGGCCGCTGCCCGGACCGGACGCGTCCTCACCGGCCGGATACCGGTGGAACCACTCGGCGAACGGCATTCGGTACTCGTAGTACAGCGCCGCTTCACCATCGCAGGTGAACAACTGCGTACTCGCCGATGGGTTTCTTTTGGCCTTCGGGCAGCCGAACACCCGGCTACCTTTCCGAGTCGTTCCGCGCCTCAGCGGAAGCGGGACCATTCCCGGTCTTCCCGGGCATGCGGGGCACGGATTCGATGAAGTCGCACGGAATCGACATTCTCGGAAATCATTTCGAACGATTCGCGGGCCTCACGGTCCGGCCGGAGCGTGCCCGTCGGGGCTCCTCGAGGAGCTGCGACGCCGTCATCAGGGAGAGACCGACCAGAATGAGCGGCATGTTGCCCCCGAAAGGCATCCGGCGGGTGGCCGCGAGCCCTCCGGCCAGCAGGAGCGCACCGGCACCCCACAATCCGGGACGGCTCACACCGCCCTGGAACCAGGGCAGTACGATCCGGCCGGTCACCAGCGCCACCGCCCCCGCCGCCCCGAGCACCAGCGCCATCACCGAACCGACCACCAGAAAGAACGTGGACACGGGCCCCCCTTGATCACTTCCACGATGATCATCTCAGAAGTCCGGGGCGGGGCCGTGTTGAAGGATTTGCCCTCCCTGGCCGCCCGGCCGCCCGGCCCTTTGACCTTGCCCGGCGTCCGGCTTCTCGGGAGGAGATAATGCGTGTGCCCTGGAAGGCGGTAACAGCGCCTTCCAGGGCACAGCTCAGATGCAGGACCGGCTACACGGCGGCCTTGCGGCAGGCGGTGTCGGCGATCGCCGGCGGGACCGAGGACACGTTCATCAGCAGCACGCGGCACAGCAGCTGGTCGGCGGGCAGACCGGAACCGCCGACGGTGCACGCGAGGTTGGTGTCGGTGCTGGAGTAGCCCTTCGAGGCCAGGTACGACGTGCAGTCGCTCGGCGTCGCGCTGGCGGACGGCGCGGCCACCACGAAAGCGCCGGCGGCGGCCATGGTGGCCACCGCCACGCCGGCGATGCGGGTCTTGAGGGTACGCTTCATCGGTCCTCCTGATGGACGTGAAGGCTCACCCGGATGGGATCCACCCGGAACACCATGAGATTAAGAGCGTAAAAGCCGATTTGCTGCCGGCATGCGTTTAAACGTTCCGCCCATGAGCGGCGCGTTGGCCACTGGGCCCGCTTTATGCACCTGCTCCCACTGGGACCTGTGACGCAAAGGAGGAGGGTGCCCCATGCCGGAACTTGCGGACAGATCACACATCCCCTTCTCCGCGGTTCAAAAGAGGACATGAATTGATCGGGGGCGGTCGCGCCCGCTCGCTCACATTGGCCGAAAACCCGCCGGTCTTTGCGCTGAACCGGAATCCGGTTCCCCTATTCACTGCCAGGCGCATAAAACATCCGCCCGGCGCTCATGTAAAGCATCTCCCACGAAGAATCACTCCCGGAGTATGCGCGGGGGCGCACCCGCAACCGCGCACGCCGGGGATCACACGCACCGCCTGCTCCGCCATGCCGGGTGCTCCGCGGGCGACGCGGCGGTACGACCGCCGCTTCACCTCGACAGCGCTGCCCCCTGCCGGAGCGCGGGTCAGAGGAACCCGGTTCGGGGGGCCGTGACCTCGATGGTGTCCTTCACCAGGGCGAGCGCGGCACCCAGAGGGCTCGAGCGTCCCCCGCTGACGATCACGTCGCCGGCGTCGGGGCAGCCGAACACCACGGCCTTCTCCGGTCCGACGAGCGCGTGCAGGGGGTCACCGGGCTCCGTCTCCTCCAGGCGGACGCGGACCAGGTGGGGCGTGTCCACGGAGGCGCTTGCCACGGCGCGCAGGCGGCGTGCCCGGGAGGCCGCGGCCGGCGCTGTCCGGGAGGTGCCCTCGTCCACCGGCTCCGCCCGCACCCGCACGGACGCCGGGTCCCACCCCCAGGCCAACGCTGCCAGCAGCCGCACCTTCGTGGCGGCGTCCTCACCGGACAGGTCGGACGAGGGGTCCGCTTCCGCGATTCCGCGGCGCTGAGCCTCCCGAACCGCCTCGTCCAGCGAGTCGCCCGCGGCGAGACGGTCGAGGACGAACGTGGCGGTGCCGTTCGGGCAGGCCCGGATCGTCGTGCAGCCCAGGCCCCGCAACGAGGTCCTGGACAGGTCCCCCGCCGGCAGAGCGGCTCCCGTCGCCCCGGAGATCCTGATCATGACGGCCGCCGCGCGGGCCGCTTCGTCGAGGTCCCGCCAGTGGCTGAGCAGGTGGCTCTTGGTGGCCGTGACCACATGCACCCCTCTGCGCAGGGCGATCATGGCCTCTTCCGCGGCGTGCAGGCGGAGTCGGGGGGAGGACGGGATCGCCTGGACGAACACGCCGGCAGCGGTCCGGTCGAGTGTCTCCTCCAGCGGGGCCGGCGGGCCCCACGCCGAGCGGGGCGGTACGGGTTCGCCCTCGCGGAGCCGGCACTGCCCGGAACTCGCCCGGACGGCAGCGACGTTCACCCGTACGCCGTGCCGGTGGGCAAGCTCGTCCCGCTGCCGGGCCAGGTACTCGACGTAGGCCCGGCCGACCGGACCGTATCCGGAGAGCACCACATCGGCCCGGCTCACTTCACGCATGGTTCCCTGCCCTCTTCGGTACATCGGTACATCGGTGCGTCGTGCGGGAGGTCGAGGCCCGTCCGTCGGAATCACGCACCTCAGTGTCGTCGGAGCACACCGCTGCGGCGCAGGCGGCCGATGACCGGGCGCAGTTCCGGTGCGGTGGCGGGTGACGGCTCCTCGGTGGTGTCCTCCGTGGTGTTCTCGCCGGCGTCGTCGGTGGCCGTGGTCCACAGGGCGAGTTCACGGTCGCGGGGCCCGTGTGCCGTGTACGGTGCGCCGGCGCCGAACATCCGCACCGGGTGTCCGGCGTCCCAGCGCTCCCATCCCGGCTCCCCGTCGGAGACGAAGCGCACCCAGGCGCCGTGCATCGCGTCGGACAGGGCCCGGGGTGCGCCCTCGCCCGCGAGTTTGCGCGCGTCGGGCTCGTCGCCGCTGTCGAAGACGAAACCGAGTTCCAGGGCGTGGCAGGCGCCCATGCCGGGGCGGTTGGAGGGCCAGGCGAACTCGTAGACGTACGAGGGGGCTTCGCGGCCGTCGGCCAGTCGGTGGAGGGGGATGCGCAGGAGGTGGTCGGTGACCAGCTGGCCGACGATCTCGGCGGTGCCGGCGTCCGGGCGCAGGGCGCGGTAGCCGCGCGGGACCTCGCTGCCGCAGTGGCAGCGGGCCATCGCCCCGGCCAGGGCGACCGCGCCGAGCCGGTCGACGCGTTCCAGGAGTCCGCCCGGTACCAGCCACAGCCGGTACTCGTCAGTGGTCCATCCGGTGAGCAGGTCGACGCCGGGGGCCGCGCCGCCGTCGGTGAGTGCCTCCAGGGGGTCGCGCGGGACGAGGTCGTCGTCGACGACGATGCCGAAGGCGGGCCCGCCGAGCACCGGGCTGCTGAGGCGCCCCACCTCGGCCTGGGTGCGCAGCAGCAGCTCGCGGTCGACGGCGGCGAAGGCCTCGGCGGTCGCGGGGACCTTCAGCCGGTTCGCCATGCGGCGCACCACCCGCCGCACCTTGGCCCGGTCGGACACCTCGGGCGGTCCGCTCTGCAGGATGGCCCGCCGGACCAGGCCCTGGGCCTGCGGGGCGGCGATCAGCGCGCCGGTGCTGATCGCCCCGGCGGACTGGCCGCCCAGGGTGATGCGGTCGGGGTCGCCGCCGAAGGCCGTGACCGACTCGTGGACCCAGCGCAGGGCGGCGAGCTGGTCGCGCAGGCCCGGGTTGGCGGGGGCGTCCGGGAAGAGGCCGTAGCCCTCGACGCCGAGCCGGTAGTTGACCGACACGAACACCACGCCGTCACGGGCGAAGGTCCGCCCGTCGTACACCGGTACCGCCGAGGAACCCCTGGTCAGGGCCCCGCCGTGCAGCCACACCAGCACCGGCAGCCGGGCCGTCGGGGACGGGTCGGGAGTCCAGACGTTCAGGTTGAGGCAGTCGTCGCCGGGGACGGACGGATCGGCGAGACAGCGCGCGAAGGCTTCGGAGTACGGGGGTTTCGGGGCCGTGGGGCCGAAGGCGTCGACGTCGCGTACGCCGTCCCAGGGATCCGGCGGGACGGGGGGCCGGAATCTGCGGGGGCCGAACGGCGGCGCCGCGTACGGGATGCCCCGGAACACGGCGGTCCCGTCTTCCCGTCTGCCGCGTACGGCACCGTACGGCGTCCTGACCACGGGGAGCATGGGGCTCACGCGGGTCACGGGGGGCATGGGGGCCACGGGGTGCGCCCGGTCGTCTGCCGCCATCTGCCCACCAGCCCTTCGCGGCGCCTCCAGCACCACAAAAGCACCGAGAGGCTCATCAGTATTCCTGCGCCGCCCCGGCGGCCGTCCCCTCGGCCCCGCCCACCTCAGTCCAGCACCGCGATCGCCTCCACCTCCACCAGGTGCTCCGGCACGTCCAGCGCGGCGACTCCCAGCAGTGTCCCCGGCGGGACCGGGGTGCCGCCCAGCTTCTCGGCCGCCCGCGACACACCCTCCATGAACAGGGAGAACTTGTCAGGGTTCCAGTCGACGACGTACACGGTCAGCTTCACCACGTCGTCGAAGGTGGCGCCGACGCCGGCCAGCCCGGTGGCGATGTTGAGGTAGCACTGCTCGATCTGCGCGGCGAGGTCGCCCTCCCCCACCGTGACACCGTCGGCGTCCCAGGCGACCTGCCCGGCGAGGAAGATCGTCCTGGATCCGCTCGCGACCGCCACCTGTCGGTAGGCGTCGATCTTCGGCAGTCCGGTCGGGTTCAGGAGCGTGACGGCCATGGTGCCCGCCTCCTTGGGTCATGAGCACTCGTGCTCTCTTGTGGTTACTTGGGAACCGTAAGAGAGTGGCTGCTGACATGGAAGAACGCACTTTTCAGTGACTGGGGAACCTCATGGTGACCAAGCAGTTCAGAGGCTCGCCCGAGGATGCGGATCTCACGCGCGCGGACTCGCTGGCACGGGAGATCTTCTCGGACATCGCCAACAAGTGGGCGCTGCTGATCATCGAGGCGCTCGGTGAGGGCACGTTGCGCTTCGGGGAACTGCGCAAGGAGATCGACGGCATCAGCCACAAGATGCTCACCCAGAACCTGCGCATGATGGAGCGCAACGGCCTGGTCGAGCGGCAGGTGCATCCGACGGTGCCGCCGCGGGTCGAGTACACGCTCACCGAACCGGGCGCCGCCCTGCGGGCGACGGTCGACGCCATGTGCGACTGGACGCACCGCTACCTCGGCGACATCGAGGCGTCCCGCGGTCGCTTCGGGTCCGGGCCCGCGGCTTCCGGCTGACCGGGTCGCCGTACCGGACGGCCGTGTCCGATTCCTTCAGGACCGGGGGCCGGGGCGCGCCCGCGGTGGCCGCGTGAGTGCACGATGTGATGCCATCGGGTCGGTCGTCTCCGGACATGGGCGTCTCCGTCGCCTTCCATCGACGGCTCGGGTTCGCTTTCCCCGAGGGGGCCGAGGAACAGGGGCACGCCGAGGCCGGGGCGCCGAGCGCGCAGTTCGTGCGCGGGCACGCCCAGCAGGGCGGGGGCGGTGCCGGGGTGGAAGCGGATGCCCGCCCGGGGGCGGGTCGCGTCGCCCCCGGTGCGGTGGGCGTGGGTGTCGGGGCCCGCGGCCGGCAGGCGTCCGTCGTGCCGGAGCAGGTCCAGGCAGCCGTCGGGCAGGACCCGGCCCGCTCCGCTGCCGGCGGTGTGCTGGTCCACACGACCGCGCCCGGCAGCCGTGACACACGCTCGCCGTACATGTCAGCCACGCTGCGCGGCCCGCGTCCGCCATTCCTGCGGACTGGCCCCGTACTCCCGTTTGAAGGCGGTCGACAGCGCGAAGGCGCTGCCGTAGCCGACGTGGCGGGCGATCGCGCCGATCGTGTCGTCGGTGGCGCGCAGGCGGTCCGCCGCGAGGGCGAGGCGCCAGCCGGTGAGGTACGTCATCGGGGGTTCGCCGACGCGTTCGGTGAAGCGGCGGGCCAGCGCGGCGCGCGAGACGCCGGCCTTCGCGGCGAGCGCGGCGACCGTCCAGGGGTGGGCGGGGTCGCCCTGGAGGAGGCGCAGCACCGGGCCGACGACGGGGTCGCCCTGTGCCTCGTACCAGGCGGGCGGCGCCGCCTCGGGGCGGGCGAACCAGGCCCGCAGGGCGGCGATGACCAACAGGTCGAGCAGCCGGTCGAGGACGACCTCCTGGCCTGGTTCGTCCCGCATGATCTCCGCCGTGAGCAGCGGGGTGAGCGGGGTGAGCGGGCCGTGCCGGTCGTCGGCGGTGAGGGAGAGCAGCGGTGGCAGCGCGTCGAGGAGCCGGCCGCCGATCTCGCCCCGCATCCGGTAGGTGCCGATGAGCATGACCGTCTCGCCGTCGGGCCGGCCGCCCCAGGTGCGGACGCCGAGGTCCATGACGCCGTTCAGGGGGCGTCCGTCGGGGTGGTGACACGCGCCGCCCGGCAGGATCAGCGCCTGTGGCGCGGTGCCGGGGTCGTCGGCGCAGGTGTACGGGTCGGGGCCGCACGCGATGGCCAGGTCGCCGGGGCGCAGCCGCAGCCGTTCGCCGCGGTCCGGCACGATCCAGGCGTCACCGCGGACGAGCAGCATCACGGTCAGCGGGGCACGGTCCTCGATCCGGACCGACCAGGGCGGGTCGAAGCAGGTCCTGATCATGAACGCCCCACGGGCGCGGGGGCCTTCCAGCAGGCCGGTGAGAGCGTCCATGGGGCCAGCGTAGACGCGGGGCGGGCGTGTCCCCGCGCAGCCGCTCGACGTCCCGCCCCGGTCAGGCGGTGACCACGGGACCGTGGTCGCCCACCACGCGCTCGTCGCCGTCCCGCCGGGGGAGGTGGAGGGTCGCCGTGCCGGTGACGGCCGGGCTCACCGCATCGCCGGGGCGGTGTGCGACCGGCCCGGGAACACGGACGTGCACCGGTGAGTCCAGTCCGGTCACCGCCACCGTCACCAGGGTGTCCGGTCCGTGGAAGGAGATGTCCGCCACCGTGCCGCGGGGGGCCTGGTCGGACGGTGCGCCGAGGGTGAGCTGTTCGGGGCGCAGCACGACCGTACCGGCACCGTCGTCCACCGGGGTCTCCAACGGGATGCGGCCCAGCGCGGTGTCCGCGGTCGTGCCCCTGCCGGTGCCCGGAAGCAGGACGACGCCGCCGACGAAGGCGGCCACCCAGGGGTCCTGCGGCCTGCGGTAGACGTCCTGCGGGGTTCCGCACTGGGCCACCCCGCCCGCTCTGACGACCGCCACGAGGTCCGCCGTGGAGAGTGCCTCCTGCTGGTCGTGGGTGATGAGGACGCCCGTCGCCCCGGTGGACCTGAGCGCCGCGCGCACATCGGCCCGTACGCCTGCGCGCAGTCCGCTGTCGAGCGCGTTGAACGGTTCGTCGAGCAGGACGATCGCGGGTTCCGGGGCGAGCGCCCGCGCCAGCGAGACGCGTTGCTGCTGGCCGCCGGAGAGTTCGTGGGGCATCCGGTCGCCGTGGCCGGGCAGGCCGACGAGGTCGAGCATGTCCCCGGTGCGCCGACGGCGTTCGGCCGGGGAGAGTCCCGCCAGCCCGAAGGCGACGTTGCGCGCCACGCTCAGGTGCGGGAACAGGGCGCCCTCCTGCGGCACGATGCCGATGCGCCGTCGTTCCGGGGGCAGGTGGGTGCCGGGTCCGGTGACGGTCCGCCCGCCGATCTCGACCGTCCCCGCGTCCGCCCGCAGAAAGCCGGCCACGATGCGCAGCATGGTCGTCTTGCCGCAGCCCGAGGGCCCGAGGACGGCGGCCAGCCGCCCCGCGGGGACGGAGAGGTCGATCCCGTTCAGAACGGGGGCGCCGGGCCCGTAGGACTTGGTGAGCCCGGTGATCCGCAGGTCGTTCATGCGCGGTGCCTTCCGAGGAGGTACGAGGGAACGGCGGCGATCAGGATGAGGACGGCCGCGTACGGAGCGGCGGCGGCGTACGAACCGGTTCCGGTCTCGGTCCACAGGCGGGTCGCGAGGGTGTCCATACCGGTGGGTCTGAGCAGCAGGGTCGCCGGGAGTTCCTTCATGCAGACCACGAAGGTCAGGGCGGCGCCCGCGGCGATACCGGGAGCGGCGAGCGGGACCGTGACCTCACGCAGGACGCCCAGCGGCCCCCGCCCGAGGGAACGGGCGACGTCCTCCAGCACGGGCGGTGCCTGGAGGACCGCTGCCCGGGTGGCGCCCACGGCGACCGGCAGGAACAGCACCGCGTAGGCGGCGACGAGCAGGGGCAGCTCCTGGTACAGCGGATAGGCGAACCGCACCGCGAGGAAGACCATCGCGAGGCCCACGGTGATCCCGGGCACGGCGTGGCCCGCGTACGCGGCCTGCTCCAGCAGATGTGCGGCGCGGCCCCGGTGGCGGGCGGCGAGCACGCCGACGGGAAGGGCCAGACACGTGGTGAGCGCGGCACCGAGGGCCGCCACGAGCAGCGTGATTCCCCCGGTCTCCAGCAGTCCCCGCGGATCCCAGGTGCGGGAGTTGCCGACCGCCAGCCAGTACCCGAGGGTCCCGGCCGGGAAGGCGACCCCGGCCGCGGCGACGGCCGAGCACCAGCCGAGCGCGGGCCACTTCAGTCGGCCGAGCGGGATCGGGGGCGTGGGCCTGGCCGTTCCGCCGCCGGTCCGGGCGTGGCCCGCACGGCCGCGGGTACGCGCCTCGGCGGCGACCAGCAGCACCGTCATCAGGACGAGCACCACGCTGAGGGCCGCTGCGGGCGTGCGGTCGAAACTCGCCTTGTACGACGTGTGGATGGCCCGGGTGAAGGTCTCGTACCGCATGATCGACACGGCCCCGAAGTCGGAGAGGACGTACAGCGCCACGAGCAGCCCGCCGCCGGCCGCGGCCGGGCGGAGCTGCGGCAGGGTGACCCGGCGGAACGTGCTCCAGGGCCCGTGCCCCAGGGCGCGCGACGCTTCCTCCTGGGCGGGGTCGATGCCGCGCAGCGCGGCGGCCACCGGCAGATACACGTACGGGTAGCTGACCAGGGTGAGCGCGAAGGCGGCACCGCTGAATCCGGCGAGATCGGGGCGCGCCGAGATCCAGGCGAAGGCCGCGACGTAGCTGGGCACGGCGAGCGGCAGCGTGGCGAGCACCGACCACGCGCGCCGGCCGGGCAGCGCGGTGCGGACGGTCAGCCAGGCGAGGGAGATGCCCAGGACGAGGCAGGCGGTCACCACCACGGCGGCCAGACCGACGCTCCGGGCGAGCAGTTCCAGCGTGCGGTCGGTCGCGACGACGTTCCACGCGTACGCGGGGCCCCGCTCGACGGCCCGTACGGCCAGGTAGACCAGCGGGAGCAGGGTCAGGGCCGCGGCTGCCGAAGCCAGGGCCAGCAGGAGGAGCGGCGGTCGGCGCCCGGCACGCCCGGGCCTGGACGGTGCGGGGGCGTCGTCCGGGCCCGGGGCGGAACGAGCGGGTGCCGACGGGGCCTGGTGGCCTCGGGTACCCGAACTCTTCATACCGATCAGACCATCCCGGCTTCCTGGAGCATCTCCAGCGTGACCTGGAGGGACTCCAGCCGGCTCAGGTCGATCTCCGGCGCGTCGATGGAGTCGAGCGGCGGAAGGTCGTCCCCGCCGGTGACTCCGGCGGCCAGCGGGTACTCGTGGGTCTCGTCGGCGAAGTAGGTCTGCGCCTCCTCGGCCAGGAAGAAGTCGACGGCCTTCCGCGCGGCGGTGCTCTGGTCGCTGCCCTTGAGGATCCCGACGCCCGCGACGTTGACGAGCGCGCCCGGGTCGCCCTTCGTCGGGAAGTGCAGTTTGGCCTTGAGCTTGTCCGCGCCCTCCTCGGCGGCCTTCTCGTACCAGTAGTAGTGGTTGATCAGACCGAGTTCGGCCTTGCCGTCGTCGACGGCGTCGAGGACGGCGCCGTTCTTCTCGTACACCTGGGGGTCGTTGGCCTGGAAGTCCTTCAGCCACTTGCGCGTGGCGTCGTCGCCCTCGAGGACCCGCATGCCGGTCACGAACGCCTGGAACGAGGCGTTGGTGGGCGCGTAGCCGACCTTCCCCTTCCATTCCGGTCCGGTCAGTTCGTGCACGCTGTCCGGTGCCTCGGCGACCTTGTCGCCGTGGTAGGCGATGACGCGGACCCGTCCCGACACACCGACCCAGTCGCCGTTCTCCGCGCGGAACGCCTTGTCGACGCGGTCGAGGGACTTCTGCGGCAGCGCCGCGAGACGGCCCTCCTTGCCCAGGGCGCCGAGTGCGCCGGCGTCCTGCGAGAAGAAGAGGTCCGCGTCGGTCCTGTCGCCCTCTTCGAGAAGCTGGGCGGCGAGTTCGGCACTGTCCCCGTAACGTACCTCGACCTTGGAGCCGGTGGTCTTCTCGAGCTTCTCGATGAGCGGCGCGACGAGGTCCTCGCTGCGGCCGGAGTAGACGACGAGCGTCCCTCCCCCGCTCTTCTCCCCGGCTTCGGTGCCGGAGCCTGCTCCCTTGCCGTCCGAGCCGCATGCGGTCGCCAGGGGGACGAGCAGGACGGAAGCGGCGAGAGCCCCGATCGTACGGAGGGAGGGACGTCTCATGTCAAAGCCTTTCCAGGGAAGAGTCAGAACAATCTAAGGTTTGCCTTACCTAAGAAACAACTCTGTCCCGTTCTCCGTGACCGAACCGGGACCTGGTGCGTCCCGGGGGAGCGGTGAGAGCGGATGCGTCGCCGTCGGGCGTTCGGCCTCACTTCTCGTCGTCCGGCGGGCCCGTCTGCTCCTCGCCGTTCCTCGGCTGGTGGCTGCTCTTCGCATGGGTGCGCAGGCGGGCCGTGACGTCCTCGGGAGGCAGGAAGCGGGACCAGCGTTCGGGGAACTCGGCGGGCATGTCCGGGTCGGCGTCGTCGTCGGTGGCGGCCTCGGCGGAGGTGCGGGCGACGTACTCGGCGACCTGCTCCTGCCGCAGCCGCTCGTTGGTCTCGCGGGCGGCGGCCGTCGCGGCGGCCGGCCAGACCCGGTCGATGGCGGCGTTGACCGCGGCCCCCACGAGCACGGCGAAGGCGGACACGCCGATCCACAGCAGGACGGCGACGGGGGCCGCGAGGGAGCCGTAGATGGTGGGGCCCTCGACGGTGTTGGTCAGGTAGATCCGCAGCAGGATGCTGCCGATCACCCACATGGCGAGGGCGACCAGCGCGCCGGGCACGTCCTCGATCCACGGGGACCGCACGGGCACGGAGACGTGGTAGAGCGTGGTCAGGAAGGCGACCGACAGCAGGATCACCACCGGCCAGTACAGGATCTGCACGAGCGTCGTCGACCAGGGGACGACCCGGACGACGGCGTCCGGGCCCGCCACCATCAGGGGCAGTGCGACCGAGCCGATCAGCAGGGCCGCGATGAACAGCAGGAAGGCCACCAGGCGGGTCTTGACGATGCCGCGCACCCCGTCGAGGCCGTACATCACGGTGATGGTGTCGATGAAGACGTTCACCGCGCGGGAGCCCGACCACACGGCGAACAGGAAGCCGATGGAGATGACGTCGGGTCTGCCGCCTTTCGTGACGTCGTGCAGGATCGGCTCGGCGATCTGCTTCACTCCCCGGTCGGACAGCACGGCGCGGGACGCCTCGAGGAGGTTGGTCTGCAGGCTCTGGATGGTGTCGGCGCCGGTCCAGGAGTCGACGTAGCCGAGCAGGCCGATCATGCTGAGCAGCAGCGGGGGCACCGACAGCAGGGTGAAGAAGGCCGCCTCGGCGGCCAGGCCCAGGATGCGGTACTCCATGCAGGAGTTGACGGTGTCCTTGAGCAGCAGCCAGACGGTCCTGCGTTTGGAGACGTTGCGGTACAGGGCGCGGGCCCTGTGAAGTCGACCGGAGGGCGCGTCGGGGGGTTCGCTTGCTGGCTGCACGAACCAAAGGTATCCGCCGTGCCCGGCGGTCCTCACCCGAAGGGTCACGAGGTGAGACGGGTGGCGGGGGCGGCGGGTAGGTTCGTCGCCATGGCAGGGAGCACCCACACCGTGACCAACCAGGCACCGCCGCTGACGCAGTACGACGTGTTCACCGCCGACCGGGCGCTGACGGAGGCGGTCGAGCGGCATCTGGACCCGGCGGTACTGGACGAGGGCCGGTCCGAACTGTCGGCGCTCGGCCGGACCTCCGGTTCCGCGCAGGTGCAGGAGTGGGGGGTGCTGGCCGACGCGAACCCGCCGCGGCTGCGCAGCCACGACCGGTACGGGCACCGGATCGACGAGGTCGACTTCCATCCGGCCTGGCACCGGCTGCTCGGCAAGGGGGTCTCGGCGGGGCTGACCGGCGCGTGGGGGCGGCCGGGCGGGCATGTGCGGCGGGCGGCGGCGTTCGTGGTGTGGACGCAGGTCGAGGCCGGCACCTGCTGCCCGCTGTCGATGACGCACGCGGCCGTGCCCGCCCTGCGCGCGGATCCGGCGCTGGCCGCCGAGTGGGAGCCGCGGCTGGCGTCGCCGGTGTACGACCGGGGCCTGCGGCCGGCCCACCAGAAGGCCGGTGTGCTCTTCGGGATGGGCATGACGGAGAAGCAGGGCGGCAGCGACGTCCGCGCCAACACGACGTCCGCGCGGCCGCTGGCCGAGGACGGCGCGTACGAGCTGACCGGGCACAAGTGGTTCTGCTCGGCGCCCATGTCGGACGCGTTCCTGGTGCTGGCGCAGGCACCCGGCGGACTCACGTGCTTCCTGGTGCCGCGGGTGCTCGCGGACGGCTCGCGCAACGTGTTCCTCCTCCAGCGGCTCAAGGACAAGCTGGGCAACCGGTCCAACGCGTCCGCCGAGGTCGAGTTCGCGGGGACCTGGGCGCGGCGGGTCGGGGACGAGGGGCGCGGGGTGCACACCATCATCGGGATGGTGGCGGCGACCCGGCTGGACTGCGTCCTGGGCTCGGCGGGGCTGATGCGGCAGGCCGTCGCGCAGGCGGTGCACCACTGCGCCCACCGGAAGGCGTTCGGCGAGAAGCTGGTCGACCAGCCGCTGATGCGCAACGTGCTGGCCGATCTCGCGCTGGAGTCGGAGGCGGCCACCGCGCTGGCACTGCGGCTGGCCGCGGCCTGTGACGACGGGGGCGAGCAGGAGCGGGCGCTGCTGCGGATCGCGGTGCCGGCGGCCAAGTACTGGGTGACCAAGCGGTGTGCGCCGCTCGTCGTGGAGGCGGCGGAGTGCCTGGGCGGCAACGGGTACGTGGAGGAGTCGGGGATGCCCCGGCTGGTGCGCGAGTCGCCGCTGAACTCGGTGTGGGAGGGCGCGGGCAACGTCCAGGCGCTGGACGTGCTGCGGGTACTGCGCCGGGAGCCGGGGGCGCTGGACGCGTATCTGCGGGAGGTCGGGCAGGCCCGCGGGGCCGATCACCGGCTGGACGGCGCGATCAGGGACCTGCTGACCGGGCTGGCCGATCTGGAGGGTGTCGAGGGGCGGGCGCGGCGGCTGGTGGAGCGGCTCGCGCTGGTGCTCCAGGGCTCGCTGCTGGTGCGGTACGCGCCGCCGCAGGTCGCCGACGCGTTCTGTGCGGCCCGGCTGGGCGGTGACGGGGGCGCGTCGTTCGGGACGCTGCCGCACACCCTCGATCTCGCGGCGGTCGTGGCGCGGGCCCGGCCGGAGCCGGCGTGACGCGGGGGTGGTGCCGCGCCGACACGGCACCACCCCCGCCGCACAGGCCCCGTGGAGCCGTGGACGCCGTTCGGGACGGCGTCGCTCGAGCTTCGGACAGTGCGGGGCTCTCCACCAGGGTTGCAGAGGGTTGCGACGTGCCGCCGCCCGTGTCGGTACCGAACGCCCTCGCCGGGGGGCGGCTCCGGGGCGTGTCCGGGCTGCCGAGGTCACGCGTTCCGCACATTTGCAGGGTCTTCCTCCCTCGGCGGGTCCCCCTGCCGTAGCATCCCTCTACGGGCCACCCCACCTGCTCCACGGTCAACGGTCGGACCACCGGACGCAGTTGGTTTGCCTCGGGAGGACGTTATGAAGCATCGCGGCAGACATCGTCGGCGCAGGCGGGGCAGGGCGCTGCGGGCGACGCTGGCCGGGACCGCGCTCGCGCTCACCGCGGCGGCCACCATGATCAGCACGTCGCAGGCCACCGATGCCGACGACCCCGGGGCGCTGAAACCGCTGACCGCGTCCGCCGAGACCGCGCCGCTGCGGCTGACCGAGGGCAGTGTGCCCCCGGAGTGGCTCGACCGGCTCTCCGCGGAGATGGGCCGGCCCGTCGGCGTCCGGGCCGTGCTCGACGACACCGACGGTTCCCTGCGGGACGCGGCGGCCTGTCCGGAGGACGACAGGCGGGCGCTGCCCGTCGAGCCGGCCGCCACGCGGGCGTACTGCTGGGACGGCGCCGACGTCGAGGGCTGGCGTTCCGGCGCCGTCACCACGTCCGGGGACGCCGACGACGACGGCCGCTGGGGGCAGAGCCGTGTGGTGCTCTCCGGCTGGAGCCAGGGCGGCGTCCTGGCGGACGGCACCCCGGCGGAGGGCCCCGCGGCCGCCGGCCCGGGCCAGGGTCTCGCGCGCGTCGCGTTCATCGACGCCGGCGACCCCGACGACCTCCGCTACACCTGGGCGCAGCTCGCCGTCCCGGTGGACGACGGCCGCGACTACCGGGGGCTGGTGTCCCCCGTGTCCGGCATGGTCTGGTACCAGGACAAGCTGCTGGTCACCGCCGGCCGGGGGGACGGCAGCACGCTGTACGTGTACGACGTGGACCGCGTCCAGCGGACCACCGTGGACGGCGCGACGGTCGGGCGGGTGCCCGGCGGCTGGTCGGCGGCCGGGGCGCGGTACGTGCTGCCGGCCGTCGCCTCGTACCGGACGGCCGATGTGAACGCCCCGCAGCCGGGCGGTATCTCGCTGGACCGCAGCACGGCGCCGGACAGCCTGGTCGCGCACGAGGCGGTGCCGAAGGAGCACGACGGGCCGACCCGGCTGTGGCGGTACGCGTTCGACGACGACCGTTCCCGCGCGGGACTGCTGGCCACGGACTCGGTGGGGCAGGCGGACGTGGTCGCGGCGTACGAGACGGAGCTGACGGATGTGCGCAGCGTGCTGTCGTACGGGTCGGGCTGGTACCTGGGCCGGATGACCGGGACGCCCCAGGAGCGCGGGACGCTGTGGCGGCAGGACGGGGAGGGGGCGCGGCCCACCCGGTGCGGGGCGGACGAGACGCACCGCTGCTGGAGCGGGCCGGCGGCGTCCCTCTCCTACTGGCAGGAGACCGGCGAGGTGTGGTCCCAGTCCGGCCGCATGCTCTTCGCCCTGCCCCTGGACTCCGTCGACCACTCCCTGGACTAGGGCCTCCCGTCCGGATCAGGCCGGACTGACGGGGCGGTCCGGCCCGGCCGCTCCTTCGGGCTCCTCCCCCTCGTCCCTCGGGCGTTCGACAGATGTACGTGCCAAATGGTTCCCTTTCCGGCATGACGACCATCACCGTGACCACCTGGTCCCTGGAGCAGACCGCGCCCGCCGACCTCCTGCCGGCCGCCGTGCCCGAGGGGGATGTGCGGATCGTCCGTTCCGAGGTGCCCTCCCCCGAGTTCAGCCGTTTCCTGTACGCCTCGGTCGGCGGTGACATCCGCTGGACCGACCGGCTGGGGTGGACGTACGCGCAGTGGCTGGAGCACCTGGACCGGCCCGGCGTGGAGACCTGGGTGGCCTACGACCGGGGAACGCCCGCGGGGTACGTGGAGTTGGAGGCGCAGGACGACGGGGTCGTGGAGATCGTCTACTTCGGGCTGATCTCCGCCTTCCGGGGCCGGCGCATCGGCGGGCACCTGCTGTCGTACGGTGTCGCGCGGGCCTGGGACCTGGCGGAGCGCCGACCCGGCCTGAAGCCGACCAGGCGGGTCTGGCTGCACACGTGCAGCAAGGACGGCGAGTACGCCATGGACAACTACCGGCGCCGGGGCTTCAGGCTGTTCGACACCAAGGTCGAGGAAGAGCCCGAGGTCGCCACACCGGGCCCGTGGCCGGGGGCCCACCCCGCCTGAGCAGCACACCCACCCCACCTGAGCAGCACGCTCACCCCGCCTGAGCAGCACGTTCGCCCCACCTGACGGCGCGCCCGCCCCACCCGGGCAGCGCCGTCCGCCCCTTTTGGCACGCATGGACGAGATCGCCCGGGTCTCCCGGCGCCAAGAACACATGCGTCTCTCATTCCGAGACAAGCACGTCCGCATCATGGATGAAGCTGGACTGTGTCCAGATCTCCGTGCCACGCTTCCGTCATGCCTGGAACGGGAATCGCCTTGGTGAGTCGGCGTCATGTCGACCTCGGCCGTATGTCCAGCGCCATCTGTCCGGCGTGCTGAGAGCACGTTCAGCAGTACCCGACAGCCTTTCTCCACTCCGTTCCACGTCGCTTCTCCTCGACTGAACTCCCGCGTGATGACGCGCACTTGCGCCTGTATCGTCATGCGCAGGTCAGAGCCGTCTCCCGCCTGTCCCGAAGGACGTATCAGCCATGGCCGCCAGCCCGCAGGATCCTGCCGCCGCGACCCCCCGCCGCAAGGTGAGCCGTCACCGCGGAGAGGGGCAGTGGGCCGCGGGGCACTTCACTCCGCTCAACAGCAACGAGCAGCTCAAGAAGGACGACGACGGTCTCAACGTACGGACACGTATTGAGACGATCTACTCCAAGCGGGGCTTCGACTCGATCGACCCCGGCGATCTGCGGGGACGTTTCCGCTGGTGGGGTCTGTACACCCAGCGCCGCCCCGGGATCGACGGCGGCCGCACCGGTCTGCTGGAGCCGGAGGAGCTCGAGGACAAGTACTTCATGATGCGGGTCCGCATCACCGGCGGCCGGCTCACCACCGAGCAACTGCGGGCGATCGGCGAGGTGTCGGAGACCTACGCCCGCGGCACCGCCGACATCACCGACCGGCAGAACATCCAGTTCCACTGGATCCGCGTCGAGGACGTGCCCGCGATCTGGGAGCGCCTCGAAGCGGTCGGCCTGTCCACCACCGAGGCCTGCGGCGACACCCCGCGCGGCATGCTCGGCTCCCCCGTCGCCGGCGTCGCCGAGGACGAGATCATCGACGGCACCGCGGCGCTGGACGAGATCGCCCGCCGCTACATCGGCGACCCGCGCTTCTCCAACCTGCCGCGCAAGTACAAGACGGCCGTCTCCGGCTCCCCGCTGCTGGACGTCGCCCACGAGATCAACGACATCTCCTTCGTCGGCGTGGTCCACCCCGAGCACGGTCCGGGCTTCGACCTGTGGGTCGGCGGCGGCCTGTCGACCAACCCCAAGTTCGGTGTGCGGCTGGGCGCCTGGGTCCCCGAGGCGGAGGTGCCCGAGGTGTGGGAGGGCGTCACCTCCATCTTCCGCGACCACGGCTACCGGCGGCTGCGCAACAGGGCGCGGCTGAAGTTCCTGGTCGCCGACTGGGGCGCGGAGAAGTTCCGCCAGGTGCTGGAGGACGACTACCTGGGCCGCAGGCTGATCGACGGTCCGGCGCCCGAGATGCCCGCACAGCAGTGGCGCGACCACATCGGGGTGCACCGGCAGAAGGACGGCCGGTTCTACGTCGGCTTCGCGCCGCGGGTGGGCCGGATGGACGGCTCGCTGCTCACCAAGGTGGCCGAACTGGCCGAGGGGCACGGCTCGCGGCGGGTGTCCACCACCGTCGAGCAGAAGATGATCGTCCTCGACGTGCCGCAGGACCGGGTGGACTCCCTGGTCGACGCGCTGGAGGCGCTGGACCTGCGGGTCAGCCCGTCGCCGTTCCGGCGCGGCACGATGGCCTGCACCGGCATCGAGTTCTGCAAGCTCGCCATCGTGGAGACCAAGGAGCGCGGCAGCGAGCTCATCGACGAACTGGAGCGCCGGCTGCCCGACTTCGACGAGCCGGTCACCATCAACATCAACGGCTGCCCGAACGCCTGCGCCCGCATCCAGACCGCGGACATCGGTCTCAAGGGGCAGTTGGTCACCGACGCCGAGGGCCGGCAGGTCGGCGGCTACCAGGTGAACCTGGGCGGCGCCCTCGGCCTGGACCCCGCGTTCGGCCGCAAGGTGCGCGGCCTGAAGGTCACCTCGGACGAACTGCCGGACTACATCGAGCGGGTGCTGAAGCGCTTCCAGGCGGAGCGCGAGGAAGGCGAGCGGTTCGCCACCTGGGCCGCGCGCGCCGATGCGGAGGCTCTGTCGTGAGCGAGCGGGCCGCGCCCTTCTACTGCCCCTACTGTGGTGACGAGGACCTGCGCCCCGGCGAGGAGGGACCGGGGGCCTGGGAGTGCGGAGCGTGCAACCGGGGCTTCCGGCTGAAGTTCCTCGGGCTGCTCGCCCGCGGAGTCGAGCGACCCGACACGGGAGGGGACCGGATATGACGGCGGTTCAGGAAGAGCGCTCCACCGACGACTTGAGGGAGCTGGCCGAGCAGGCGGGCCGCGAACTGGAGGACGCCTCCGCGCTGGAGATCCTGACGTGGGCCGCCGAGACCTTCGGTCCGCGGTTCTGCGTGACCTCCTCGATGGAGGACGCGGTGGTCGCCCATCTCGCCTCCCGCGCCCTGCCCGGCGTCGACGTGGTGTTCCTCGACACCGGCTACCACTTCGAGGAGACCATCGGCACCCGGGACGCGGTCCAGGCCGTGATGGACGTCAACGTCATCACGCTCACCCCGCGGCAGACGGTCGCGGAGCAGGACGCCGAGTACGGGCCGGAGCTGCACGACCGCGACCCCGACCTGTGCTGCGCGCTGCGCAAGGTGCGGCCGCTGGAGGAGGGCCTGCGGGACTACCTGTCCTGGGCGACCGGGCTGCGCCGCGACGAGTCCCCGTCCCGGGCCGGCACCCCGGTCGTCGGCTGGGACGAGAAGCGGCAGAAGGTCAAGGTCTCCCCCATCGCCCGCTGGACCCAGGACGACGTGGACGCCTACGTCGCCGAGCACGGCGTGCTCACCAACCCGCTGCTGACGGACGGTTACGCCTCGGTGGGCTGCGCCCCCTGCACCCGCCGTGTGCGGGAGGGCGAGGACGCCCGCGCCGGACGCTGGGCGGGCCGCGCCAAGACCGAGTGCGGACTGCACGGCTGACCATGACCGCGCCCTCAGCGCCTCCGACATCCTCCACGACCCCCACGAACCAGGAGACCGCCGTGACGACCGGAGCCACCGTCTGGCTCACTGGTCTGCCGAGCGCAGGCAAAACCACCATCGCCCACGAACTGGCCGGCCGGCTGCGCGCGGAGGGCCGGCGCGTCGAACTGCTCGACGGCGACGAGATCCGCGAGTTCCTCTCCGCGGGCCTCGGCTTCAGCCGCGAGGACCGGCACACCAACGTGCAGCGCATCGGCTTCGTCGCCGAACTGCTCGCCCGCAACGGCGTCACCGCGCTGGTCCCGGTGATCGCGCCCTACGCGGACAGCCGGGAGGCGGTACGGGGGCGGCACGAGACGAACGGCACGTCGTACCTCGAGGTGCACGTGGCGACCCCGGTCGAGGTGTGCTCCGCACGCGACGTGAAGGGGCTGTACGCCCGGCAGGCCGCGGGTGAGCTCACCGGCCTGACCGGGGTGGACGACCCGTACGAGGCTCCTGTCTCACCCGATCTGCGCATCGAGTCGCAGCACCAGACCGTCCAGGAATCCGCCGCGGCGGTGCACGCCCTGCTGAGCGAAAGGGGACTGGCATGACAACCGTGGCCACGGTCGGGACGGGCGGCGAGGGCGCCGGCGGTGCGGCCGAGCCGTACACCCTCTCCCACCTCGACGCCCTCGAGTCGGAGGCGGTGCACATCTTCCGCGAGGTCGCGGGCGAGTTCGAGAACCCGGTGATCCTCTTCTCCGGCGGCAAGGACTCCATCCTGATGCTGCACCTGGCGCTGAAGGCCTTCGCCCCGGCGCCCGTCCCCTTCTCGCTGCTGCACGTCGACACCGGGCACAACTTCCCCGAGGTCCTCGACTACCGCGACCGCACGGTCGCACGGCACGGGCTGCGGCTGCACGTCGCCTCCGTGCAGGACTACATCGACCGCGGAGTACTGCGCGAACGCGCCGACGGCACCCGCAACCCGCTCCAGACGCTGCCGCTCACCGAGAAGATCGCCGCCGAGAAGTTCGACGCCGTCTTCGGCGGCGGCCGCCGCGACGAGGAGAAGGCCCGCGCCAAGGAACGGGTGTTCTCCCTGCGCGACGAGTTCTCCCAGTGGGACCCCCGCCGCCAGCGGCCCGAACTGTGGAACCTCTACAACGGCCGGCACGCCCCCGGGGAGCACGTCCGGGTGTTCCCGCTGTCCAACTGGACCGAGCTGGACGTGTGGCAGTACATCGCCCGCGAGGGGATCGAACTCCCGCAGATCTACTACGCCCACCGGCGCGAGGTGTTCCGGCGGGGCGGCATGTGGCTGACCGCCGGCGACTGGGGCGGTCCGAAGGACGGCGAGCGCGTCGAGAAGCGGCTGGTGCGCTACCGGACGGTGGGCGACATGTCCTGCACCGGCGCGGTCGACTCCGGGGCCGACTCCATCGAGAAGGTGATCACCGAGATCGCCGCCTCCCGGCTGACCGAGCGCGGGGCCACCCGCGCCGACGACAAGCTCTCCGAGGCAGCGATGGAAGACCGCAAGCGCGAGGGGTACTTCTGAACATGAGCACCATCACGAGCGAGGCACTCGCGGAGACGACCCTGCTGCGGTTCGCCACCGCCGGTTCCGTCGACGACGGCAAGTCCACCCTGGTGGGCCGGCTGCTGCACGACTCCAAGTCGGTCCTCACCGACCAACTGGAGGCCGTGGAGCGGGTGTCGGTGAGCCGCGGTCAGGAGGCCCCCGACCTCGCCCTGCTCACCGACGGGCTGCGGGCCGAGCGGGAACAGGGCATCACCATCGACGTGGCGTACCGTTACTTCGCCACGCCGCGGCGCCGGTTCATCCTCGCCGACACCCCGGGCCACGTGCAGTACACCCGCAACATGGTCACCGGTGCCTCCACCGCGGAGCTGACCGTCATCCTGGTCGACGCCCGCAACGGCGTCGTCGAGCAGACCCGGCGGCACGCCGCCATCGCCGCCCTGCTGCGTGTGCCCCATGTCGTCCTCGCCGTCAACAAGATGGACCTGGTCGGCTACCGGGAGCCGGTGTTCGCGCGGATCGCCGAGGAGTTCACGGCGTACGCGACCGAGCTGGGCGTGCCGGAGGTCACCGCGATCCCGATCTCGGCGCTCGTCGGCGACAACGTCGTGGAGCCCTCGGCGCACATGGACTGGTACGGCGGCCCGACGGTGCTGGAGCACCTGGAGACGGTGCCGGTCAGCCACGACCTGGCGCACTGCCACGCCCGGCTGCCCGTGCAGTACGTGATCCGGCCGCAGAGCGCCGAGCACCCGGACTACCGGGGGTACGCCGGCCAGATCGCCGCGGGGACGTTCCGCACCGGCGACGAGGTGACCGTGCTGCCGTCCGGCCGGACGACGACGATCACCGGGATCGACCTGCTGGGCACGCCCGTCGAGGCGGCCTGGACGCCGCAGTCGGTGACGCTGCTGCTGGCCGACGACATCGACATCTCCCGCGGTGACCTGCTGGTCCCGAGCAAGGACGCGCCGGCCACCACGCAGGACGTCGAGGCCACCGTGTGCCATGTCGCCGACCAGCCGCTGACCGTCGGCCACCGGGTGCTGCTCAAGCACGGGACCCGCACGGTCAAGGCGATCGTGAAGGACATCCCGGCCCGGCTGACGCTGGACGACCTGTCCCTGCACCCGCACCCCGGGCAGCTCGTCGCCAACGACATCGGCCGGGTGAAGATCCGTACCGCCGAACCGCTGCCGGCCGACTCGTACGCGAACTCGCGGCGCACCGGTTCGTTCATCCTGATCGACCCGAACGACGGCACCACGCTCACCGCGGGCATGTCCGGCGAGTCCTTCGCCGCCCCCGAGCCCGTCAAGGGCGCGGACGAGGAAGACGGATGGGACTTCTGACCATGGACTCCACCGGTTTCTACGTCACGTTCGCCAAGGAGGGCGGACGTGTGGGGAGTGGGGCCCTGGGGAGCGGGCAGGGCGGGGTGGCCCGATGTGCGCGATGACGTGCGCGCACCGCTCCCGTGCCCTCAGCACCCGTCGCCGTAGGCGAAAACCCGCCGACCGCCCGGCCGCGACCTAAGAGTCCGTGACCGCCGGGCCTTTGAGAGGAACCCCTCCCGTGCCTGCCACCTCCGCCCCACGCCGCGCGTTCGCCGTGACGGCCACACTGCTCCTGCTCGCCCTCGCCGGATGCGGCTACGGCTCCCAGGCCAAGGACGAGGGCGCGGCCGACATCGCCGCCGGGGCGCGGAAGACCGACGGCCTCGACTCGGTCCGGATCGGCTACTTCGGCAACCTCACCCACGGGACCGCGCTGGTGGGCAACCGGAAGGGGTTCTTCCAGAAGGAACTCGGTGCCACCGAGGCGCGGTACGCGGTCTTCAACGCGGGGCCGTCCGAGATCGAGGCGCTCAACTCCGGTTCGATCGACATCGGTTGGATCGGCCCCTCGCCCGCGATCAACGGCTACGTCAAGTCCCGCGGCAAGAGCCTGCGGATCATCGGCGGTTCGGCGTCCGGCGGGGTGAAGCTGGTGGTGAACCCGGAGCGGGTGAAGTCCCTCGAGGACATCGAGGGCAAGCGGATCGCGACCCCGCAGCTCGGCAACACGCAGGACGTGGCGTTCCTCAACTGGGCGTCCGAGCAGGGCTGGACGGTCGATCCGCAGAGCGGCAGAGGCGATGTGACGGTCGTCCGCAGCGACAACAAGGTGACCCCGGACGCCTTCGCGGCCGGGTCGGTCGACGGGGCGTGGGTGCCGGAGCCCACCGCGTCGAAACTGGTCGCCGAGGGCGGGAAGGTGCTGCTGGACGAGGCCTCGCTGTGGCCCGGCGAGGAGTTCGTCATCACGAACATCGTCGTGCGCCAGGAGTTCCTGGAGAAGCATCCGAAGGCCGTCGAGGCGGTGCTCAGGGCGTCGGTCGGGACCAACCGGTGGATCAACGCCCACCCGGAGAAGGCCAGGGCCGCCGCCAACGAGCAGCTGGCGGCCGACTCCGGCAAGGCCCTGCCCGCCGACGTACTGGACCCGGCGTGGAAGTCGATCCGGTTCACCGACGACCCGCTGGCCTCCACCCTCCGGACCCAGGCGGAACACGCCGTCGCGGCGGGCCTGTTGGACAAGCCCGACCTGGACGGCGTCTACGACCTCACGCTTCTCAACAAGGTCCTCGCGGCCGAGGGCGCCCCCGCCCTCGACGACGCCGGTCTCGGCGCCGGCTGACCCCTGATCCCGATGATCTCCCTGATCTCCCTGATCCCGATGACCTCGATGACCTCGATGACCCCGAAGAAACGTCCCAGGAGGTGACGATCATGGCCACGACCCTCGCCAAGGCCGCCGACGGCGCCGCGACGGAAGCCGCCCACGCCGCCCGGATCGAGCACGTCTCGAAGACCTTCCCGGCGCCGGGCACGCCCGGCGGGCAGCAGCTCGTGCTGGACGACATCAGCCTGGATGTCGCGCCCGGTGAGTTCGTCACCCTGCTGGGCGCTTCGGGCTGCGGCAAGTCCACGCTGCTCAACCTGGTCGCGGGCCTCGACCGGCCCACCGCCGGCACGATCAGCACGGACGGCCGCCCGGCGCTGATGTTCCAGGAGCACGCGCTGTTCCCCTGGCTGACCGCGGGCAAGAACATCGAGCTCGCCCTGAAGCTGAGGGGCGTGCCGAAGCCCGAGCGTCGCGGCCGGGCCGAGGAGCTGCTGGAACTGGTCCGGCTGGGGGGTGCCCACGGCAAGCGGGTGCACGAGCTGTCCGGCGGCATGCGCCAGCGGGTGGCGCTGGCGCGGGCGCTCGCCCAGGAGAGCAGGCTGCTGCTGATGGACGAGCCGTTCGCGGCCCTGGACGCCATCACCCGGGACGTGCTGCACGACGAGCTGACCCGGGTCTGGCGCACCGCGAACGCCGGCGGCTCCGCCGCGGGCCGGCTGTCCGTGCTGTTCGTCACGCACAACGTGCGCGAGGCCGTCCGGCTCGCCGGGCGGGTGGTGCTGCTGTCGTCCCGGCCGGGCCGGATCGCCCGCCAGTGGACGGTGGACATCGAGCACCCGCGCCGTATCGAGGACACCGCGGTGGCGGAGCTGTCCGTCGAGATCACCGAAGAACTCCGTGGGGAGATCCGCCGTCATGGCAAGCACTGAGACGACCGCCAAGGACGGCGACCTCGCCGGTCTGGAGGCGGGGCTCGACGCGCTGGAGACGGTGCAGCGGGGCCGCACACCGTGGCGCCGGACCTTCGTCGAGAAGATCCTGCCGCCGGTCCTCGCCGTCGCCCTGGTGCTGGCGGTGTGGCAGGCACTGGTCTCGTTCAGGATCGTCGACGATCCCACCAAGCTGCCCTCGCCGGGCGCCGTGTGGGACGTCCTGCGGCAGGCGTGGCTCCAGGGCGAACTGCTCGGCTACATCTGGACCAGCGTCTCGCGCGGACTGCTCGGCTTCTTCTTCGCGCTGCTGATCGGCACCCCGCTGGGTCTGCTGGTGGCGCGGGTGAAGTTCGTGCGCGCGGCGCTCGGCCCGATCCTGTCCGGGCTGCAGTCCCTGCCGTCGGTGGCGTGGGTGCCGCCGGCCGTGATCTGGCTGGGCCTGAACAACCAGATGATGTACGCGGTGATCCTGCTCGGCGCGGTCCCCTCCATCGCCAACGGTCTGGTCTCCGGCGTCGACCAGGTCTCCCCGCTGTTCGTGCGGGCCGGCCGCACGCTCGGTGCGACGGGTCTGAAGGGTACCTGGCACATCGTGCTGCCGGCCGCGCTGCCCGGCTATGTGGCGGGGCTGAAGCAGGGCTGGGCGTTCTCCTGGCGTTCGCTGATGGCCGCGGAGATCATCGCGTCGTTCCCGGACCTCGGCATCGGCCTCGGGCAGCTGCTGGAGAACGGCCGCAACGCCAGCGACATGGCCATGGTGTTCGAGGCGATCCTGCTGATCCTGACCGTGGGTGTCGCCATCGACCTGCTGATCTTCAGCCCGTTGGAACGGTGGGTCCTGCGCAGCCGCGGCCTGCTGGTGAAGGACTGAGCCGACCATGCGCCGACCGGTACTTCTCGTCATCGCCCACGGCAGCCGCGATCCGCGGCACGCCGCGACCGTGCACGCCCTGGTGCGGCGGGTGCGGTCGCTGCGGCCGGGGCTGCGGGTGGAGACCGGCTTCCTCGACTTCACCGTCCCCTCCGTGCCGGGGGTGCTGGAGTCCCTCGCGGCGGAGGGGGTGCGCGACGTGGTGGCCCTCCCGCTGCTGCTGACCCGCGCCTTCCACGCCAAGGCGGACATCCCGGCGGTCCTCGCAAAGGCGCCCGCCCGGCTGCGTGTCCGTCAGGCGGACGTCCTGGGCCCGTCCCCCCTGCTCCTCGCCGCGCTGGAGCGCCGGCTGTACGAGGCGGGTCTCACCCCCGCCGACACGTCCTCGACCGGGGTCGTCCTGGCCTCGGCGGGGTCCACCGACCCGGAGGCGATCGCAGTGATCGCAGCAATCGCGCGGGAGTGGCGGCACACCGGTTGGTGCGCCGTGCGGCCTGCGTTCGCCTCCGCTTCCCTGCCCCGCACCGAGGACGCGGTGCGGGAGCTGCGCGCCCTGGGCTGTGAGCGCGTCGCCGTCGCCCCGTACGTGCTCGCCCCCGGCTTCCTCCCGGACCGCATCGCGCGGGGCGCGGCGGCGGCGGACGTGCTGGCGGACGTGCTGGGCCCGGCCCCCGAGGTGGCGCGGGTCCTGCTGGAGCGGTACGACGCGGCGCGGACGCCGGAGCTGGCGGCGGTGGGGGCGCTGGGAGCCTGACGGGGCGGGTTCACGGGTGCGCGGCCCCGGGCCCGCACCGGCCGGTCACTCCTCGTCCGGGTCGAACAGCGTCCCCTGGTGGAAGTAGAGAAGCCAGTCCTGGCCGGTGCGACGCCACAGCGAACTGCGGCGCGCGCGGCGGCCGTTGTGGTCCGTTTCGAAGGTGAGATGGACGACGTCGGGGGCGAGCTGCGTGGCCTTGATGTCGGAGACGGTGCCGGCCAGGTCCCCCGACTCGTGTTCGTCGGCGAGCAGGGCGATGACCGCGTCACGGTCCCAGATCCGTCCGGAGGCACCGAACTCGAGGAACTCCGGGTGCAGCAGCGCCCCGACCCGCTCGGGCGAGCGGCGCACCTCGGGATCCAGGAGTTTCAGTTCGCCCTCGATGGCGGCGTCCACGGCCTTGTTCTCCTCATGCACGGGTGAGCTCCACGAGCTTGACGACGGTGTTCCGGTTGCGGGTGACGGTGGCGACGCCCCGGGCGGTCGGGGCCTGGCCGGTTGCCCGGTGAGTCTAGAGCGGCCGGCCCGTCCGGCGCGTGCGGGTGGAGGCACGGTCGGCGAGGCGGAACTCCTCGGGCGGGTGGGGCGGCGCGGACTGCGTGAAGCGGCTACCGCCGCTCCGGCAGCTCCGCCTCGATGAGGTCGGCCGCCCTGGAGGTGCCGCCCTCCCGGGCCATATCCGCCTGGATCCGCCGCAGTCGTCGGGCGACCTCCGGGTCGCCGACGAGGTCGAGGGCCGCCGCGCGCAGGGCCCCGGCGGTCGCCTCCCCTGCCGGGACGTGCCGGGCGACGCCGAGCGCCTGGAGCATGTCCGCGTTGCCGAACTGGTCCACCGCCTGGGGGACGGCGATCATCGGGGTGGCCGTGGCCAGCCCTTCCTGGCTGCCGCCGGCACCCGCGTGGGTGAGGAACAGGTCGGCCTGTCTCAGGATCGCGAGCTGCGGCACCCAGGACCGCACCTCGACGTTCGCCGGCACGGCGCCCAGTTCGGCGGGGTCGACGTGCTTGCCGATCTGGAGCACCAGATGCCAGCCGGGCAGGTCGCCGAAGGCCTCGACGCACTCCCGGTAGAAGTCCGGCTGCTTGGTGAACGAGGACCCGAGCGACACCAGGACGACCCGCTCCACGCCGGAGGGCCGCTGCCACGCCCCCTCGTCGCTCCGGTCTCCCTGGCAGGCGCCGACGAAGGTGTGCACGCTCTCGTCGACCCGGTCGGCGTGGGGCTGCAGCGCCTTCGGGATCAGGACGAGGGAGCGGGCGGGGCGGCCCACGAACGGGTCGGGGTGCTCGGTGATCCCGTTCTCCTCCAGCCAGGCGTGGAAGCGGGCGTAGTAGGCCCGGCCGCGCTCGGTCCTCAGCGGCTCCTCCCACATCGGCTCGCCGACCTCCTTCTCGTACCCCTCCCAGGCGACGAGGTTCGGTGAGAGGGAGACCACGGGCACGCCCCAGCGGTGGCCGAGCACGCGCGCCGGGTAGGAGGTGATGTCGTGCAGCACCAGGTCGGGGGTGTCCCCCTGATAGGCCTCGATCAGCTGCGGGAGCGCCTGGATCGCGTCGTCGAGGAACGGCTCCACGTTGTCCAGCAGGGTGCTCCCCCACGCCTTCGGGTCGTCGTCGGGCGAGGGCAGCGTGGAGTTCCAGGGCTTCACCTCGGCTCCGGTCCCGGCGACCTTGTCCGCGAAGACCGGCGGGATCGCGTACGTCACCCGGTGGCCGCGCGCCACGAGTTCGCGGATCACCTCGAGGCTCGGGTTCACGTGGCCGTGGGCGGCGATGGAGAACATGGCGATATGAGCGGGTCGGGTCATGCCCCGACCCTAGGCGAGACGATACGTCTCGTGCAACCGAATTCAGGGGACCGGGGGCACACCGCGCTCGGCCGACCTGCGCGAATGCGAGACTTACCGACGGTGCGGACACGGTCGGGCACCGGATGCGGGCACCGGAACAGGCACGGAGGCGGACGGATGGACGAGGCACGGGCGCGGGTCGTCCTGGCGGCGGCGGGCGTACTGCCGGGGCGCGCGGCCGCCCGGGACGCACGGCTGCTCGCCCTGGGCGAGAACGCGGTGTTCGCCGCCGGTGACCTGGTCGTCAAGGTCGGCCGTGACGGCGGCCTGCTGGAGCGGGCCCGCCGGGAGCTGACCGTCGCGCTGTGGCTCGCCGAGGCCGGCGTGCCCGCGGTGCGGGCGGCGGAGCCCCGGGCGCTGCTGGTCGAGGGGTACCCGGTGACGGTGTGGCACCGGCTGCCCGCGCCGGTACGGCCCGCCGAACCCCGGGACCTGGCCGCACTGCTGCGGGTGGTGCACGCCCTGCCCACCCCCTCCTTCGGGCTGCCGCCCCGCGAACTGCTGGGCGGCGTGGAACGCTGGCTGCGGCTCGCGGGCGAGGCGATCGACCCCGAGGACGCCGCGTACCTGCGTGAGCGGCGCGACGGTTTCGCGGCGGCCGCCGCGGCGCTGACGCCCCACCTTCCGCCGGGACCCGTCCACGGGGACGCGCTGCCCCGGAACGTGCACGTCGGGCCGGACGGGCCGGTCCTGGTCGACCTGGAGACCTTCTCGGCCGATCTGCGCGAGCACGATCTGGTGGTCATGGCCCTGTCCCACGACCGCTACGGGCTGTCGGACGAGGCGTACACCTCCTTCACCGAGACGTACGGCTGGGACGTGCGCGCCTGGGAGGGCTGCGCGGTGCTGCGCGGCGCGCGGGAGACGGCCAGCTGCGCCTGGGTCTCCCAGCACGCGCCGAGCAACGCGAAGGCCCTGGCCGAGTTCGAGCGCCGCGTGGCGTCCCTCCGGGACGGCGACCCGACCGTCCGCTGGTACCCGTTCTGACCCCGACCGCCCGGACCGCGCACGCCCCGGGGGTTCCCGCGGCGCCGGGTCAGACCCGCTCGCCGGCCGGCTCGCGCAGCGGCCAGGTCCCCTCGACGGTCGCGGTGGCGTCGCCCTTGCGGCGCAGGAAGCTCTGGAAGTCCGCCGCCCACTCCGCGTACCACTCGATCTGGCGGAGGTGCAGCTCCGCCGGGCCGAGGGCCGCGACCTTCGGGTGGCGGCCGGCTATCGCGCCGGCCAGCCGGGCCGCGGCGAGCGCGTCGGCCGCCGCGTCGTGCGCGGAGTCGAGCGCGACGCCGTACTCCGCGCAGACGGCTTCGAGGTTGCGCTTGCCGCGGCGGTAGCGGTCGACACTGCGGTCGATCGTGTACGGATCGATGACCGGGGCGGGGTCCACGCCCCCCAGCCGGTCGCGCAGCGACGGCAGCCCGTACCGGCGCAGCTCGGCGGAGAGCAGCGTCAGATCGAACGCGGCGTTGTAGGCGACGACCGGGACGCCCGCGCTCCAGTGGGCGGTGAGGACGTCGGCGATCTCGTCGGCCACCTGGTCGGCGGGGCCTCCCTCGGCCGCCGCCCGCTCACCGCTGATGCCGTGCACGGCCACCGCCTCCGCCGGGATGGGCACCCCGGGGTCGGCCAGCCACTCCCGGCGCCCCAGCGGCTCCCCGTCCCTGGCCTCGATCACGGCCCCCGTGACGATCCTCGCCTCGCGCGGGTCGGTGCCGGTCGTCTCCAGGTCGAAGCCGATCAGCAGCTCTCGGTGCCAGCTCATGGCCCGTCCCCCTTCTGTGTGGTGCGTTCCCCCAGTGGTTCCCACCTTCGCACGCGCCACTGACAGCCCAAGGGTCGCCTTCCGTTCACCGGCCGGAAGGCTTCGGAGGGTTCATGACAGACGGCCGCAAGGCGGGCGTTCACGACACCGGGCGTGAATCCATCCACATCTGCTCGAACTCCTCGCGGTACGTGGGGAACAGCCCGCCCTCCTCGGCCTCACCCGGTTTGACCACCTTGCTGCCGTTGCGCAGCACCAGCACCGGCGCCTCCATCCCCCGGGCCCGGCGCAGATGGTTCTGCACCACGCCGACGCCGTCGGCGCCGTCCCCGTCCACGAGGTACGCCGTGCAGCGGGGCGTCTCGTCGTAGACCTGGATCTCGAAGGCTCCCGGGTCGCGCAGCCGGGACCGCACCCGGCGCATGTGGAGGATGTTCATCTCGACCGCGCGGCCGAGTTCCCCCCGTTTGAGGCCGAGTTCGCGCTCGCGGCGCTTGACCGCGCTGGAGGCGGGGTTGAGGAACAGCAGCCGCACCCGGCAGCCGGATTCGGCGAGCCGCACCAGACGGCGTCCGGAGAAGTTCTGCACCAGCAGGTTGAGGCCTATCCCGATGGCGTCCAGGCGGCGGGCACCGCCGAAGATGTCCTCGGCCGGGAACTGGCGGAGCAGCCGCACCCGGTCGGGGTGGACGGCGACCACGTCCGCGTACCGGTCGCCGACCAGGTCCTCCACCGCGTCGACGGGCAGCCGGCGCGCGGACGGCACGTCGCCGTCGGCGCCGAGCATCTCCAGCAGCCGCGCCGAGGCCCGCTCGGCCTGGTTCAGCACCGCCTCGGACAGCGCCCGGTTGCGGGAGACGACGTTACGGGTGACCTCCAGCTCGTCCAGGGCCAGTTCGACGTCCCGCCGGTCGTCGAAGTACGGCTCGAAGCACGGCCAGTGCTGGACCATCAGCTCCCGCAGCTGAGGGAGCGTGAGGAAGGAGAGCACGTTGTCGTCGGCCGGGTCGAGCAGATAGCCCTTGCGGCGGCTGACCTCGCGCACCGCGGCCGCGCGCTGCACCCACTCCTGCCCGGCGGGTCCGGCGGCGGCGACCACCCAGTCGTCGCCGTGCATCGGCTCGTAGATCGGACGCAGCACGGCGGCGACGACCGAACGCAGCCGCTGCTCGACGAGGTTGAGCCAGATGTAGGCGCGGCCGGCCCGCTGGGCACGGGTCCGCACCTCGCGCCAGTCGTCGGCGCCCCAGTCCAGGTCCGGGCCGATCGAGCCCGCGTCCATCGGCCGCGCCAACGACACCGCACCGGGCGGGACGTCCGTGGAGTTCCCCTCGTGACCCTCGTCACCAGGGGGCAGCTCCAGCCCTCCCGAACCCACCCGCGCACCGCCTTCCGCTCCCCCGAGCTCTCCCAGCCCCAACGATCAAGGAGAGTACTCCGCATGCGGTGCGCGGTGCAGCCCGATGGCGGGGTCGTTTCTCAACTTCCGCCTCCCACAGGACCGTTCTGCTATGACCGCTCCCCATGAGTGGTCGGATTCACTGTGTTTTCACAGCATCGCCGACAGGAAGGCCCGGCTCGGGGAACGGGTACCGCGTGGGGCGACACGGCAAACACTCGGGGGCGAGGCGCCCCCACCGGGGCCGTCCACCTGAAAGAGTCGTGTCCATGCAGGTCTGGCCTGGCGAGGCGTATCCCCTCGGTGCCACGTACGACGGCGCCGGCACCAATTTCGCGGTCTTCACGGAGGCCGCGGACCGAGTAGAGCTGTGTCTGCTGGACGACGACGGCTCCGAGACGGCGGTCGAACTGCGCGAGAGCGACGCGTTCGTGCGGCACGCGTACCTGCCCGGCGTCATGCCCGGACAGCGCTACGGCTTCCGCGTGCACGGGCCGTACGCCCCCGAGCGGGGGCTGCGCTGCAACTCGGCGAAGCTGCTGCTCGACCCGTACGCGCGGGCGATCAGCGGGTCGGTCCGCTGGGGCGAGGAGGTGTACGGCTACCACTTCGACGCGCCCGATCGGCGCAACGACCTGGACTCGGCGCCGCACACGATGACGTCGGTCGTGGTCAACCCGTACTTCGACTGGGGCGACGACCGGCCGCCCCGGACGGAGTACCACCACACGGTGATCCACGAGGCGCACGTCAAGGGGCTCACCATGCGCCATCCGGGGCTGCCGGAGGAGTTGCGCGGCACCTACGCGGGCCTCGCGCACCCGGCGCTGATCGGGCATCTGACCGAACTCGGGGTGACGGCGCTGGAGCTGATGCCGGTTCACCAGTTCGTGAACGACCACCGTTTGGTGGACATGGGCCTGAACAACTACTGGGGCTACAACACCATCGGCTTCTTCGCCCCGCACAACGCCTACGCCTCCTGGGGCGACCGCGGTCAGCAGGTGCTGGAGTTCAAGTCGGCGGTGAAGGCGCTGCACGAGGCGGGCATCGAGGTGATCCTCGACGTGGTCTACAACCACACCGCCGAGGGCAACCATCTGGGCCCCACCCTGTCCTTCAAGGGCATCGACAATCCGTCGTATTACCGGCTCACCGACGACCGCCGCTACTACATGGACACCACGGGCACCGGGAACTCCCTCCTCATGCGGTCCCCGCACGTACTGCAGATGATCATGGACTCGCTGCGGTACTGGGTCACCGAGATGCATGTCGACGGGTTCCGCTTCGACCTCGCGGCGACCCTGGCGCGGCAGTTCCACGAGGTGGACCGGCTCTCGTCGTTCTTCGACCTGGTGCAGCAGGACCCGGTGGTCTCCCAGGTGAAGCTGATCGCCGAGCCGTGGGACGTGGGCGAGGGCGGCTACCAGGTGGGCAACTTCCCGCCGCTGTGGACCGAGTGGAACGGCAAGTACCGGGACACCGTGCGGGACCTGTGGCGGGGCGAGCCGCGCACGCTCGCGGAGTTCGCCTCCCGGCTGACCGGCTCCTCCGACCTGTACCAGGACGACGGGCGGCGCCCGCTGGCCTCGATCAACTTCGTGACCTGTCACGACGGCTTCACGTTGCACGACCTCGTGTCCTACGACGGCAAGCACAACGCGGCCAACGGCGAGGACAACCGGGACGGGGAGAGCCACAACCGGTCCTGGAACTGCGGCGCCGAGGGTGAGACCGACGACCCGGACGTGCTGCGGCTGCGGGCCCGGCAGATGCGGAACTTCATCGCGACCCTGATGCTCTCCCAGGGCGTGCCGATGATCAGCCACGGCGACGAGCTGGCCCGCACCCAGCGCGGCAACAACAACGCCTACTGCCAGGACAACGAGCTGGCCTGGATCGACTGGCCCGGGGAGGGCGGGGGCCGCGGGGAGGGCGGGGTCGGCGAGGAGGACCCGCGAAGGCGGATGCTGGAGTTCACCCGCGCGATGGTGTGGCTGCGCAAGGACCACCCGGTCTTCCGCAGGCGCCGCTTCTTCCACGGGCGGCCGGTGGAGGGCACCCACGACGACCTGTCCGACATCGCCTGGTTCACTCCGGAGGGGGCGGAGATGACCCAGCGGGACTGGGACTCGGCGCGGGCCTCGGCGCTGACGGTGTTCCTCAACGGCAACGCGATCTCGGAACCCGGCCGGCGCGGCGAACGCGTCACGGACGACTCGTTCCTGCTGATGTTCAACGCCTCCCCCCATCCGCTGGAGTTCGTGGTGCCGGTCGACCACGGACGGCAGTGGCAGGTCGTGGTCGACACCGCCCGCGAGGACTGCGTGCCGCCGGGCACCGGCCCGAAGGTGCGGGCCGGTGCCCGGCTGACGCTGACCGACCGGAGCCTGACGGTGCTTCAGCGGCCGGCCTGAGCCGGTCCGTCCGGACCGGTCCGCCCAGGCCCGGTCCGGCGGCCGGTCCAGCGGCAGCCGGGTCACTGATGACAGGAAGGACCGCAGGGCGGGTACGTACGTCTGCATGACCCCTGAGCGACCCGACCCCGCGGTCCCCACCGCCACCTACCGGCTGCAGCTGCGGCCCGACTTCCCGTTCGCGGCCGCGGCGGCCGCGGTGCCGTACCTGGCCTCGCTCGGGGTGTCGCATCTGCACCTGTCCCCCGTCCTGGAGGCGGTGCCGGGCTCACCGCACGGCTACGACGTGGTGGACCACGCCCGTGTGCGTGCCGAGCTGGGCGGCGAGCAGGCGCTGCGGGCCCTGTCGCGCACCGCGCGGGAGCACGGGCTCGGCCTGGTCGTGGACATCGTCCCGAACCACATGGCGATGTCCCCGCGCCACAACCGCGCCCTGTGGGAGGTGCTGCGCGAAGGGCCCGCGTCGCGCCGTGCGCGGTGGTTCGACATCGACTGGGAGGCCCAGGGCGGCCAGGTGCTGCTGCCGGTGCTGGGCGGGCCGCTCGGCACGGAGGCCGACCTGCTGAAGACCGACGGCGACGTGCTGCGCTACCACGACCACGCGTTCCCGCTGCGCGAGGGCACCGCCCACCTGCCGCTGCCGCAGCTGCTGGACGCCCAGTGGTACCGCCCGGTGTGGTGGCGCCTGGCCCGTACGGAACTCAACTACCGGCGGTTCTTCAGCATCTCCGAGCTGATCGGGGTGCGGGTCGAGGACCCGGAGGTGTTCGAGGCCACCCACGCCAAGATCCTCCAGCTGCTGCGCGAGGGCGTGGTCGACGGGCTGCGCGTCGACCACCCGGACGGACTCGCCGACCCGGACGGATACCTGCGGCGGCTGCACGAGGCGACCGGGGGCCGCTGGACCGTGGTGGAGAAGATCCTCGCCGACGGCGAGCCGCTGCCCGCCTCCTGGCCGGTCGCCGGCACCACCGGCTACGACGCCCTGCGGCAGGTGGACGGCCTGTTCACCGACCCGGCGGGGTTCGGGGAGCTGCTCGGCCAGTACCGGCGGTTCGCGGCGCCGCAGCCGGACCGGGGCGGCGAGTGGGCGGCGACGGTGCGGCGGGCCGCGTACAAGGTGCTCACGCACGAGCTGGCCGCCGAGGTGGACCGGCTGACCCGGGTGGCGCACCACCTGTGCGCCGGCTCGCCCGAGCCCGCGCTGCGCGACCGCGCGCCCTGGGCGCTGCGCACCGCGCTCCGGGAGCTGCTGGTCCGGCTCGAGGTGTACCGGCCCTACACCTCCGTGGACCCGGCCGGTGTGGTCACCGAGGAGGCGGCGGCCGCGGCACGGCTCGCGTTCGCCGTGCCCGAGGAGGCCGGGGCGGTGGACGTCGTACGGGATCTGGTGCTCGGGCGGTACGGCGACGGGCCGGAGCAGGTGGAGTTCCGTACGCGGTTCGCGCAGACGGCGTCGGCGCTGCGGGCCAAGTCGGTGGAGGACACGGCGTTCTACCGCTATGTGCCGCTGCTGTCGGCGACGGAGGTGGGCCAGGACCCCGGCGACCCGGCGGTGTCCCCCGAGCGGTTCCACGCGTACTGCGCGCGCGTGCAGCGCGACTGGCCGTCGACGGGAACGGTGGTCTCGACGCACGACACCAAGCGCAGCGCCGACGTGCGGGCCGCGCTCCATGTGCTCACCGAGTGCCCGCGGCGCTGGGCGGACGTCCTGACGGAGGTGACCCGCACCGGCGAGGGCGTGCCGGACGCGCAGCTGGCGTGGGCGGCCTGGCAGACGGTGTTCGGGCTGGGCCCGGCGGACCCGGAGCGAGTGGCGGGGGCGCTGCTCAAGCATGTGCGCGAGGCGGGGCTCCACACCAGCTGGACGGAGCAGGAGCCGCCGTACGAGGAGGCGGTGGCCCGGTTCGTGACGGCGGGGCCGTGCGGGGCGCCGGGCGAACGGGTGACGGCGCTGCGGGCCTCGCTCGAGCCGCACATCCACGCCAACGTGCTGGGCACCGCCCTGGTCCAGCTGACGATGCCGGGCGTGCCCGACGTCTACCAGGGCTCCGAGTTCGAGTACCGGGCCCTGGTGGACCCCGACAACCGGCGCGCCGTGGACTTCCCGGCCGGCGAGCCGTCCGGCCCGGGCACGGGCGACGGCAGCGGCAGCCTCGGCGTCGGCGTCAGCCTCGGCGTCGGCGTCGGCGTCAGCCTCGGCGTCGGCGTCAGCCTCGGCGTCGGCGTCGGCGTCGGCGTCGGCAAGGACGCGGTGACGCGGGCCGCGCTGCGGCTGCGGGCGCGGCGGCCCGAGGCGTTCGGCGACACGGCGTCGTACGAGCCGCTGGCCGCCGAGGGGCCCGGAGCCGCGCACTGCGTGGCGTTCGTGCGGTCCGGTGCGGTGCTGACCGCCGTGACCCGGCTGTCGCTGCGGCTGGCGGAGGCGGGCGGCTGGCGGGAGACCCGGCTGGCGCTGCCGCCCGGCCGGTGGGCCGACGTACTGGAGCCCGGCCGGGAGTTCACGGGGCGCGTACGTGTGGCGGAGTTGTTCGAGCGGTCGCCGGTGGCGCTGCTGGAGCGCGCCGCAGGCCCTCTGGGACCTCCCCCGTCGCACCCTTGACACCGTTCCGTGACCGTGGGGTACTGCGGATTGCGGCATGGGGTGGATGACTCGGGACGACGGGGGGTGGGTCTCCTGCCGGAGCTGCGCTATCCGACGGTGGCCGAACTGGTCTCCTCCGCCCGTGCGCTGACGGTCCAGCGGCCCGGTCTGAGCGTCCTGCGGCAGGTGGGGGTCTCCCGTGCGGGGCGGCCGCTGCACCTGCTGTCCGTGGGCCACGCCCGGCGTGCCGTGCTGGTGGTCGCCGGCGCCCACGCCAACGAACCGGCCGGCGGGGGCACCCTGCTCGCGCTGGCCCGGCGGGTCCTGGTGGAGAGCGAGCTGCGCAACGGCACCTCCTGGCACTTCCTGCTCTGCGCGGACCCCGACGGGGCGAGCCTGCACAGCACCTCGCCCCCGCACAGCCTGTACGACTACCACCTGGGCTTCTTCCGCCCCCAGGGATCGGAGCAGCCGGAGTGGGCGCCGTCGGTGCTGCCGCCCGGCCGGCTGCCGCCCGAGACCCGGGCCCTGACCGGGGTCATCGACGAGCTGCGGCCCTACCTCCAGGTGTCACTGCACGGGACCGATCTGGGCGGCAGCTGGGTCCAGTTGACGAGGGACGTGCCGGGGCTCGCCGAGCCGTTCGCCAAGTCGGCCGCGGAGCTGCACATTCCGGTGGAGACCGGCGCCTCGGACGCGGCCGGCTGGCCGGTGTCCGGCCCCGGGGTGCGGGTGATGCCCGCCCCGGGGGCCGGGCCGGCGTATCCGAGCCTGCCGGACGACGCGCGGCACAGCACCTGGTACCGGGCTCACCGGTACGGCGGTCTGACGGCGGTTGTCGAGGTGCCGATGTGGGCCGCGGCCCTGGTGGACGATCCGGGCCCGCATCCGGCGCCGGCGGCGGCGCTGCGGTATCTCGCGGACCGGCTGCAGCGGGACGCGCGGAAGGTGCGGCAGGTGCTCGAGGAGGCGCGGCCCGGGGCCTTGACGGGTGCCGGGGCCGCCGGCGGTCCGCTGCTGCGGGCGGCCACCTGGGGGCTGGAGCTGGTACCGGGACTGGCCGACGACCTGATCCACACCCCGCCCGCGGACGGCACGAGGGCGTACGTGAGCAGTGTGGACGCGTTCACGCGCCGGGTGCCGCTGCGGGCGGCGGCGATGCTGCTGCGGGAGCTGCGGGAGACCGACGCGCACGCGGCGGCGCGTCTCGACCGGCTGGTCGCGTTGTGGAGCGACGCCTTCGCCGTGCACTTCCGGGCCCGCTGGGTGCCCGTGGAGCACCAGGTGGAGCATCAGGCCCACACGGTCGTGGCGGCGGCGCTGCACGCCCGCGCGTGACCGGGCGGCGCGCACCGGCGAGGAGCGGGAAGCCGGAGCGGACCGCCCCGGCCCCCTCCCCCTTGTCCACGCCTCGCCCACGCCTCGCCTATGCCTCGTCCAGGGCGAACACGGAACCGGTCCGGGCCCTCATCGCGCACGCGTTCGGGAAGGTCTCCGTGTACTCGACCGGCTGCCCCCGCCACTGCCCGTGCGCGTGGGCGGTCACCGGGGCGTAGATCATCGTGCAGATGGTGTCCTGGGCCGGGATGTCGGAGATCCGTCCGTCCGCCGCGGCGAGTTCCGCGCAGGCGTCGGCGGCGCGCGGGTGGCCCTGGGGCGGGTCGCAGCGGAGCATGGTGCCGGGCTTCGTGCCGGTCCGGGTCTCGCCCCGGTCGACGCCGACGGCCAGCCAGGTGTCGGTGGCGGCCGGACCCCGGGTCTCCGCCCGCGCGGGCGCGGGCGCGACGCAGGCGAGGAGGGCGATCACCGCGAGCAGCGCGCCCCGTACCGCTCTCACTGAGGTGCGCGTGGTGTCCATGGTGTACGTCATTCCAGATGCATCGGCACGACGGTGCCGAAACCCCAGCCCAACTCACCCGAACGGGATCGTGCGACCGGAAACCGCCATGTCGCGCCGTACCGCGCTCAGTTCGCCGCGAGCCGGTACGTCATCCGCCCGAAGCCGATCTGGTCGCCCTCGCGGACGACGGCCGCGCCGACGACCCGACGCCCGTTCACCGTCGTGCCGTTGGTCGACCCGAGGTCCCGCAGCACCCACAGACCGCCCTGCCGTCGGAGCTCCGCGTGCACACGGGAGACCGTCTCGTGGTTGAGCCGCAGCCCGTTGGCGGGATCGCGTCCTATGCGCAGCGGGTGGCCGGTCGCCGGATGGGGCAGCAGCAGCTTCGGCAGCCGCTCGGCCCGCCACGCCCCGCGCAGCCGTACCGTGAACCCGGAGACCGCCTCCACGGAGGAGAACAGCACGCGCGAGAAGCGGCCCTCGGTGGGCAGGTCGGCGGTGAGCGGGGCGAGTTCCTCGGGAGACCGGGCGGCGAGGGCCAGTTCCATGCGCCGGATGAACGTGTCGTGGGACAGCCGCCCCACGGCGGCGCCGTCCCGCAGCACCTTCAGCGCCTTGTCCCGTTCCACGTCGGAGATCCGCGCGGGGTACGTGTTGAACTCGAAGGACGACGTCACGCTGCTGATTGTCGGCCAGCACGGGGCGGGCTGTCCAGAAGACCGGAGGAGCACCCTCCCGGCCGTCCCCGCGGTTCCCGCGCCTTCGGCGGCGACACCCGTCGCAAAAGGATCATTCTCCGGCGGATCGGTCTTCCATGCAGCACGATGGACGGGCTACATCACGGTGAGCAGACGAAGGGGAACCGTCCGTGCAGTTCGAGGTGTGGGCACCGCAGGCCGGCAGAGTGACGCTCCAGTGCGACGGCGTCGCGCGCGCGTTGGCGCGCGATCCGGAACGGGAGGGGTGGTGGCGCGGGGAGGCCGACGCGCGTGACGGCTCCCGGTACGGCTTCTCCCTGGACGACGGGCCCGTGCTGCCCGATCCGCGCTCGCGACGGCAGCCGGAGGGGCCCGACGGGCCGAGCGCGGTCGTCGACCACGAGGCGTACGCCTGGCGCGCGGCGTGGGACGGGCGCCCGCTGCCCGGCGCCGTCCTGTACGAGCTGCATGTGGGCACGTACACCCGCGAGGGCACCCTCGACGCCGCCGCCGGGCGGCTGGAGCACCTCGCCGGACTGGGGGTCACCCATGTGCAGCTGATGCCGGTGTGCCCCTTCCCGGGCCGTCACGGCTGGGGGTACGAGGGGGTCTCGCCGTGGGCGGTGCACGAGCCGTACGGCGGGCCCGAGGCGTTGAAGCGGTTCGTCGACCGCGCGCACGGCCTGGGGCTGGGCGTCGTCCTCGACGTGGTGCACAACCATCTGGGGCCGTCGGGGAATCACCTCCCGCGGTTCGGACCGTACTTCACCGACACCCACCACACCCCGTGGGGCGCCGCCGTCAACCTGGACGCGCCCGGCTCCGACGAGGTGCGGACGTACCTCGTGGAGAGCGCGCTGGCGTGGCTGCGGGACTACCGGATCGACGGGCTGCGCCTGGACGCCGTGCACGCGTTGGCGGACACCCGTGCGTACCACTTCCTCGAGGAGCTGTCGGCGGCCGTGGACGCGCTGGCCGCCGACATCGGCCGGCCGCTGTTCCTGATCGCCGAGTCGGACCGGAACGACCCCCGGGACATCACCCCGCGCGCGGCGGGCGGCCACGGGCTGCACGCGCAGTGGAACGACGACTTCCACCACGCCCTGCACACCGCGCTGACCGGTGAGTCGCAGGGCTACTACGCCGACTTCGCGCGCGCCCCGTTCGCGGCTCTCGCCAAGACGCTCCGCGGCGGTTTCTTCCACGACGGTACGTACTCCGCGTTCCGCGGCCGGCGTCACGGCCGGCCCCTGGACCGTACGCGGGTCGCCGGGCACCGGCTGCTCGGCTACAGCCAGACCCACGACCAGGTCGGCAACCGGGCCCGGGGGGACCGGCTGGCCGCGCTGGTCTCCCCGGGTCTGCTGGCCTGCGCGGCGGCCCTGACCCTGACGGCCCCGTTCACACCGATGCTGTTCATGGGCGAGGAGTGGGCGGCCGGTACGCCCTGGCAGTTCTTCACCGACCACACCGACGCCGAGCTCGCCACGGCGGTGCGCGACGGCAGGCGCCGGGAGTTCGCGGCGCACGGCTGGGCCGAGGAGGACGTCCCCGACCCGCAGGACCCCGCCACCCGGGACCGCTCATGCCTCGACTGGTCGGAACCGGAGCGCGAGCCGCACGCGCGCGTGCTGGCCTGGTACCGGCAGCTCGTCGCCCTGCGGCACGCTCAGCCGGACCTCACCGACCCCGACCTCGCCGACACCAGGGTGGTGTACGACGAGGAGCGGCGCTGGCTGGCCTTCCGGCGCGGGGACGTGCTGGTGGCCGTGAACCTGGGCGGCGAACCGGTCCCGATCGCGCTGGGTGTCCCCCGCGCGCGCGTGCTCGCCGCCTGGGAACCGGTCGACGTACCGGGTGCCGACGGGGTGCTGCGCCTGCCCGGCGAGTCCGCGGTGGTACTGCTGCAGGACTGAGGCCGGGGCGTCGGGGTGTCGGGGCTCCGGGCCGTCGGGCCCCGGCGGCCGGGCGTGTCTCCGGGGCACCTCTCTAGGGCATGTCGTCGGTGCCGCAGATCTAGGGCATGTCGTCGGTGCCGCGGAGGTCCGTCACCCGCTCCAGGAGGATCGCCTCCCAGGCCCGGCGCAGCCGGATCCGCAGCAGCGGCAGCGGGTCGGTGCCCCGGCCGCCGAGCGCCTCGGCGAGGCGCAGGACGCTGTCGCAGCGGGCCAGCCAGAGCCCGCGCAGACAAGGGCGGGCGCCGTAGCCGGCGAGGGTGGCGGCGCGTACGGCGGCCGGGGAGCCCACGGCGCACGCCAGACCGGCGATGTCCTCGGCGGGGTCGCCGATCACCGCTTCCGCCCAGCCGAGGACGCCGCGTACCCGGCCTTCGGTGCTGACCACGAGATGCGCGCCGGTGAGGGCGTGGTGGACGAGGACCGCCGAGGCGGGCTGGGCGATGAGCTGGGCGGTGGCGGAGGGGGTGAGCTGCCGCAGCCGGCCGGAGGCGAACTCGTCGGCCTCGGTGAGCCGTTCGGCGGCCTGTCCGGCGGCCCGGCGCAGGGACTCCAGGGAGCGAGGGGGGACCCGCGGCACGCCCAGCGTCTCCGCCTGCCGCACCGGCACCTCGCGCAGCCCGGTGAGCAGCGCGGCCAGGTCGGCCTCGCCCCCGGCGGACACCCGGTGCCTCTCCGCCGACCCGCCGGACAGCCTGGTGTCCAGGGTGTAGACCAGGCCGGGCGCCCACTCGCCGTGCGCCGTGCTCGACGGCACCGCGACCGGGACGTGCGGCCGGACGAGTTCGCGCAGCCGCAGCTCACGGCGCCTGCGGGTGCTCGCCGCCCGGTCGGGGGCCAGCCGCAGCACATGACGGGTGCCGACCCACCAGGTGGCGGGGTCGGCGCCCTCGCCGGCGGGCCGCACGTCCACTCCGTCCGGCCCGGCGGCGGTGTCCGCGCCTCCCCCCTCGTGCTTCAGGAGGGTACGGACCAGTCGGCGGACGGTGTCCGCGGTGGGTGTCGGTGCCTGGGTCATGGTCGCGCCTGGTGTCGTTCGATGGACGGTGCGGGACGTCTGGGGCCACTCAGTCCACTATGACCGCTTTCCGTACACCCTCCACAGGGGCGGCGGAGCCCTCGGCGGTGAGGGGAGCGAGCGTACTGCCGGTCATCCTGGCCTCCCGGGGTGTACCTGTGGGCCGTGCGCGACTGCGTGCGGCTGCATACGGCCACATGTGGCTACGCACGGTCATGGGCAGCATCCTGCCCGGCGGACGGGGGCCGCGCGAGCCGGTCCGCCGCGGCCGGCCGGTCGTGTCGCCCGCTCCCCTCTCAGGAGAGGGAAGGCACGGGCAGCGGGGGTGTGCGGTCCGGCAGGAAGCCGTGGGCCCGGCCCGAGAGCCACTCGTCCTTGTAGCGGTCCACGCTCCGGTGCCAGTTCAGGATGCCCGCCAGCCAGTTCCGCAGGTCCAGCACATAGTCCCGCATGATCGCACGGGCCTCCGCAGTGAGCTCGAAGTCCTCGTACAGCACGGGGAGTTCGTGCTCCACGACATGCTCGAACTGGTCCAGACGGCGGCTCATCAGGTCGTGGACGATGCCGAGGGCCCTCGGGTAGTCGCAGCCGAAGAAGGTCTGCACGACGAGGATCGCGTTGTGGATCTCGCCCTCGTACTCGATCTCCTTCTGGTACGAGAAGACGTCGTTCAGCAGGCAGGCGTAGTCGATGGCCGCGTTCTCCAGGGAGCGGACCGGGCCGCTGCGGTAGACCTCGGGCGGGACTGCGGGGCCGTGGCCCATCCGGCACAGGCCGAGCGTGAGGTCGGAGCCGAAGGTCCGCCGGCGCATCTCCAGGTAGTCGACCGGGTCGGGCACGCGGTGCAGCATCTGGTTGGCCAGTTCCCACAGCCAGCTCTCGGTCATGTCGTTCACGGCCTTCTTCAGGACGGCCCGCTCCCCGGGCGTCATGGCCGCCGTGGTGCGCGCCCACAGGTCGGCCAGGGCCCGCTCCATGGCGTTGGCCGCCGGGGGCACCGGCTCGCCGTCGACCGGCATGCAGTCCGACAGGCGTGCCGTGGTCAGCCGCGCGGCGGCCAGGTCGCGGCGGTGTCCGTAAACCAGCGGGTAGTAGTCGTCGCCGTACGTGCCCCAGGCGAGCCACTGGGCGCTGAGGTCGAGCGCCTCGGCAGTGGCGTCCGGGTCGAGTCCGGCCGAGCACAGCGCGAGGTCGTAGGCGGCGAGTTTGTCCTCGTCCCACACGCCTTCGGCGAGGATGCCCGTCCGCCGGCACCAGTCGGCGAGGGTGCTCCGGGAGGCGGCGAGGTGCGGGCTGAGCTCCAGCGGGAACGGCATCCGCAGGTCGGGGATCAAGGACGGACCGACCTTCTGGTACGGCACATGGGTGTGGGCCCGCAGCCTCGCCGTCCCCGCGGCGGCGAGCAGCCCCCGCACGTCGGCGGCCGAGGTGCCGGGCCCGGTCGGGCCCGCCCACGGGCCGGTCCGCCGCGCGCCCTCGTTCATGTACCGGCTGGAGCGCAGGTGCCATTCGTGACCGCCGGACTGCCAGTCCTGCAGCCCCTTCGCGTACGCCGCCACGGCCGCGGTCTCGTGCGGGGCGAGGCCCTGCTCCAGGGCGACCGCGGGCACTTCGGTGAACGCGGTGTGCTCGAACTGGTGCAGCCGCGAGGTGAGGATGTCGTTGACGGTGTCGGCGGCCTCCTGCGTGGTGCAGCCGAAGAAGGTCTCCAGGACGAGCACGCCGTTGCTGTTCTCCCCCTCGTCCTCGACCTCACGCTGGTAGGAGAACAGGTCGTTGCGCAGGTGCACGGCGTCGGAGAACGTCTCCATCAGCACCCGCAGCGGCCTGGTTCCGGCGACGGCGGTGGGCACTTCGGCCGTCGCGTACTCGACGAGCCCCGCCGACCAGGGGGCACCGCCCACCTTGCGGCGCATCTCGATGTACTCGACGGGGTTGGCGATCCGCCCCTCGTTGATGTTGGACAGCTCCCACAGCGACTCGTTGAGGAGGTGCTCGGTGGCGAGGGCGAACCGGGCGCGCCAGTCCTGGGACATCGCGGGTACCGTGCGCGCCCACAGGTCGGCGAGGCCCGCCTCGACCGGGTTCTGCGGCCGGGGGACCGGGGTCGCGGGGTCCAGCGGCATGAACAGCGGCAGCCGGTCCAGGTGGGCCTTGCCGCCCTCCCGGTCCTGACTGCGTTTGAACAGTTCCAGGAAGTGGTCGTCGAAGAAGAAGACCCACACGTACCAGTCGGTGATGAGGGAGAGGGCGGGCCCGTCGCAGTCGGGATGGGTGTAGGCGCAGAGCAGGCCGTAGTCGTGCGCGTCGAGGTCGGCCTGGTTCCAGACCCCGGATCCCTCCAGCATGCCCATCTCGCACGCCCACACCGACGAGTGGGCGCGGGCCTGGTCGAGATGCGGGTTCAGCCGCGCGGGGTGCGGCAGGTAGAAGTGCGGAAGTTCGAACGGCTGGTTCGCTGGAGCCACCGAGGACACCGAGGACACCGAGGACACTGCGGACACCGAGGACACTGCGGACGCTGAAGCTGCTGCGGGCACTGAGGACATGGCCGGGCACTACCCGTGGGCCCGTGGCGGCATCCACCGGCCCGACCATGATCACACCATCGCGTGAAACCTCGCCGATCCGCCGAAAAAGGGTTTCGGCGCGCTATGTCCGCACCTGGATCAGCGCATGGGTGCCGCTGGTGCGCCAGCGTTGCTCCTCGGCCGCGACCAGCGCCTCCTCCGTACCGGGTGCCAGGCCGGTGACGACGTCGGACTTCAGGGTGCGCAGGGCGGCGACCGGTCCCGGGAAGTACCCGGTGACCTCCGCGAACGGCGTGGTCGGCGGCCACTGCCGGTCGCCCACCAGCCGACGGTAGTTGAGGTCCCCCTTGACGATGGTGACGGCGGCCCGGGCGAAGTCGGCGCGGAGGTCGTCCGGCATCTCCTCGTAGGGCAGCGGGGAGCAGGAGAAGGGGTGCGCGCGCAGGGCGAGCCGTCCGTCGGCGAGGGCGTCCCGGAGCCGTCGCCCGTGTCCGGCCGCCGCCGCCCCGGCGTCGGTCAGCCGGCGCAGCGCGTCGACGACGTCGGCGGTGGTGGCGTCGGAGACGTAGTACGGGTACGGCTTGATGTGCAGCACCGCCCGGCCGATGTGCCCGTGGGCCAGCAGGTGGTCGATGAGCAGCAGATCGGGGACGAGTTCGCGGCCGGCGTTGTCGGCGACCAGCACCAGGGTGCCCGCCTGGCCCGCGCGGGAGGGGTCCAGCAGCGACCACAGGCGCTCGCTGTCGTCGGCCACCAGCGCGGGAACGGCCGCCCCGAGGTCGGTTCCCTCGGCGGACAGCCGGAAGCCGAGGTCGGCGCGGTTTCCCCAGAGGGAGCCGTGCAGCAGGGCCCGGCCCCGTTCGTCCGCGGGCCGTCCGGCGAGGTCGTCGAGCGCGGCGAGTTCCTCGTCGGTCTCGGGCGAGTCGAGTTCGGCGAGCTTGGAGGGGCGGAAGGGGTCGATGCCCTGCCAGGGGCCGGGGCCGAAGTAACCCACCGCTCGCAGCAGTTGACGGTAGAACCAGCTCTCGGACCACAGCCAGGGCACGTCGTACCAGGACTGTCCGGCGTATGTGTCCATCCCCCAGGCCGTCCAGCGGTCCCGGTCGTGGGCGTCGGCGGGGAGGGCCTCGATCGTGCCTTCGGTGCAGTGGGTCAGCAGTGCGTCGAGCGCGTGTCGCTGCGCGGGCTCGTAGGGGAAGGCGTCGCGCACCTGCCGGATGATCGCGGGGTGCCGCTCGGCGAGCACGCCGTGCGGGAACGAGCCGGGCCGGTTGCCGAGGAGCACGGGGGCGGTGGGGGTGTCGGGCATGCGGCTCACCGTAACGCGCGGCGCCGGCCGGCGTGACCGGCCGCACGGGCGGGAGCGACCGCACCGGCGGCAGGGGCGGCCGGGCGGGTCACACCGGGGCGATCTCCCGCTCCAGCCGTGCGGCCAGGCTGAGATAGCGCGCCCTGCGGGTCACCGGCACCAGGCCCCTGATGAGGATCTGCCACATCTCCGCGGTGCGGCGGGGCTGCCGGGCGACGGGTTCCCGGGACCGGCCCACGACCCGGGTGCCGATGAAGAAGCAGACGAGGGAGTGGGCCACGACCTCGATGTCGACCTCCGGGTGGACGTCGGCCTCCTTGACCGCGCCGAGGAGCCGCGCGGTGACGATGTCCATCCACTCGGCGAAGGGGTGACTGAGCGGAGGGCGCGGCCGGGTGCCCCCGGTGGCGAGCCGGAGCCCCGCCCGCAGCACGGGGTCCTCGGCCGACAGGCGGGCTATGCAGAAGGTGAGACGCATCAGCGCCTCCAGGGAGGTGTGGCCGCGGGTCTCGGTGTCCCTGGCCAGCCGGCGGCAGGTGGCGGACTGGAGCTCCAGGATCGCGTGGGCCAGGTCCTCCTTCGCCGCGAAGTGGAAGTACAGGGCTCCCTTGGTGACGTGGGCGTGCTCGACGATGTCGCTGAGACTCGTCGACTCGTACCCCTGCCGGTCGAACAGATCGGCGGCGGCCGTGATGATCGTCGCGCGGGTCTGCTCGGCGCGTACCTGCCTCGCCATCGACTGAACTCCTGAGCCGGAAAGGAACGGGTCATGCCGTTTGTTTTTACCCCGCGTACACGATAACTCACCCTGCGACGGTGCTCGTTCAGCGGTTCGTCCCGCGGTGCGGCACACATCGGGCAATTCCATCCCGGACGCCGAAAGAAAACAGCACGCCCGGTATCTGAGTGTGGCAGCCGCGTCGGCACAGGAGAACGGCGGGCGGATCCGGACGGAACTCGTCGCACCGTGTCGCCGTTTCCCGCCAACACCCCGGAAACCCTTCGGGGTTGATCCGGATCAAGTCCGTCCGCACCTGCCGGACGGGCCTGTTCGGGTTCCGTACCGGCCGTGCGGTTGGCGGCCGGACGGTGGGCGGCCACCCCTGCCACCTCGGAACTCACCGTTCATCACAATGCGGCAGCGGCGTCTCACTTCACGTGGTCCCTCACTTGACTACCGGTGGTGCGACGCGATTGGCTCCGGCCAGCGAGAGTCACCCGGTCGGCGTAAAACCCCGCGGCTCCGCCCCTGCTTCCGTCTCCTCACTTGCTCGGCCGTACAGCGAGGTCCGCTCCCTCATGAACACTCGTCCCCCGTCCCACGGTTTCCCGAGACGGCCCGTCCGCCCGGCCGTGCTCGCGGCAGCCGTCGGTCTGCTGGTGACCGGCTGCTCCGCCTTCGACGCGGCCGGCGACTCCTCGGACTCCGGGAGCGCGGGTGCGGCCGGTGGCGGGACGAGGGTCGTGATGGTGACGCACGGCGGCGAGGGGGACGCCTTCTGGGACAGGGTGCGCAAGGGCGCCGAGGCCGCCGCGGCGAAGGACGGCATCGACCTCACCTATGTGAGCGACGCGGACCCGGAGGGCCAGGCCGAGCTGGTGCGCGACGCGGTCCGCGACAAGGTGGACGGCATCGCCCTCACCCTGGCCAAACCGCAGGCGATGAAGGGCGCGGTGAAGGAGGCGCGCGAGGCGGGCATCCCCGTGGTCGGGCTCAACTCCGGTATCGGCGCCTGGAAGTCGACGGGGCTGCTGGAGTACTTCGGCCAGGACGACGGCGTCGCGGGCCAGGCCGTCGGCAACAAGCTGAACGAACTGAAGGCCGAGCACGCCCTCTGCGTCATCCACGAGCGGGGCAACGTCGGGCTGGAGGCGCGCTGCGCCGGCATGCGCAAGACGTTCGACGGGGAGACCGAGAACCTCTACGTGGACGGCACCGACGAACGCGCCGTCTCCGGCATCGTCACCGCCCGGCTGCGCCAGGACCCGACCATCGACGAGGTGGTCGCCAACGGCGCGCAGCAGGCCCTCATCGCGGCCGACGCCGCCAAGAAGGCGGACACCGGGGCGCACGTCGCCACCTTCGATCTCAACAAGGACCTGGTGGACGCCGTCCGCCGGGGCGACATCCGGTTCGCCGTCGACCAGCAGCCCTACCTCCAGGGCTATCTCGCCGTGGACGCGCTGTGGTTGTACCGGACCAACGGCAACATCAGCGGCGGCGGGGTGTCTCCCGTGCTCACCGGCCCGGCGTTCGTCACGAAGTCCAACGCCGCCTCGGTCGCCGAGTTCGCCGCCAACGGAACCCGGTGACGGTCGCATCCGGTGAGGACGTACCCAGGAACTCGGTTACGCACGGGCTGTACGGTCACGTGTGCGGACAACCTCCCGCACATCACCCGGGAGTGACCGGACCTGCGTCCGGCCCGCCCGTCCACAGCCCGTTCCCGACTGTTCCGCGCCCGCAATCCCCGCTGATCCGACCGCTCTAGGACGACGATGTCTCCACGGACAGGTGCCCGGCGCCGTCTCGGCTCCATACGTCTCTCGCTGGTCCTGCTGGCTCTGGTGCCCAGCGTCACCCTCGCCGCCATGTGGGGTGTGACGACGATCCGGATGTTCTCGGAGGGGCTTCAGCTCCGCGCGCAGACGGAGCTGAGCCGGTCGACCGGTGCGATGGGTACCGAGGCGACCCTCGCGTTGCAGCAGGAGCGGAGACTGTCCGCGGCCTGGCTGGTCTCGCCCAAGACGTCCCGGGCCGCCCTCGAGGCGCAGCGCGAGAAGACGGACGTGGCGGTGGCGAAGCTGGTCGGGCAGGCCGACGCGATCGCCGAGGCGCCGGCCCGTGTGTCGGAGCGGCTGTACTCGGTGCTCGGTTCGGTGGGCAGCCTCGAGTACTACCGGGGCCAGGTGGACAGGCCGAGCGACATCACCGCCGAGCAGGCGCTCGACCAGTACACCTCGATCATCGACGACCAGATCCACGCCTTTCAGGAGCTGTCGCAGGTCGACGACGGCGATCTGACCTCGCAGGCCAGGCCGTTGGTCTCGCTGGAGCACGCGGCGGAACTGGTGTCCCAGGAGGACGCGCGGCTCACCCTGGCCTGGCCGTCCGGGGAACTCGACGAGCCGTCCTGGTCCGCCTTCGCGGGGACGGTCGCCACCCGCCGCTGGCTGGTCAAGGACCAGATCGTGCCGTCCCTGCGCGGCGACACCAAGACGCAGACCGAGAAGATCCTGCACAGCCCTCAGTGGAGCACCCTGCAGGAGATCGAGAACGAGGTCCTCGCCGTCCACCCCACCGCGAAGGGCACGGCCGGCCTGCCGGACGCGCAGAAGCAGTGGGACGCGGCCCTGACCAAGATCACACCGCAGTACGCCACCCTGATCCGGCAGCAGACCGACGCGCTGCTCACCCGCAGCGCCGCCGAGGCCCGCGGTCTGCTGCTGACCGCGGCGGCGCTCAGCGCCGGCGGGCTGCTCGCCCTGCTGCTGTGCGTCGGCATGTCGTGGCGGATCACCCACTCGCTGTCCCGCCGGCTGCACGGCCTGCGGATGGCCACCCTCAGCCTGGCCGAGGAGCGGCTGCCCGACGTGGTGGCCCGGCTGGAGCGGGGCGAGCGGGTCGACGCCGAGTCGGCGACCACTGCGCTGGACTACGGCCACGACGAACTCGGCCAGGTCGCCCAGGCGTTCAACACCGCGCAGCGCACCGCGGTGCACACGGCGGTCGAACTCGCGGACACCCGGCGCGGGTTCCAGAAGATCATCCTGGGCATCGCACGGCAGAGCCAGAACCTCGTCAACCTCCAGCTCAGCAAGCTCGACGCGCTGGAACGCCGGCACACCGATCCCGAGGTCCTCAAGGGACTGTACGAACTGGACTCCACGGCGAGTCAGTTGCGCCGCTACGAGGAGAACCTGGTCATCGTCAGCGGTGAGCGGCCCGGCCGTTCGTGGAGCGAACCGGTCGCGTTGATCGACATCCTGCGCAGCGCCGTCGGTGAGGTCGCCGAGTACCAGCGCGTGGAGGTGCACACCGACGAGGAGGTGGCGCTGGCTCCGCCCGCGGTGGCCGACGTCATCCACCTGCTGGCCGAGCTGATCGACAACGCGACGGCGTACTCGCCCGCCCCGAGTCCCGTCGGGGTGCGTGCCGCGATGGTGGCCAAGGGCCTCGCCGTCGAGGTCGAGGACCGGGGACTCGGCATGTCCGAGGACGACTACGCCTCGATGAACGCCCAGTTGGCCAAGCCCCCGCAGTTCGACGTGGTGGCCCTCGCCGACGACCTGCGGCTCGGCATGTTCGTGATCTCCCAGCTGGCCCACCGGCACGGCATCGCCGTCACCCTGCGCCCGTCGCCGTACGGCGGGACGACGGCGATCGTGCTGCTCCCGCACACCATCGTGGTGTGCGACGCGCCGCACGGGGCCGAGGCCGCCCCCGCCGTCGTGGGGAACGGACACCGCACGGCGGCCGGCCCGGACCGGGCGGCCACCACCGGCACCACGGACACGGCGGACTCCACGGACGCCACGGACGCTCCGGAGCCCGAGAACACTGCGGACGCCCGGCCCCCCGCGACCGATGCCGCCGAAGCGGCCGACACGGCCGAGACGAGCGAGACAGTCGCGGCCACCGCCGCGCCCGGGCCCGGAAAACTCACCCCGCTCCCCCGCCGGGTGCCGCAGACCAGCCTGGCCGCCGAACTGCGGGAGGAGGTGGCGGCGCCCATCGCCGAGCACGACTCCGGGGACTTCACGGCGGAACACGCGGCCGCCTCCCTCGGCGGTTTCCAGCGCGGCACGTCCCGGGCACGTGCGAACGGCGGCGACCCCCGGGCCGGCGCCCCCCGTACCGACGACGCCGCCGTGCCGCCGTCCGCCGCCACCGACACGGCGGCCTCCTCCGGGGCCCCCGCCGGCTCCCGAGAGCTCCCGAATCCGCCCTCCGACCGCTGAACGTCGACGAAGGAACACAGAGATGACACGCCCCGTACCCGCCACTCACACCCAGCTCGACCAGCTGCTCACCGGACTCGTGGAGCGGGTCGCCGAGGTGAACCAGGCCGTGGTGCTGTCCGAGGACGGTCTGGTGGTCAGCAAGTCCACCGGGTTCCTGCGCGACGACGCGGAGCGTCTGGCGGCCACCGCGTCCGGGCTGATGAGCCTCAGCAAGGGCGTCAGCATGGACTTCCGCGGCGGCCCGGTGCGCCAGGCGCTCATCGAGATGGCCAACAGCTACCTGATCCTCACCTCGGCCGGTCCGGGCGCCCACCTCGTGGTGCTGACCGGGCCGGGCGCGGACGTCGGTGTGGTCGCCTACCAGATGAACATGCTGGTGAAGAAGATCGGCGAGCACCTCAGCGCGGCGCCCCGGGGCACCGCAGGCCCCGCCACCGACTCCGGCGCGTGAGGTGGGCGGAGGCGATGTCGCGGGCCGGCTCGTCCGACCGTTCACCCTGACCGGTGGCCGGACGCGGCCCAGCCGCGCCGACTTCACGCTCATCACGACGGTGACGGCGGTCGATCCGCAGCCCGAGGCGGCCGCCCGGCCGCAGCCCGAGCACACCCGCATCCTGCGGCTGTGCGCGGAGCCCGTCGCGGTGGCGGAGATCGCCGCCCGCCTCGACCTCCCGATGAGCGTGATCGTCATCATGCTCTGCGACCTGCTGGAGGCGGGCCGGATCACGGTCCGCCCGCCCCACCACGTCACCCGCACCGCCCCGGACCTGGATCTGCTGCAGAAAGTGAGGGACGGACTTGGCCGGCTCTGACACCACCGCTCGGGCACCTGCCGGGCGTCCGGCACCCGACACGGTCAAGATCCTGATCGCCGGGGGCTTCGGCGTGGGCAAGACCACCATGGTCGGCTCGGTCAGCGAGATCGCCCCGCTGCGCACCGAGGAGCCGCTGACCATGGCGGGCCTGGACGTCGACGACCTCGAGGGCATCGAGGAGAAACGTGACACCACGGTGGCGCTGGACTTCGGCCGGATCACCGTCTCCGACGACCTGGTGCTGTACCTCTTCGGTACGCCGGGCCAGCAGCGGTTCTGGTTCATGTGGAACGACCTGGCGCTCGGCGCGCTCGGCGCGGTGGTCCTGCTCGATGTGCGCAGACCCGAGTCCAGTTTCGCCGCGATCGACTTCTTCGAGCGCCGGGGCATCCCGTTCGTCATCGCCGCGAACGGCTTCCACGGGAAGCACCCCTACCCGGTCGAGGACATCCGGGATTCGCTGACCCTGCCGGAGGGTGTGCCCGTGCTGCTCTGCGACGCACGGGAGCGCGAGTCGTCCAGGGACGTACTGATCGCTCTGCTCGACCGGCTGATCTCAGCGGCGGCTCAGGAACGGTGAACGGTGCGGGGGTGCGGCCCGTTCACCGCACCCCCGCGCGGGGTCAGTCCAGTCCGGCCGACTTCAGCCAGGCCTTCGCCACGTCCAGCGGGTCCTTCTTCTCCGACTGGACCTGGGTGTCGAGGTCGAGCAGGGTCTCGGTGTCCAGCTCGGCGGAGACCGCGTTGAGCGCGTCGACGCCCTCCTGGGGGAGGGCGTCCTTGTGGACCAGCGGGGTCACGTTGGCGAAGCCGAAGAGGTTCTCCGGGTCCTTCAGGACGACGAACTTCTCCTTGACGATGGCCGGGTCCGTGGTGAAGACGTCCGCGGCCTGGACCTCGTTGCCGGTGAGCGCGGCCTGGGTGAGCGGGCCCCCCGCGTCGAGCGCCTTGAAGGACTTGAACTTCAACCCGTAGACGGACTCCAGGCCCTTCAGGCCCTGTTGCCGGGTCTGGAACTCGGGCGAGCCGCCGATCACCATCTCCGGTGCGACGTCCTTGAGTTCGGCGAGGGTGGACGACGCCGTGAGACCGTACTTCTTCGCCGTCAGGGCGTTGACGCTGACCGAGTCCTTGTTCTCGGCCGGCGACGGGTCCAGCAGCGTCAGCTTCTTGTCGAGCTTGGCCTTGACGGCGTCGTTGACGGCGTCGGCGGACTCCTGTCCGGCCTCGGGGTCGAGGTAGGCGAGCAGGGAGCCGTTGTACTCGGGCAGGACGGTGACGGAACCGTTTTTCAGCAGGCCGTAGCTCGTCTCCCGGCTGCCGATGTTGTGCTTGTAGGTGACCTCGAGGCCCTTGGCCCTCAGCGCCTCGCCGTAGATGTCGGCGAGCAGGGTGCTCTCGGCGAAGTTGTTGGAGCCGACGACGACGGTGCCGGCCTCCGCCTTCTCCTCCTCGAGGGGATTGCCGGAGGTGTCGCCGGACGAACAGCCCGCGAGCAGCGCCGTCGCGGCGCTGAGCGCGACGAGCGCCGCGCCGGTGTGCCTCGTCCTGGACCTGCTGCTCTTCACGGTAGAAGTCATCCGTCGATCCAATCCAGCCGGTTGACGGCCGTCAAGCGCGGCCGGATCACGGTTGCCACTCGTCCGCCCGTGCGTCCGGGGCCGGTTCAGCGCCGCCGTACGCCCGGTGACACCAGCAGCCGTCCCGCCGCCCAGAACAGCGCGAGCGTGACGAGGGCCAGGGCCGCCACCAGGGTGGCCCCGCCGACCACCTTCTCGTAGTCGCGCTGGTAGAGCCCGTCGATGATGTACCGGCCGAGGCCGCCCAGGCTGACGTACGCGGCGATGGTGGCCGTCGACACGATCTGGATGGCCGCCGAGCGCAGCCCGCTCAGGATCAGCGGCAGCGCCACCGGCACCTCGACCCGGAACAGGATGTGCGACTCGCGCATGCCCATGCCGCGGGCGGCGTCCACCGGGGAGGGGTCCACCGTGCGGACGGCCTCGTAGGTGGTCACCAGGATCGGCGGGACGGCCAGCACGACCAGCGGGATCATGACGGGCAGCAGACCGAAGCCGATCAGCAGCACCACCAGCACCAGCAGGCCGAAACTGGGCAGGGCGCGGGCGGCGTTGGCGATGAAGGCGAGTGCGTTCCCGCCGCGGCCGGTGTGCCCGGTCAGCAGGCCGACGGGCAGGCCGATCGCGGCGGCGATCGCGAGGGCCAGCAGCGAGTACCGGATGTGTTCGAGGAAGCGCTGCGGGATGCCGTCGTAGCCGTGCCAGTGGGCGCTGTCGCTGAAGAAGGCGTTCATGAAGTCGAGGATGTTCACCGGGTCGCGCTCCCGGCTCCGTACGGCTCGGGGCGTGCTGCGGGTCCCTGCCGTGTGCCGCGCGGCATCCACGGCGTGAGCAGGACCCTGAGCAGGACCAGCAGCGCGTCGCACAGGATCGCCAGCACGGCCATCGTGATGACGGAGTTCACCGCGAGTTCGGGCCGGTCGTACTTCTGCGCGGCCGCGAGCAGGTTGCCGAGGGCGCCCTGATTGCCGATCAGGGCGCCGATACTGACCAGGGAGATGCTGGACGCGGTGGCCACCCGCAGGCCGGCGATGATGGCGGGGGCGGCGATCGGCAACTGCACCTGGGTGTACCGGCGCAGGGGGCCGAAGCCCATGGCGGTGGCCGCGGCCAGCGTCTCCGGTGGCACCGCGCGCACCCCGTCGACGATCGCCGGGATCAGCACCACCAGGCTGTACAGGGCCAGCGGGATCATCACGGTGAGTTCGGTCTGGCCGGTGTAGTCGATGAGGACGACGAAGAACGCCAGCGACGGGATGGCGTACAGCACGGTCGTCATGCCCAGGACCGGCGGGTACAGCCAGCGGAAGCGTCCGCACAGCTGGGCGACGGGCAGTGCGAGCAGCAGTCCGGCCGCGACCGGGATCAGCGCCTCCCTCAGGTGCAGTCCGATCAGGCCCGCCCAGCTGTGCTGGAGGTCGCTGGGGATGTCGAAGAAGCCGCTCATCCGGCGACCTTCTCGTCGCCGGTGCGGCCGCCTCGGTGGGCGGTGCGGATGGCGTCGCCGATGGTCTGCTGGGAGACGACGCCCCGCACCCGGCCGGTGTCGTCCACGGCGACGGCCCAGCCGGTGGGGGAGAGCACCGCGCAGTCGAGCGCGACCCGCAGCGAGTCCACGCCAGGCACGAACGGCCGCCCGTACGGCAGGAGCCGGTCGGGGCGGATGTCCCCGGCGGTCAGCCGGCGCGGCTCGGACCAGCCGAGCGGGCGCCCCTCGCCGTCGGTCACCAGGAGGTGGGGGGCGTCCGAGGCGCCGATCCGCTCGGCGGTGGCGTCCGGCGGGATCACCGTGTCGGTGGCCAGTTCCAGCGCGGCGGTGGTGAGGAAGGAGAGCCTCCGGATGCCCCGGTCGGCGCCGAGGAAGTCCTCGACGAACGCGTCCGCGGGGTCGGACAGCAGCTCGGCGGGCGGCGCGTACTGGGCGAGCCGGCCGCCTTCGCGCAGTACGGCGACCATGGTGCCGAGTTTGACCGCCTCGTCGATGTCATGCGTGACGAAGACGATGGTCTTGCCCAGCTCTTCCTGGATCCTGAGGAGTTCGTCCTGCAGCCCCTTGCGGACCACCGGGTCGACGGCCGAGAACGGCTCGTCCATCAGCAGCACCGGCGGGTCCGCAGCGAGCGCGCGTGCCACTCCGACGCGCTGCTGCTGGCCGCCGGAGAGCTGGTACGGGTACCGCTTGGCCAGGGCGGTGTCCAGGCCCACCCGCTCCATCAGCTCCGCCGCCCGCTCCCGGGCCCGCTGCTTGCCCCAGCCGAGCATGCGCGGCACGGTGGCGATGTTGTCGACGATCGTGCGGTGCTGGAAGAGTCCGGCGTTCTGGATGACGTACCCCATGGACCGGCGCAGGGTGGTGACCGGTTGCCGCCGGCTGTCCGCACCGTCGAGCAGGATCGTTCCCTCGGTGGGTTCGACCATGCGGTTGATCATGCGCAGGGTGGTCGTCTTGCCACAGCCCGACGGCCCGACCAGAACGGTGATCGAGCGGTCGGGGATCTCCAGGGAGAGCCGGTCCACCGCCACCGTGCCGTCCGGGTAGCGCTTCGTCACTGAGTCGATCCGTATCAAGACGCCGAACACCCTTCGGGTGGCTGGAAGTTTCCGGCCGAGCCGGCCGCGCGGTCTGCCGCCGGTCGAGTGTAGACGGCATCTCCGACAGCGCCCGGGGAACACGCCCCCGCGCTACGCGGCCACCTGCCCCGCCCCGACCTCGGGAAACCACCCGACGGGGGAGGGCCGCCGGGATTCCCGGCGGCCCTCCCCCGTCACCACGGCCCGGCGCGACTCGGCGCGCGTCCGCGCGGATCAGCCCTCGGTGGGCCGCAGCCTCAGCGAGATGCTGTTGATGCAGTACCGCTGGTCCGTGGGCGTCGCATAGCCCTCGCCCTCGAAGACGTGCCCGAGGTGGGAGCCGCAGCGGGAGCAGCGCACCTCGGTGCGCACCATGCCGTGCGACCGGTCCTCGATCAGCTCGACCGCCTCGGAGTCCCGCGGGTCGTAGAAGGAGGGCCAGCCGCAGTGCGACTCGAACTTGGTCTTCGAGGTGAACAGTTCGGCGCCGCAGGCACGGCACGCGTAGACGCCCTCGGTCTTCGTGTCGGTGTACTCACCGGTGAAGGCCGGCTCCGTGCCCGCCTGGCGCAGCACGGCGTACTCGGACGGCGACAGCTCCGCGCGCCACTGCTCGTCCGGCTTCTCCACGTCGTACGACATGAGCCTTCAGCCCCTTCGCTTCTGCTGCTGCGTGCTTCTTGCGCGTCTCACTTCGAGAGACGGTCGAGGATCAGCGGGCCGAGGTCGGTGACGTCGCCCGCTCCCATGGTGAGAACGAGATCGCCGGGCTTCGCCATTCCCGCCACCGCGTCCGGGATCTCCGCCTGGTCGTGCACCGGCGTCACGTCCGCGCCGGCCGCCCGCGCCGCCTCGATGATCAGCTCGCTGGTGACGCCCGGGATCGGGTCCTCGCGGGCCGGGTAGATGTCCAGCACCACCGAGGAGTCGGCCAGGGCCAGGGCCTGGCCCATCTCCTTGCCCAGCTCCCGGGTGCGGGAGAACAGGTGCGGCTGGAAGACGACCAGAATGCGGGCGTCGCCCGCGGCGGCGCGCATCGCCTCCAGGTCGGCGGTCATCTCGGTCGGGTGGTGCGCGTAGGAGTCGATGACCTGGACGCCCGCCGCCTCGCCCTTGAGCTGCAGGCGCCGCTTCACCCCGGTGTACGCGGCCAGCGCCGGGGCCAGTTCGCCGGCCGGGATGCCGAGCGCGACGCCGGCGGCGAGCGCGGCCACCGCGTTGTGCGCGTAGTGGCGGCCCGGGACGGACACCGTGAAGGTGAGCGGGGCGCCCTCGAACTCGGCGGTCACCTCGCTCTTCAGCCCCTGCGGGACGACCGACGTCACCCGTACGTCGGCGTCGGGCGCCTCCCCGTACGTCACCGTCCGGACGGAGCCGGCCGACCCTGCCGAGGCGCGCAGGCGCCGGGTCAGTTCCCGCGCGCCCTCGTGGTCCGACGAGATCACCAGCGTGCCGCCGGGCACGATCCGGCCGACGAACGTCTCGAAGGACTCGTGGATCTCCTCCATCGACGCGTAGTTGGCGTGGTGGTCCAGTTCCACGTTGAGGATGATCGCGACCTCGGGGGCGTACTTGTGGAAGCTGCGGTCCGATTCGTCCGCCTCGGCGACGAAGATCTCGCCCTCGCCGTGCAGCGCGTTGGAGCCGGGCGCGTCCAGGTCGCCGCCGATCGCGTACGACGGGCGGCGGCCCAGCTCGGTCAGGGAGACGGCCAGCATCGAGGTGGTCGTGGTCTTGCCGTGGGTGCCGGCCACCGCGATCGGGCGCAGGCCGTCCATGAGGGCGGCCAGCGCGTCGGAACGGTGGACCACGGGCACGCCCAGTTCGGCCGCGCGGACGAGTTCCGGGTTGTCCTCACGGATCGCCGAGGAGACGACCACGCAGCTCGCGTCGTCGGCCAGGTGGCCGGCGGCGTGCCCGATGTGGACCGTGGCGCCCAGCGCGCGCAGCGCCTCGGCGGTGGCCGACTCCTTGGCGTCGCTGCCGGCCACCTCGGCGCCGCGCTGCGCGAGGATCTTCGCGATGCCCGACATCCCGGCGCCGCCGATGCCGATGAAGTGCGGTCGGTCCATAGCGGTAGGAAGGCCGGGTGCCATGCGTGTTTCTCCCCAGTGGTGACGAGTGTTCTCGCGCCCTCGTCCATAGGACGCCGACCCAGCCTATGCCTTGCTGTGCGAGAACAGTTTCAGCACCGGTACGCCCACCTTGTGCCGGGCCCGGGAGGCCCAGTCCCGGTGGAAGAACTCCTCCACGTAGTGCGGGTCGGTGAGCACGATCACCTCGTCCGCCCCGGTCTCCTGGACCATCGTTCTCAGCACGTCCAGGGGATGGTTCTCGATCAGCCGGCCGTCGGCCTCGTGGCCGGCGGCGCGCAGGGCCTGCAAGGACACCTCGAGTGCCCGCTCCCCCGTCGTCCTGGCGTCCTCGCCCTCGGGTGTCTCCGCCTCCCGGACGGCGTCGTCGAGCTCGCCGAGGGCCACGTCGTCGATGGCCCTCAGCAGCCGGTCCGCCTGTTCGCCGCGCGGCTGGAGCAGCACCTGGAAGGCGACCTCCTCGTCGCCGTGCAAGGTGGTGACGAACTCCACGTCGGCGGACGTCAGGGCCTTCTCGATCATCAGTACGCTTGTGAACACCAGGCGCCCCTTCTCCTCGGAGGGCCGTGGGCCCTCTCTCCCCGTGGGCCGAGCCAGGCCCTGCGGAATCCGTCCCGCCCGTGCTCGTACGGGCACCACCGGATTCAGTGTGCCCGTCGCGACACCAAGCGGAACGGAACATTCCGCCGATTACCGGACCAGCGGTAACCATTGAACGCGCATCCGGGTGCTCCTGGACGTTCCCGGACACCGCCGGAGGGCTCGGGTCCGCCCGTCCGGTCAGGACCGCGCGTACCGCGTGAAAAGAAAACCGTCCTCCTCCAACATCGATTTCAGCGTGAAACGACTCGGAAGTGTCACAGACGGTCCGCCGGCGATGCGCTGAGCGTCACCCGCGACGAGCATCGGGGCGACGGTCAGACAGAGCTCGTCCAGCACTCCGGCCGCCACCAGCTGGCCCAGCAGCCGCGGCCCGCCCTCGGTCAGCAGCCGGGTGTGCCCCCGTTCCGCGAGGGCCCGCACCGCGCGGGCCGGATCCACTCCGGTGCCGTCCCCCGCGATCACCACCCGGGTCCCGGCGGCCGCCTCGGCGGCGGCGATCCGGTCGGGGGGCGCGGCGGCACCGGTCAGGACCAGGGTGTCCACCAGCGGGGTGGTGAACAGCGGCAGGGAGAAGTCCAGGTCCAGACCGGCGGAGACCACGGCGACCGCCGGCGCGGGGCCCTGCCCGGCCGCCTCGCGCGCCGCCGCGAACTCGGCACGGGCGCGGGCCGGACGGTAGCCCTCCAGCCGAACCGTTTCCGCGCCGACGAGCACGACGTCCGCGAGGGCCCGCAGCGTGCCGAAGACGCGCATGTCGGCCGGGCTGGAGATGGGCTGCGAGCGGCCCTCGTGCTGGGCGGCTCCGTCGAGCGTGGACACCATGTTGGCCCGCAGCCACGGCTGCCGGTCCCCACCGGGCCCCGGCCCCGGGTAGGCGTACGCGGCGGCCAGCTCGGCCAGGCTCCACTCCCGGCCCTCCGGGCCCTCTCCCGCGCGGGAGGTACCGGTCGTCCCCCCGGCGGGAGCTGCTGTTTCGTCGGTCACAGGGAAGAGACGTCGCATGCCGTGCAGTGTTCCACGCCCCGTAACATGAGTAAGCGTGTCGTCCTCCTCCCCCGCCTCCGGGCTCGCTCCCTCGGCCGATGCGGCCCCGCTGTCCCTGTGCGCCCGTGAGCCGCACGTCCCCGCGGACCGGCTCGTCGCCGAGATGGTGCCCCCGCCCCGGTTCGACGCGGTCCGTTTCGGCACCTACATACCCGACCCGGACCAGCCCAGCCAGACCGAGGCCGTGCGCGTCCTCGACGGCTTCGCGGCGGGTCTCGGCGGAGCGCCGGGCGGCGGTTCCGGCAGGCGCCGGCTGTTCGGCTTCGGAAAGCCGGCGAAGCCCGCCCCGGCCGGCCCGCGCGGTGTCTACCTCGACGGCGGTTACGGCGTCGGCAAGACCCACCTGCTGGCCTCCCTGTGGCACGCCACCCCGGCCGAGCCCGCGCTCAAGGCGTTCGGCACCTTCGTGGAGCTGACCAACCTGGTCGGCGCCCTCGGCTTCCAGCAGACGGTGCGGACGCTCTCCGGGCACCGGCTGCTGTGCATCGACGAGTTCGAACTGGACGACCCCGGCGACACCGTGCTCGTCTCCACCCTGCTCGGCAAGCTGGTCGAGGCGGGGGTCGCGCTCGCCGCCACCTCCAACACGCTGCCCGGCAAGCTCGGCGAGGGCCGGTTCGCCTCGGCCGACTTCCTGCGCGAGATCCAGGGCCTGTCGGCCCACTTCCGCGCCCTGCGCATCGACGGCGAGGACTACCGCCACCGCGGTCTGCCCGAGGCACCGCCGCCGTACACCGACGAACTGGTGACCAAGACGGCGTACGCCACCGAGGGCGCCTCGCTGGACGGCTTCGCGGATCTGCTGGAGCACCTCGCGAAGGTGCACCCCAGCCGCTACGGCGCCCTCACCGACGGGCTCGCCGCGGTGTGCCTCACCGGCGTGCGGCCGGTACCGGACCAGTCGACGGCGCTGCGGCTGGTCGTCCTCGCCGACCGGCTCTACGACCGCGAGGTGCCCGTACTCGCCTCGGGGCTGCCCTTCGACCAGCTGTTCAGCGAGGAGATGCTGAAGGGCGGCTACCGCAAGAAGTACTTCCGGGCGATCTCCCGGCTCACCGCGCTGGCCCGGGACGCCGGCCGGCTCACCGGGGCCCCGTAGCCCCGGGGCCGGGTGCCCCCGGGCCCAGCACCCCGAGCCCTCGACCTCGGACCGTGGCCGCGGACCCGATACCGGGCATATCGTGGCAGAAGCGGGCACATGCTCAGGGAGCAGGCCTCTGAACGGGAGGTCGTCATGGTCGAGGAGCTGATCACCGCGGTCGTCGCCACCGGCGCCGCGGGCATCGTCTATCTCACCGCGGCGGCGCGGGTCGTCAAGCAGTACGAGCGCGGCGTGGTCTTCCGGCTCGGCCGGCTGCGCGGCGGGGAGCGCCCACCCGGGTTCACCATGATCCTTCCCGGGGTGGACCGGCTGCACAAGGTCAATCTGCAGATCGTCACGATGCCGGTGCCCGCGCAGGAGGGCATCACCCGGGACAACGTCACCGTGCGGGTGGACGCGGTCGTCTACTTCAAGGTCGTCAACGCCTCCGCCGCACTCGTCAACGTCGAGGACTACCGGTTCGCGGTCTCCCAGATGGCGCAGACCTCACTGCGCTCGATCATCGGCAAGAGCGACCTCGACGACCTGCTGTCCAACCGGGAGAAACTCAACGAGGGCCTGGAGTTGATGATCGACAGCCCGGCGGTCGGCTGGGGCGTGCAGATCGACCGGGTCGAGATCAAGGACGTCTCGCTGCCCGAGACCATGAAGCGGTCCATGGCCCGGCAGGCGGAGGCCGACCGCGAGCGGCGGGCCCGGGTCATCAACGCCGACGCCGAACTGCAGGCGTCGAAGAAACTGGCCGAGGCCGCCCAGCAGATGGCGGACACCCCCTCCGCGCTGCAGCTGCGACTGCTGCAGACGATCGTGGCCGTGTCCGCGGAGAAGAACTCCACCCTGGTGCTGCCCTTCCCGGTGGAGCTGCTGCGCTTCCTGGAACGGTCCGCCCAGCAGCCTGCGCCGACGGAGCGCGCCCTGAAGGAACCGGGACCACCCCCCGACGAACCGGGGCCGCCACCCGACCGATCCCCGGGCCCGTGACACCTGCTTCACGCGTGGTTCCCGTGACTCACGGCAGGTGATAGACACGGCGGGTCACAGTTCCTGTCCGCCAGCAGGAAGGTTCCCCCACCATGACCGCACCAGGGACCACTGAGCCCACCGGACCCACGGAGTCCGCCGGATCCGCCACCGGCCCCTCCCCCACGACACGACGCCACCTGCTCGCCCGTTCCGGCGCCCTGGGAATCGGCATCGCGTTCTCCGGCTCCCTCTCCGAGCTGTTCACCCCCGCTGCCGCCGCCGCGCAGAACCTCGGCCACCACGGCTACGGCCCCCTCGTCCCCGACCCCGACGGGCTGCTCGACCTGCCGAGGGGCTTCCGCTACCGGGTGCTCTCCCGCGAGGGCGACGCACTGCGCTCCGGCGAGGGCCCCGTCCCCTCCAACCCGGACGGCATGGCCGCCTTCGCGGGCGGGCACGGCCGCGTCCATCTCGTCCGCAACCACGAGAACCGGGCCAACGGCAGGGCCCCGGTCCCGGTGATCGACGGGCTGACGTACGACCCGCAGGGCAAGGGCGGCTGTACGGCACTGACCCTGGACTCCCGTGGCCGGGTGCTCTCGGAACGGGTCGCGATCGCCGGTACCGCCGTCAACTGCGCGGGCGGGCCGACGCCTTGGGGCACCTGGCTGACCTGCGAGGAAACCGAGGACAAGGCGGGCACCAACGGCTACACCAAGGATCACGGCTTCGTCTTCGAGGTCGACGGGGCCGACCCGCGCCGCACGGGTGCCGTGCCGCTCACCGCGATGGGCCGCTTCCAGCACGAGGCGGTCGCGGTCGACCCGCAGCGGGGTGTCGTCTACGAGACGGAGGACGCGTTCGAACGGCCCTTCGGGCTCTTCTACCGCTTCCTGCCGGACAAGCCGCTCGGCGGCACCGGTTCGCTGCGCGCGGGCGGCCGGCTCCAGGCGATGCGGGTGCCCGGGGTGCCCGACCTGTCCTCGATCCAGGAGACGGGCGCGCGCTTCGACCGCGTCGAGTGGGTGGACGTGCCGGACCCGCAGGCCGCCGAAACCCCCATCCGCTTCCAGGACTTCGGCGCCGGCGGCATCACGCACGCGCAGAAGCTGGAGGGCTGCTACTGGGGCGGCCGGTCGGTGTACTTCGTGTCGTCCTTCGCCCGCAGCGCCGAGGGGTCGGCCGGTGACCACTACGGGCAGATCTGGCGCTACGACCCGGACCGGCGGCGGCTGACGCTGGTGATCGTCTTCGGGCCGGACACCGACGTGCAACTGCCCGGCGAGTCGCCGGACAACATCTGCCTCGCCCCCAGCGGCGGCCTGATGGTCTGCGAGGACGGCGGCGGCGCGCAGCACGTCTACGGCGTCACCCGGCGCGGCGAGGTGTACGCGATGGCGCGCAACCGCCAGAACGTGGGCACGCCCGAGAAACCGGAGTGGGGCGAGTTCGCCGGGGTCGCCTTCTCCCCCGACGGCCAAACGATGTACGTCAACTGCTACTCCCCCGGCACGACGTTCGCGGTCACCGGCCCCTGGCGGCGGTGACGGACGCGGGGGCGGCCGGGGAGAGCCCCGGCCGCCCCCGCGCGGTCCGTACGCGGCCCGTACGCGGGTCAGGCCGCCAGCAGGTCGTCCATCTGGCCGATCGCCTGCTTCAGCCCCTCGGCCATGCCCATCTCCGCGAGCCGGTCCATCTGCTCCCGGCTGTCGAAGACCGAGGCCGAGCGCACGTCCTGCTCGGGGTGACGGTGGCCGGTGCCCGGTGACTTGGCAGACTGTTCCAGTGAACAACGACCGGACGCCTGCCACCGACAGCCCCTTCCGTCATGAGTCCAGTGCCCGTGACGCGGCACCCCAGTTCGTGCTGCCGCTGGTGGCGCGCATCGAGCGGGCCGCACCCCCGGCCCGTACCGACGCGCTGGAGACGGCGGCCCGCGCGGTCCTGGTGATGCTGGCCGACGAGCGGTCGACGGGCGAGGGCGAGTGGGCGCGGGCGATGCGCGACTGGCAGGACGCCCGCATCCGCAAGGTGGTGCGCCGGGCCCGCGGCGCGGAGTGGCGCCGCGCGGAGGCCCTGCCGGGCATCACGGTCACCGGCACGTCGGCGGAGGTCCGCGTCTTCCCGCCGGTCCCGCTGGACGGCTGGCCCAAGGACCTGGCCCGCCTCCAGGTCTCCGGCACCGACCTGGAGGACCGGGAGCCCGTGCCCCCGGCGGACCCCACCGCCCCCGTCCTGTGGCTCAGCCCCGACCTCGACATGTCGGCGGGCAAGGCCATGGCCCAGGCGGGCCACGCCGCCCAGCTGGCCTGGTGGGAGCTGACCGACGAGGACCGCACCGCCTGGCACCACGCCGGCTTCCCCCTCTCCGTCCGCCCCGCCGCCCCCTCCCACTGGCCGACCCTGACCACTAGCGGCCTCCCCCTGGTCCGCGACGCGGGCTTCACCGAGATCGCCCCCGGCTCCAGCACCGTGGTGGCGGACCACCCGGCCCTGCGCTGACCTCCCGCGCGATGTCAGTGGGCGTCGGGATCCGCGAGAGCGTGACGGATCGCCGCCAGGGCCTCCTCGTCCGAGACGCCGAGCCGGCCGACGGCGGCCGCGTACGCGCGTGCGTGTTCCGCGAGCTTCGCCTTGCTGTCGGTGGCGGCCGCCGGGGCGACGACCTGGGTACCGGAACCCCTGCGGGTCCTGACCAGGCCCGCGCTCTCCAGTTCGCGGTAGGCCCGGACCACGGTGTTGTTGGCCAGCCCGAGGTCGGAGGCCAGCTGGCGCACGGACGGCAGCCTGTCTCCCTGACGCAGTCGGCCGACGGAGATCAGGTCGGCCAGCTGCGCGCGGACCTGCTCGTAGGGCGGGACCGGGGACGCGTGGTTCACCCGGAGGGACTGCGGTGTCACGGCCGGGCCTTGACGTAGGCCTGCGGCAGCAGGAGGACACACAGGCAGTGACACGCCGTCAGGGCGGAAGTGAGGGCGGTGAGAGCCAGCCCCCACAGAGCCGCGTCCTTCATCCCACCCGCGCAGGACAAGCTCAGCACCACGACCCCCATCGTCAAGGAGACAGCGAAAAGAGGAGCGCTCACCATCACTCCCCAGGCACCGATCGCCGCCCGGATTCCGGTGCGGCGCTGTTCGTCGCTCCGGGACTGCACGGTGATGCGGCGCAGGAGCACCGCGCAGACAACGGTACCGACGGTGAGGCCGCCGAGGATCGGCCAGCCGTAGTACGGGCCGGGCCAGGGCGAGAGCAGTTGTGTACCCGCCGGGCACGTGACCGTCAGTGCACGGCGTGAGCGGCCGTCGGCGTCCGCCGAGGCCGTCACGGCCGCAACGATCAGGAGACCGATCAGGAGGGCTGCCTGCCCGGCCAACGCGGCGGTCAGACCACGGGGGACATGGTCCCGGATGCGGCGCGGTGTCACGTGAGCCACTCGCACCCAGCCCTGACTCGGCCGGGCCACCACGTCGGACACGTACACGCCGAGCATGACGAACAGGCCGAAGACGGGAAACCCGTACAGCAGATCCACATCGGGCTCGGGGCTGTAGGAGACCAGGGCGTTGACGGCCACACCGGTCGCCGCACCGGCCCATCGCACAGGGGTCTCGAGCCCTTCCCGCCACGGGACCCCTCTTCCTGCGGCAGCAGACATCCCAGCCCCTTCCCTCCCGCAAGGTGTATCAACTACCTGAGACAATCGCGCAGCGGAAGGAACTGTGTCAAGCGATTGAGACAGTGATCGGTGTTCCGGTCAGCGCCATGGTCCGGCCTCCGGCCGATCACCCCAAGCTCAAATGTTGCTCTGAAGGTGGGCCGGGACGGGTTCGGAGGTGTCGTTCGGGGTCATACCCACGGCACGCCCGACAGGGCGGCCGACGGGGGCCTGGTGGAGGAGGGGGAATGACGGTGCGACTGGGGACGGGGATCGGGTGGCGGCCGGAGATCGCCGAGGGCGTGGAGGGGATGGCGGGGATCGACTGGGTCGAGGCGGTGGCCGAGAACGTGTGTCCCGGGCATCTCCCCGCGTCGCTGCTGCGGCTGCGCGAGCGCGGGGTGACCGTCGTGCCGCACGGGGTCGGGCTCGGGCTCGGCGGGGCGGAGCGGCCGGACGCGGGGCGGCTGGCGGCGCTCGCCGAGCGGGCCACGGCGCTGGGGGCGCCGCTGGTCACCGAGCACATCGCGTTCGTCCGGGCGGGTGGGCCGCTCAGCGCCTCCCCGCGGCTCGAGGCGGGGCACCTGCTGCCGGTGCCACGGACCCGGGACGCGCTCGACGTGCTGTGCGAGAACGTCCGGATCGCCCAGGACGCGCTGCCCGTGCCGCTCGCCGTGGAGAACATCGCGGCACTGTTCTCGTGGCCCGGCGAGGAGATGACCGAGGGCCAGTTCCTGTACGAGCTGGCCGACCGCACCGGGGTGCGGCTGCTCGTCGACGTGGCCAATCTGCACACCAACCACGTCAACCGCGGCGAGGACCCCGCGCGGGCGCTCGCCGAACTGCCCCTGGAGGCCATCGCGTACGTCCATGTCGCGGGCGGCGTCGAGCGGGACGGGGTCTGGCACGACAGCCACGCCCATCCCGTTCCCCGACCGGTGCTGGACATCCTCACCGACCTCACGTCCAGGGTCTCCCCTCCCGGGGTGCTGCTGGAGCGGGACGAGAACTTCCCCGAACCGGGCGAACTGGAGCGGGAGTTGACGTCCATCCGGGAAGCGGTGGAGAAGGGGGCGGCCGTGCGGGCCGGGGCGCGGGCGGCGAAGGGCACCGGTGCAGCCGGCTCGCGCGCCGGGTCCACGCCGGACCCCGGCTCCGGTGAACCCGCGCGGCAGCGCCTCGCGCTCGCGCAGACCTCGGTGCTGTCCGCGCTGGTCGCCGGGACGCCCGTGCCCGAGGGGTTCGACCGGGGACGGATGGCGGTGCAGGCGCGGGCGTTGGCCGCGAAGCGGGCGGGCGTCGTCGCCAAGGTGGCGCCCGAGTTGCCGGTGCTGCTCGGCGAGGGGTACCGGGCCGCCTTCCTCGCGTACGCGCAGAGCCGGCCGATGACCGAGGGGTACCGGCGGGACGCGCTGGACTTCGTGGAGCACCTGCTGCTCGCCGGGCGGCCGGAGGACGGGCGGACCCGGCGGGAGCTGCGGGAGTGGTGGCTGGAGCGGTCGGGGCCGAAGCCCCGGTCGCACCGGCCGGCGGTGCGGCTGGCCCGGGCCACGCGGCGGGTGCTGCTGGGCGCCCTGCCCCGCGGCACCCGCGGTGCCGGTGACGACCGTACGTATCTCACCTCCGTCGCCCTGCGCGGCGTCCGCGCGGTCGGTGAACCGGATCCGCGTGCGACCTTCGCACACCGCGAGCACCCGCACCCTCGGCAGGACCGGGGCCGCGGGGGCGCACGGGGGCATTGACGCCGACACCGGCGAACGGTGCTTGCCTTCCCCGACCACCGAACGAAACATCCCTTTCGTCGCCGCCGTGCACCGAAGGGGAACATGCGATGAGAACTGCCGTCGTCCACGCGGCCGCCGGGTCCCTGCTGCTCACCACCCTGGCCGTCGCGCCGACCGGCAGCGCCACCGCCGCCCCGGGTGCCGCCCCGACTGCCGCCACCCCGGCCCCGGACGCCCCCGGCGCGGCCGAGCTGCGCGGCACCGCGGTGGCCGCCGCGCGCGCCGCGGCCGAGGGCATCGGGTTCGGCGCCTGCCCCGACGCGCAGGACCTGCCCGGCACCATCGAGTGCGGCACGGTCACCGTCCCGCTCGACTACGCCCACCCGCACGGCCGGCAGATCGGACTCGCCGTCAGCCGCGTCCGGGCCACCGGGAAGGACCCGGACGACGGCAGCCGCGAGGTGCCCCGGCAGGGCGCCCTGGTCCACAACCCGGGCGGGCCGGGCGCCGACGGCACGTACTTCCCGCTCATCGGCCTGCTCCCCCGGTGGAAGCGGATCGCGGGGGCCTACGACCTCGTCGGCTACGCACCGCGCGGGGTGGGCCGGTCCGCGCCGCTGTCCTGCGAGGACCCGGAGAAGTCCGTCCAGGGCCCCACGCAGGCGCCGGCGCATCCCTCGGAGGCGTACAAGCGCGAGCGCGTCGCGCAGGCCAGGGCGTACGCGCGCGGCTGCGCGGAGCGGGCCGGCGACGCGCTCCGGCACTACCACTCCCTGAACAACGCGCGCGATCTGGACGTGCTGCGCGCCGCGCTGAAGGAGCCCCGGCTGACGTTCATGGGGGCGTCGTACGGGACCTACTTCGGGGCGCTGTACGCCACGATGTTCCCCTCGCACGTCCGGCGGATGGTGTTCGACTCGGCGGTGCACCCGGACCCGGAGCGGATCTGGTACCGCAACAACCTCGACCAGTCAGCGGCGTTCGAGGACCGCTGGGCGGACTTCCGGGCATGGGCGGCCCGGCACCACGACGTGTACGGGCTCGGCGACACGCCCGCGGAGGTGCTCCGCAGCTACGAGAAGGTGAGCGCGCGGCTCGCGCGGGAACCGGCGGGCGGGAAGGTGGGTCCGGGGCAACTGCAGTCGGCGTTCCTGCAGACCGGGTACTACGACGACCACTGGCCGCATCGCGCGCACGCCCTGTCGGCCTACCTGAAGGGCGATCCGGGGCCGCTGACCGAGCAGGCGGAGCCGCAGCCCGGGGCGGCGGCGGAGACGGAGAACGCGCGCGCGGTCTATGTCGCCGTGGAGTGCAACGACGCGCCCTGGCCGACGGACTGGGCGGTGTGGGACCGGGACAACACCCGGCTGGCCCGCCGGGCGCCGTTCGAGACCTGGGCCAACGTGTGGACGAACCTGCCGTGCGCCTTCTGGCCGGCGCCCCGGCAGCGGCCGCCGGACGTCCGGGCCGGGGCGGGTGAGCTGCCGCCGACGCTGATCCTGGCGGCCGAACGGGACGCGGCGACCCCGTACGCCGGGGCGCTGGAGCTGCACCGGCGGCTCGCGGGTTCGGCGCTGGTGACCGAGCGGGGCACCGGCACCCACGGTGTCGCGGGCGGGCCCAACGCCTGTGTGAACGGCCACCTGGAGGCGTACCTGCTGACCGGCCGGGTCCCGGGGCGGCGCGCGTCCTGCGCGCCGCGCCCGGAACCGGAGCCTGAGCCGCAGGCGGAGCCGGAGCCCCGGCCCGCCGCCTGATCAGGCGAGGCCGGCGACCAGTTCGGCGATGTCCTTGCGGCGGCCCGTGTAGAACGGGATCTCCTCACGGACGTGCATCCGGGCCTCGGAGCCGCGCAGGTGCCGCATGAGGTCGACGATCCGGTACAGCTCGTCGGCCTCGAAGGCGAGGACCCACTCGTAGTCGCCGAGGGAGAACGAGGGGACCGTGTTGGCGCGCACGTCGGGGAAGCCGCGGGCCATCTTGCCGTGGTCGGCGAGCATACGGCGGCGGTCCTCGTCGGGCAGCAGGTACCAGTCGTAGGAGCGCACGAAGGGGTAGACGCTCACGTAGTTGCGGGGCGTCTCGTCGGCGAGGAACGCCGGGATGTGCGAGCGGTTGAACTCGGCGGGGCGGTGCAGTGCCATGTTCGACCACACCGGCTCGAGGGCCCGGCCCAGCTTGGTGCGGCGGAACAGGTTGTAGGCCTCCTGGAGCTGGTCGCTGCTCTCGGAGTGCCACCAGATCATGAGATCGGCGTCGGCACGCAGACCGGAGACGTCGTACGTCCCGCGGACGACGACGTCCTTGGCGGCGAGCTGGTCGAACAGCTCCTGGACCTCGTCGGCGTACCCGGCGCGGTCCTCGGGCAGCACGTCCTTCAGCTTGAAGACGGACCAGAGGGTGTAGCGGATGACCTCGTTGAGGTCCTTGGCCAGCTTGCCCTTGTTCGGGATCCGTGCGGGGTCGGGGGTGGTGGTGGCGTCGCTCATGTCCCTTATTCTCCTGCCCCTCCATGGAGGCTTTGCATCGGGTCGGCGGTGGCCTGCCGCACGCCGTGCGGCAGGCCACCGTGGATCTGGATCTGGTCGACGGCGGTGTACGCGCTCGCGATGCACGCGGGGATGCCGACGCCGTCGTAGGCCGCGCCGCACACGGCCAGCCCGGGAAGGACGGCGAGGTGCTCGCGGATGCGCGCCACGCGCGCGTGGTGGCCGACGGGGTACTGGGGCAGTCCGTCGTGCCAGCGGGTGACGCGGGTGGCCACGGGGGTGGCGTCCAGGCCGGTGGCGGCCTTCAGGTCGTGCCGGGAGACCTCGACGAGGTCGGCGTCGTCACGGCGGAGGATCTCCGTCTCGCCGTGCCGGCCGACGGAGGTGCGCAGGACGGTGAGGCCGGGGTCCTCCTCGGCGATCCAGCCCCATTTGTGCGAGGCGAACGTGGACGCCTTGATGGTGCGGCCGTCGACCGGCGGCACCAGGAACCCGCTGCCGGCGGGGAGGCCGGTCTCCGCGCGGCGGTAGGCGAGCGTGATGAGCGCCATGGAGGCGTATTCGACGCCGGTGAGCTCGGCGGAGGCCCCGGGCGCCTCGGCGCGCAGCAGCCGCGCGGCCTCCGGGGCGGGCGCGGCGACGACGACCGCGTCGGCGTACAGCTCCCGTTGCCCGGCGACGATCCGCCAGCCGCCGGCCGGCTCCCGGCGCAGTTCGGTGACCGGGGTACCGGTGCGGATCTCCCCGCCGCGTGCCCGCACCGACTCGGCGACGGCGAGCGGGAGGGTGCCCACTCCGCCCTCGATGCCCATGAACACCGGCCCGGTCTGCTGCGCGGCGGCGGCCCTGGCCTGGATCTCCCGCACCCCTTCGGTCAGGGAGGTGTGGGCGCGCGCGGCCTCGAACAGCTGGGGGACCGCCGCGCGCATCGAGATGCGGTACGCGTCGCCCGCGTACACCCCGCCCAGCAGGGGCTCGACCAGCCGGTCGACGACCTCGCGGCCCAGCCGGGCCGCCACGTACTCCCCGACGGCGATGTCGTCGCCGACCTCGGTGCGGGGCAGTGCGGCGTCGCGCTCGATCCGGGCGAGGCCCTCGTCGGAGAGCACACCGGCCAGGGCGGCGGCCGTGCCGGGGACGCCCATGACATGGCCCTTGGGCATGGGGCGCAGGGCGCCGCGGGTCCACAGCGAGGCCGTCGCGGTGGCCGGGGGCTGGAGCCGGTCGCCGAGGCCCACCTCGCGGGCGAGGGTCACCGCCTCCGGGCGGCGGGCCAGCATCGCCTCGGCGCCGAGGTCCACGCGCGCGCCCGCGATCTCGCCGGGCAGCAGCTTGCCGCCGACCCGGTCCGAGGCCTCCAGCACGGTCACCCGCGCCCCGCGCCCGAGCAGCCGGTGCGCGGCGGCCAGGCCGGCGATACCGGCCCCCACGACGACGACCTGCTGTTCCGCGCCCGCACGTGATCCGCTCATGGCTCCACCCTCTCAGACTCGGCCCGCGTTCCCGCCAGGGCCATCCGGCCCTGACGAGTCCCTACCGTGACCGCTTCGGAACCGTTTCGCGCCAACGTTCGGCCCGCCCCCGGCGTCGAAGGAACGTCAGTGATCGCCACCCCTGGGGGGAACCCGCATGCGCACACCACGAGCCGCACGACCTGCACACCCCGTACGATCCGGCCGAACCGGCCGGCCGGTCCACGCGATGGCCGGTCTGCTGCTGGCCGCCGCTCTCGCCCTGACCGGATGCGGCGCCTCGGACACCGACTCCGCCGGGGCGTCCGCCGACAAGGCCGCCGCCCCGCAGGCGGACGCCCGGGCGGGCACGGCGGCGGGAGAAGCAGCAGGGGAGGCGGCGCAGGACGGGGCGCCCGGCGGCTCGGCGGCGGAGGGCTCGCGGGCGACCGCGCCGCCCTCGAACAGGAACGGCACGGCCCACATCATCCGCACCGCCTCGCTGACCGTGCAGGTCGAGGACGCGCCGAAGGCCCTGGACGAGGCCCGCACGGCCACCGAGAACGCGGGCGGCTACATCGGCGACGAGACCACCCGCCGGGACGGGAAGGGCCGTGAGCGCACGCGCGTGGTGCTGCGCGTACCCGTGGAGAAGTACGACGCGGTGCTCACGGAACTCGAGGGCGCCGGCAAGCTCGTCGAACGCCGCGCGAAGGCGGAGGACGTCACCGACCAGGTCGTCGACGTGGAGAGCCGGATCACGACGCAGCGCGCCAGCGTGGTCCGGATCCGCGAACTGATGGACCGGGCCACCCGGCTCAGCGACGTGGTCACCCTGGAGGGCGAACTCAGCACCCGCCAGGCCGACCTGGAGGCGCTGCTCGCCCGGCAGGAGTCCCTGAAGGACCGCACCAGCCTCGCCACCATCACCCTGACCCTGTCCGAGACGCCGGTGGAGCGGCCCGCGAAGGACGACGACCCCGGCTTCCTGGACGCGCTCGCCGGCGGCTGGGGGGCGTTCATGACGATGCTGCGCTGGCTCGCGGTGGCGCTGGGCGCGGTGCTGCCGTTCGCGGCCGTGGCGGCGCTGGGCGCCCTCCTGTGGCTGAAGGCCGTACGCCCCCGGCTGCCCCGCCGCACGCGGCCCGAGCCGGCGTCCACGCCGCTGTCCGCGCCGCTGCCCGCACCGGCTCGGGCACCGGAGGAGACCCCGTAGGGCCGGACCCGAAGTGCGCGGCCCCCGTAGCGTGTTCGTATGAGCACGAACGAGCACACGAGCAGGAGCACTGGTACTGGTACTGGTACGAACACGCGCGCGTCCGCGGCCCCGGGCGCGCGGGAGCGCCTGGTGGTGATCGGCGGGGACGCCGCGGGGATGTCCGCGGCGTCCCAGGCACGCCGGCTGAAGGGGCCGGACGAACTGGAGATCGTGGCGTTCGAGCGCGGTCGCTTCACCTCGTTCTCGGCCTGCGGCATCCCCTACTGGGTGGGCGGTGACATCACCGACCGGGACACCCTGATCGCCCGTACCCCCGAGGAGCACCGTGCGCGGGACATCGACCTGCGGCTGCGCACCGAGGTCACGGAGATCGACCCGGACCGGGGCCGGGTCCGCGCGCGGGACGTCGCGTCGGGGGCCGAGTCCTGGACGTCGTACGACGAACTCGTGATCGCGACCGGCGCGCGGCCGGTCCGCCCGGAGCTGCCCGGCATGGACGCCCCCGGGGTGCACGGCGTACAGACCCTGGACGACGGCCAGGCCCTGCTGGACACACTGGCCCGCGCCGACGGCCGCCGCGCGGTGGTCGTCGGCGCGGGGTACATCGGTGTGGAGATGGCCGAGGCGATGCTCAGGCGCGGCTACGAGGTGACGGTCGTCAACCGGGGCCCGGCACCCATGGCGACCCTGGACCCCGACATGGGGCTCCTGGTGCACAAGGCGATGGAGGGCCTGGGCATCACCATGGTGAACGACGCCGAGGTCACCGGGCTGGTCACCGGGGACGACGGCAGGGTGCGGGCCGTGTCCACCGCGGACGCCGAGTACCCGGCGGACGTGGTGGTGCTCGGCATCGGGGTGCGGCCCGAGACCGGCCTGGCACGGGCGGCGGGGCTGCCCCTGGGGGAACACGGCGGACTGCTCACCGACCGGTCGATGCGGGTGCGCGGGCACGAGAACGTCTGGGCGGGCGGCGACTGCGTGGAGGTGCTCGACCTGATCTCCGGGCAGGAGCGGCACATCCCGCTGGGCACGCACGCCAACAAGCACGGCCAGATCATCGGCTCCAACGTCGGCGGCGACTACGCCACCTTCCCGGGCGTGGTCGGCACGGCGGTCAGCAAGGTCTGCGACCTGGAGATCGCGCGCACCGGTCTGCGGGAGAAGGACGCCCACCGTGCGGGGCTGCGGTTCGAGTCGGTCACCATCGAGTCGACCAGCCGCGCGGGCTACTACCCGAACGCCTCCCCCATGACGGTGAAGATGCTCGCCGAACTGCGCACGGGCCGTCTCCTCGGCGTCCAGATCGTCGGCCGGGAGGGTGCGGGCAAGCGCGTCGACATCGCGGCGGTCGCCCTCACCGCCGGGATGACGGTGGAGCAGATGACGATGCTGGACCTGGGCTACGCGCCGCCCTTCTCCCCCACCTGGGACCCGGTCCTGGTGGCGGCCCGCAAGGCCACGGCGAAGATCCGCGCCACGGCAGGAGCCCCGACGCCCTCGGCCGGTCCTACACGGTCCCGTTGATCCGTTCGATCGCCTGCCGCGCCTGCTCGGCCGGTGGCCGCACCTGGTCGGTGGCGGGCCGGGGCGGCAGGGACGACACGGAGGAACCGGAACCACCGGAGACGCCCGCGGCACCGGAGGCCCCGGACGCGCCGACGGCGCTGGAGGTGCCGGAAGCCACGGCCGGCGGCTGCTCCCCGACCGGCCGCGCGTGCGCCGCGGCGGGCCGCGCGGAGCGCAGGCGGTGGCTCACCGCCTCGTCCAGCGTCACCGGCCGCTGCCTCTGGGCGGCGAGCCGTCCCGCCTCCTGGCCGAGCCGGGCGACGTCCTCCCAGGGAAGCCGCACCACGAGCGTGAGTTCCGCCTCGCCGTCGGGCAGCGCCTGCATCGCAACGGTGGTCCCTCGGTCGTCCATCGCCTGTTCCTCACGTCGGCCCCGCGGCCCCTTCCCCGCGCCGCAGGCAGTTGGGAAGGGATACGCACGACCGGACGGCGGCGTTCAGGGCGCCCACTGATTCCACCGGTGGCCGGGCGGGCACACGTGAGATGTGGTCATCCCGGTCCATGACGTGAATCCGGCGCGGCGCACCCCCTGGGTGACGTACGCGCTGCTCGCCGCGAACTTCGTCGCCTTCCTGTTCCTCACGCCCGGTGTCGCCGGTTCCCTGACGGGCAGCGGGGGCAGCCTGGCGGAGTTCTGTCACCTACAGGCGTTCCTGGACCAGTACGCGGCCGTGCCGCGGGAGCTGATCCACCACCAGCTGCCGCGCCTGGTGCCCACCGGCGGCACGGGGGTGGGCCCGCAGGGGCCGGGCTGCCTGGTGGCACCGCCCGACTACGACAAGTCACCCGAGCTGAGCGTGCTGACGGCGATGTTCCTGCACGGCGGCTGGCTGCACCTGCTGGGCAACATGCTCTTCCTGTGGATCTTCGGCAACAACATCGAGGACCGCATGGGCCGTCTGCGGTACCTGCTGTTCTACCTGCTCTGCGGCTACGCGGCCGCATACGGATTCGCACTCACGAATACCGACGCCACCACCCCCTTGATCGGCGCCTCCGGAGCGATCGCGGGAGTGCTGGGCGCCTACCTGGTCCTCTACCCGAAGGCCCGCGTCTGGGTCCTCGTCCCCTTCCTGATCTTCCTGCCCCTGCGGCTGCCGGCCTGGATCGTGCTCGGCCTGTGGTTCGTCCTCCAGGCGGCCTACTCCGCCGGCGCGGGCGTCACCGGCGCCGGAACGGTGGCCTACGCGGCCCACGTGGTCGGCTTCGTCGTCGGCATGCTGATCGCCTGGCCCCTCAAACCGGGCACTCCCCCACCACCCGAACCGGCCGGCATCCTCTTCGGACGACAGACCCGAGGGAACTGGTAGGGCCGCACTCCAGGAGCCGGGCAGCACAAGGAAACCCGGAACTACTTTGCACAAGAGACGTTTGCATTCCCGATCCGGCCGACGATTGTTGAACAATTCAACCACCTGCATGTTTTGCCAGATCTTTGAGCCTCTGGCAGGACTCATGCTGACCCATTGCTGACTTTCCTGACGCCCCGTCAGGCAGGAAGGACCCCACAGGGATCACGCCGAGCCCAGCCATCACGGCTCGGAGTGGAGGCCCCCCCAGGAGCTCATGGCCGAGTCCGACAGGACCCTCGAGCACCCCACGACGGGGGGCCGCATCACGAGGCGGCGCGGAACATAGCCGGAGTTCCCCGGTTAGCCAAACCGGCGATACTCCGCATCATTCTCCTACCTCGACCAGGCCGGTCGTCCGTCTTGACGAATGACCCTCGGGCCCCGATGAGCACCTCACAGAATGGAGAAGAGCTGCCGATGCACACGGGACGGAACCGTTCCAAGAAGACCCCGCGGCCTCATTCTGCCGGGGGCAGCAGCTCCACTGTGGAGCCCATACTCATGGATACTTCGGAGCTCGCAGCCATGATCAACATGTCCGAGAGCTGGGTATACAGAGAAGTCCGAAAGCTGGGGCTCAAGGGCTACAAGCTTGGTCGGGGCAGAAATGCGAAGGTCCAGTACAAGAGGTCCGATGTCTTCAGATGGCTGGAACAGCAAAAGCTGCACTAACGTACTGACAGTCACAGGCACGAGCCGACCAGGCCCCGACCTGTAGGAGGTCCTGGAACGCTGCTGCCGCGGGGCACGACCTATGTGATCCTCGACGGCACGCCGATCGAGTCGGACCGGGTCGCCGCCGTATGTGAGAACGGCAGCGACTGGTGGTTCAGCCCGGCGGGAATGCGTAGTTCCTGGCCGCCCCCGACAGCAGCCCGCATTCACGTCCTCCCGGCCCTCTACCAGGCGGCCGCCGACGACCTGCCCACCCCTGCGGACAAGGGCTGGCCCTCGGCGCCAGAATCGGCATCCGCGTCCCGGTCCGACACCCGAAGAGCCGCTTCGAGCAGCCCTGCACGCCGACACCCTCACCACCAACATCCTGCTTCGCAGCGCTCGTGCCCTCGACTAATGGAAATGATCATCACTGGGGCAACCTGGTCGCCTATTCGCTCGCCGCGTACTGAAGATCCCCCGGTCACGGCACCACCGGCCGTTGGAAACCCGCCACCCGCCGTCGGCGTAGCCGTCTCCGCGGGCGTAGCAGGAGAAAAGTTCCTGGTCGTCCCCGTGTCCCAGCCAGGGGGCTTCGCGAAGACATGCAGGCCCAGAGCCGATCTGGACAGGGCGATCGAGCTGTTGAGTCAAGAGGAAGACGCCACCATCAAGGCACATCCGCGAGCTGCGTTGGTCCTGAAGCTCTCCGTTGCCAAGGTGCCCAAACTGGACGGCGTGCTGAAGTCGGTCGACTCTATGTCGGTGGGGACTGCTGCACGGACAGGTGACACCTGACCTGGCTTGCTGAGAGGCGGCCTGGAAGGATGTTGCAGTGCCCAAGCCGTATCCGAAGGAGTTCCGCGAGGACGTCGTGCGGGTCGCGCGCAACCGCGAGCCCGGCGTCACGCTGGAACAGATCGCCGCCGACTTCGGCGTCCACCCGATCACGCTGTCGAAGTGGCTGCGCCGCGCCGACGCCGAGGAGGGCGCCGGGCCCGCACCAGTGTCGGGTGAGTCGGCCGAGCTGCGCGAGGCCCGCAAGCGCATCCGGCTCCTGGAGCAGGAGAACGAGGTGCTGCGCAGGGCTGCGGCGTATTTGTCGCAGGCAAACCTGCCGTCAAAATGATGTACCCGCTCGTCCGCGAGCTGGCCGCCGCCGATGCCCCTTGCCGGGTGCCGGTGGCGGTGACGTGCCGGGTACTCAATCTGACCCGCCAGCCCTACTACCGGTGGCTGGCCTGCCCGGTCACCGATGCCGAGCTGGCCGAGGCATACCGGGCCAACGCCCTGTTGAACGCGCACCGCGACGACCCGGAGTTCGGCCACCGCTTCCTCCTCGACGAGGCCCGCGCAGCCGGTGAGCCGATGGCCGAGCGGACCGCCTGGCGGATCTGCCGCGACAACCAGTGGTGGAGCGCGTTCGGCAAGCGCAGAGGCCGCGGGAAGACCGTCAAGGCCGGCCCTGCGGTCCACGACGACCGGGTGCGGCGCGTCTTCACCGCCGACGGGCCGAACCGGCTGTGGCTGACGGACATCACCGAACACGCCACCGGCGAGGGCAAGCTGTACCTGTGCGCGGTCAAGGACGTCTACTCGGGCCGCATCGTGGGCTATTCCATCGATGCCCGGATGAAGTCCAGCCTCGCCGTGAGAGCCCTTGAATCCGCCGTCGCCCGTCGCGACCAGGTCGCAGGATGCATTGTGCATTCCGACCGCGGGTCGCAGTTTCGCTCACGGAAGTTCGTCGCAGTTCTCGCACGTCACAGCATGATCGGATCGATGGGGAGAGTCGGTGCCGCCGGCGACAACGCGGCCATGGAGAGCTTCTTCGCGCTGCTGCAGAACAACGTCCTCGACCGCCGTACCTGGGCCACCCGCCAGGAGTTGCGGATCGCGATCGTGACCTGGATCGAGCGCACCTACCACCGACGCCGGCGCCAGAAACGCCTGGCCCGATTGACCCCCGTCGAGTACGAGACCATCATGACCCCAGCCGCAGCCCTGGCTGCATAAACCCCGCTGTCACCCGATCATGCAGCAGTCCCGTGCCCGGCTCCAATGGGGCACGTCGCAGCAGCGCTCAGAGAGTCCCGCGTCATGACCTCCGAGGGCGGTTCTTCAGGTACCAGTCGAGGAAGCGCTCGCTGACGCCCTTACCCTCGCCGAAGTCTTCCTTGAGGACCCGCCACATATACGTGCTGTCGTGTCCGGACGCGAAAGTGCTGTCCGCACCGATCTCGGTGTCGCAGCCGCAGAGGCAGAGGTTGGGACCAGCGGTGCTCATCATGGCCTCCTGGGCTTCACGAGAGGGCGGGATCCGTATCCTCTCGCGCTCAGGTGCTGATCTGGAAGCTCCGCCAGGGAGAGCGGTTCTCCGTGAGTGCGGGAGGTAGTTCAAGAGCTGACGATCCAGTGACGCGCCCTGACGCTCGCCCGTATGCTCCCGGCCGGGTCAGCAGACCGACTTTCAGGGTGACCACCCTGCCGCTACGTTCATGCGCCCCTCTCCCCGCTGTGCTCACGCTCAGTCGTCGCTGTCCGTCGGCTCCAGGAACGCGGGGGCCTGTTGTCCGCGCTCCTCCTCGCGGTATTCACCAAAGGCCGCAGTGCTGGTGTCGTCGTCCACGGCCTGACGTACGGCAGGTTCCTCCTCGAGGGCGTCGGCGGTCCCTGGCGGCGGCGGCGTCTCGTCGGCCTCCTCTTCGGTGTTCTGCGGCCAGCCGGGGTCAGCCTGTGCGTCGTGGTCGTCGTCCGCGCGCGTCCCCGAGGCCGGGGGTGACCTACGATCATCGTGGTCGGTCATGCGGTACTCCCACTCTCCCCCTTCCGAGGCTACGCTGCGTCCTCTGGCTGGACGAGCCGGACCTCACGCCACTGGTGACAGGGGCGCGCGGCCGTGCCTTGCTGTCACGGTCATGCACTGCCGTCGGCGCGCTCGTGCTGCCGCCTTCGTGTCCTGACCGCCATGAGGTCGGCAGCCGCTGCCGAGGTGAGCACTCCACAGATCACCGCGAGCACGGTCAGCGGGCCACGGCTCGGGCTGTCGCCGGGCCCCTGGTGCGCGGCCCACACGGCGAGCCCTGCTGTAGCGGCGGCGAAGAGGGGCAGGAAGACAGCGGACAACGCCATCCGCAAGCCCAGCGGGCTGCGCGCGGTCGTCGGCTCACTGCCGGTGCGCACCCGCACTGAGCGGCGGCCGGTCGCTCCGGAGCGGACGGGAGGTGCCGACGAGCCCCCCGGAATGACCACTCCTGAATCAAGACGGTGGATCCGGACTCAGCCTGCCCCGACTCCGGTAGGCCATCGGCACTCAACACTCAGGACTGGCCGATAAGTTGACCTATCGTCAGGAACGATCGAGACGTACCTTGAGAAGGTCAACTAGTGACCAGCGATCGGTTGTTCCCGATCCGTTGGATGTGAGAAACGGGGAGGAACTCTTTGTTCCGCCGATTAATCGCCGTAGTGGTGATGATGGCCGGGCTGGCAGCGGCACTTGTCGTTCCGGCCTCCGCCACCGATTTCCCTGCGGCCACCACGCCCTTGGTCTCCTGGAACATGCAGGGGGCCAACAACGGCGCACCGACGGGCAGCAAGTGGACCAACACGGTCAGGCAGTTCGCGTTGCAGGTGCCGATCGTGATGGTTCAGGAGGCCGGCCCGGAGCCTCCTCCGGGCAGCACCGCACAGCCCAGACAGACCTTCACCACGGTCGACAGCCAGGGCAACACGCATCAGCACACCGTGCTGCACCACACCTGGGTCGTCGACTCCAGTTGGCGCAATCCCATCCCGACCCGTGAGGTCTACTTCCTGCAGACCGACGACGACGCGACCAACCCGCACCGGATCGGCGGCCGGGTCAACATCGCGCTCGTCCTGAGCGAGGCGCCCGACGAGCTGATAGTCGTCGGCAACCCGGTCGACGCCGGCCGGAACGCGCTCGGGGCGCGGTTCGGCAACGAGTGGTACTTCACCTTCCATGGCCTGTCCGGCGGTGGCGGTGACTCCGGGCCGATGCTGGACGCCATCGACGACCGGCTCGAGGCCCTCGGGAACCAGCGTGGCGTCACCTACCACGTGACGATCGGTGGCGACTTCAACGTCGACCCGCAGGACCTCGCCAACCGGACGCACTTCCCGCCGACCATGCGGATCCACAGCTCGGGTCAGGCGACCCACCAGAGCGGTGGTGAGCTGGATTACTTCGTCACCACCCACCTGAATCTCGATACCGCGGTCGATGTCCGCTCCGAGGGCGGCTCCGACCACCAGCCGGTCCAGTTCGGCCGGCTCAACGCGGCCGGGCCCACTCCGTCTCCCGCCGCCAGCCCGGAGATCGACGAGCTCCGGGTGATGCCGGTCGGTGACGGGATCACGGTCGGTGCGAACAGCACCGACGAGACCGGCTACCGGGACGAACTGAGCACCCAGGCGAAGGGCATAACCATCGCTGCGTTGTTCGGTGGCGCGCTCAGTTTCATCTTCAAGCGCACGGATTTCGTCGGTGAGCAGAAGAACGGCAAGCGCGGCGACCCCGACCACATGGGGTTCGCGGGCAAGGGAATCGACGACATCAAGGCCCAGACGATCCCCGCGCTGACAACACTGCGGCCGAACATGATGACCCTGATCGCGGGCACGGCCGACCTGACCGGCGGTGCCGACGGCGCCGCGACGGCCGGGAAGATGCGGGGCTTCCTGGACGAGATCTACCGAACCTCGCCGACGACGACCGTCCTGCTCGGCACCCTGCCGCCGTCGACGAACCCGACGTACCAGGCCCGGATCGACGCCTACAACAGCGCGCTCCGCACGATGGCCTACGCCAAGATCCAAGGCGGCGCACGGCTGGTGCTGGTCGACATGGGCGCGGTGACCACGCAGGACATCACCAACGAGATCTACCCGACCGACACCGGCTACAAGAAGATCGCGGACGCCTTCGCCGCAGGCACTCGGATCGCGCTCCTGCAGCACATGATCAGCGGCCGCTCGTACGTCTGGAAGCCGATCGGCAAGATCCGGGACGCCGCCGCGACCGGCTCGAAGATCGCCTTCCCCGACCTGAACGGCGACGGCAAGGCCGACTACGCGGTGGTCGGTACGGACGGCAAGGTCACCGGCTGGCGCAACGACGACCCGACCAAGGAAGCGGTCTCACTGGGCGACATCAGCCCGGCCGACCGCGGGAACAACCCGGATGGGGTCTACTTCGCCGACCTGGACGGTGACGGCAAGGACGACTACATCCGGATCCTGCCGCCGGCCGACTCGCCGACCGGCATCGTCGCGATGCGGATGTCGCGCAACACCAGCAGCGGCAACAGCATCAGTTGGGGCACCGCGACGATCGTCGCGAACAACCTCGGCTACCCGCCGCAGATGTACTTCACCGACCTCGACGGTGACCACCGCGACGACCTGATCACGGTGGACCGGATGAGCTTCCCGACCGCCTGGCAGAACAAGGGCAAGGAAATGCCGACTCCGGGCGGCTGGAGCAAGATCTCGGGCTTCGCCACTCCGAGTGAGTCACCCGCCGCGCAGGTCGCCTTCGCCGACATCACCGGTGACGGCAAGGCCGACACGGTCCGGGTCGAGTTCACCACCGGTGACGTCCGGGCCTGGGAGAACACCGGCTCGCCGTGGAGCGTCACCTCCGGCTGGAAGTCGCTGGGCGTGATCCGCGCCGGCGACCCGTTCCAGGGCACCACCGGGACCTTCGCCGACCTCAACGGCGACGGGATCCAGGACTTCACCCTGACCCGCTCCGGGGCTACGACTAGGGCTACGACGGCGAAGACCGTCCTCAAGGCGGCCCAGGAGGCCGCGGCGAGTGGTGCCGGTGACATCGAGGGCTGGCTGGTGCCGAGCTACGGCGACGGCAGCCGCACCGACGGCGGTGCCGGTGATCTCGGTGTCAACGGCGGTGTCGGCGACCCTATGGAGTCGCACCCCGGTGGCGACGACGGCGGTACGCGGCCGGCCGCGACCGGCGACTGCCGACCGGACGGTCTGGCGACCACTCCGGGTGTGGCGACGCCGTACTGCAAGATCTATCAGAGCGACGGCCGCGAATGGCTCGGCGAGGGCCGCAGCCGCCGGGTCGTGGGCTACTTCAACGGTGGCCGTACGGGCGCCGACGGCACGCCGCACTACCTCGTGAAGAACATCCCGTGGTCGAAGGTGACCCACCTCAACTACGCGTTCGCGTCGGTGGAGAACAACAAGATCAAGGTCGACTCGAACGCCACCCAGAAGGAGTGGCCCGGCGAGGTCGGCGCCGAGATGGATCCCTCGCTGCCCTACAAGGGGCACTTCAACCTGCTGACGAAGTACAAGCGCCTGCACCCGCGAGTGAAGACGCTGATATCCGTCGGTGGCTGGGCCGGTTCCGGTGGCTTCTACACGATGACCACCAACGCCGACGGCTCGGTCAACCAGGGCGGGATCGACACGTTCGCGAGCTCGGTCGTGGACTTCCTGCGGACCTACGGGTTCGACGGTGTCGACATCGACTTCGAGTACCCCACGGTCCTCGAGGACACCGGCAATCCGGCCGACTGGGCGGTGGCGAACCCGCGCCGCAAGGGCCTGCCCACGACATACGCCGCGCTGATGAAGGCGCTGCGGGACTCGCTGAACCGGGCTTCGGCCGCGGACGGCAAGTACTACCTGCTCACCTCGGCGTCGTCGGCCTCCGGCTACCTGGCCCGCGGGATGGCGAACCAGACCGCGCTGAAGTACCAGGACTTCACCAACCTGATGGCGTACGACTACCACGGCACCTGGAACGACGTCGTGGGCCCGAACGCGGCACTGTTCGACGACGGCAAGGACCCCGAACTGGCCGACCAGTACGCCACCCCGGAGAACGGGAAGATCGGGTACTTCAACACCGACTGGGCGATGAAGTACATGCGCGGCGCGATGCAGGCCGGGCGCGTCAACATCGGTGTGCCCTACTACACGCGCGGCTGGCAGAACGTTACCGGCGGCACCAACGGCCTGTGGGGTACGTCGCCCAAGCCGAACGGCTGCGAGCCGGGTACGGGCATCAAACGGCCGTGCGGTGACGGTGCCTTCGGCATCGACAACATCTGGCACGACGAGACCAACAACGGCAGCGAGCTCGGCTCCGGGACGAACCCGCTGTGGCACGCCAAGAACCTGGAGAAGAACATCACCCCGGTCTACGCCCCCAGCGTCGGGCTGAAGCCGCACACCGACGTCACCGACCGGCGCACGGGTCACTACACCCGGTACTGGGACGACACCACCAAGACGTCGTGGCTGTGGAACGCCGAGAAGAAGGTGTTCCTTTCGACCGAGGACGAGCAGGGCATCGACGCGGTCACCGATCTGGTCAAGTCGACCGGTGCGGGCGGCGTGATGATGTGGGAACTCGGCGGCGACTACGCCTGCCCGGCCGACGTCCAGCCGGACACCCCGTGCGGGATGGGGTACACGCTGACCACCCGGCTGAACCAGAAGCTGGGCAATGCCACTGCCTACGACAACAATCTGCGCACCGGCAGCAGCGGTGCCGCGCCGACAGTGACGGCCAACGTGAGCGTCGAGTTGGTCAACTACCCGACTTCGACGGCGAACCTGTGGCCGTTGCAGCCGACCGTCCGGATCACCAACAACACCGGGCGCACGCTCGGCGGTGGCAAGGACACGAAGCTGTCGTTCGACATCCCGGCCTCGACGTCATGGCTGGTCAAGGACGGCAACTGGCAAACCGATGCCCAAGGCGGCCAGTGGAAGCTGACACCCGGTACGACGCTCCACCGGATCAGTACGACGCTGGACTACTGCCAGATCATCCCGGCCGGGAAGTCGCTCGACTTGCCGATCATCTACTACCTCCCGATCACCGGTCCGGTGAACACGAGTCTGTCGATCGGCGGTACGGCGTACGCGCCGGTGACCGACAACCTCAAGGGACTCGGTACGGCGACCCCGCCGGCCGGTGGCTGCAGCGCCGGGAACTGGGACGCGACCAAGGTCTACTCCCCGGCCAGCCAGCCGATCGAGCAGACCACGGTCAAGTACAACGGCAAGGTCTGGAAGGCCAAGTGGTGGACGCAGGGCAATGCCCCCGGCACCGGGGCCGACGCCGACCACGAGCCCTGGAAGCTGATCGGCAACGCCAGCTGACCATTCTCAGCCACCCAGCCTGACACTCCACGTCCTGACCAAATAACCGGAGAGTGCTTCTGACCTGCAACGATGGGACATGTCCAAGGTCCTGTTGGCTGCACGGAAAGAAGCACTCTCCAGGTGAGCAAGCGTGTCGGGTTGTACCCGCGTGCTCGTGTCGAGGGCGGTGGCAGTGGGTTGGTCTCGCAGGCCGGGGTGGTGCTGATGGTCGAGACGGTCCGCAAGGTGGGCCTGGACACCGCGATATCGGCGGCGCCGACGCCGTGGCGCAAGCCGCTGACGGTGCACGACCCGGGCACGGTCCTGCCGGATATCGCGCTCGCGACGGCTCTGGGGGACTGCCTGGCCGATGTCGCCATGCTGCGGGCCCGAGCGCGGCAGGGTGCCGGCCTTCCTGGCGCGCTCGCGTGCTCGCAGCATGGACTCGGCGAACGCCTGCACCGGCGGTCGCAACGGGAGCGGGATGGCGTCGATGCGGCGTCGTCGGCGTCCGGCGGCGAGCCGTTGCGCCTGGTCGGTGGGAAGGGCGAGGCCGTACTGAGTAAGGAAGGCATCGAATGCGCGAGCGAGGGAGCCCATCGAACGGCCGGGGCGGCGGGCACGGTCCAGGAGGGCTTGGGGGTGGTTGGGGTGTTCGTCGTTCAGCGGCCTGCCCAGCGTGCTGATCATGGTGCAGGCACGGCTCACGCAGTGCCGGTCGGCGAGATGCCCAGCGAAGTCACCCAGCCAGGGCACCGGCTCGGCGAGCCGGGATGCCAGGTTTTCGGCGGCGATGAAGGGGCGGTCAGGGTGCCTCTGCCAGCAGGCTGAGCAGAGTCCGTGTCCGGGCTCCGCAGGGCAAAGCGCCGGTAGACCGTGGGTCAGGCCGGCCCGAACACTGGCGGCAACTGCCGCCAAGTGCATCCCGATGTAGCCACGAAGATGATCGCGGCAAGCGTTTCGCGGTCACCCGCCCGCTGCCGACCCCCGCCCTGCGGACGCCTCACCTCTATCGGCGGCACCACCCGCCGGAACAGCACCCACAACTCCTCTGGCACCAGCCGCTCAACCAGATCCGTCATGCACGGTTCAATGAGCGATCACGCCATAAGAAACGGCGTCTAAATACATGGACAGCTCCCCGCCGCGCCCGGCAAAGTGGCCGCCCGTGACGAGCAGTGAGCTATGGACCCGTGCGACCGCCGACCGCTACGACGCCGAGGAGAGCGAGATGTCCTCGGCCGCTGTTCTCGGACCGACCCTCGCCTTCCTCACCGAACTCGCCGGAGACGGCCGGGCACTGGAGTTCGCCATCGGAACCGGACGAGTGGGCGTCCCGCTCCGGGAACGCGGCGTGCCCGTTGCGGGCATCGAACTGTCCCAGCACATGGCAGCGGTCCTGCGGCGCAAGATCGACGAGGACATGCTCCCGGTCGTCATCGGGGACATGGCCACGACCGTCATCCCCGGCGAGTTCACCCTGGTCTATCTCGTCTACAACACGATCACGAACCTGCTCACCCAGGCCGAGCAGGTCGAGTGCTTCCGCAACGCCGCACGTCACCTGACGCCTGGCGGCCGATTCGTCATCGAGCTGGGCGTGCCGCCGCTGCGGTTCCTGCCGCCCGGGCAGGTCGCGGTGCCGTTCGACGTCTCCGAGCGGCATCTCGGCTTCGACACCTTCGACCTGGTCGAGCAGATTCTCGTCTCGCACCACCTCACCCGCGACGGCGAGGACGGCCGCTACCGCCGCGGCAACTCCCGGCACCGGTACGCGTGGCCGGCGGAGCTCGACCTGATGGCACGGATCGCGGGGCTCGAACTGGAACGCCGCGTCGCGGACTGGGACGGGGCGCCGTTCACCCAGGACTCCGCGAAGCACATCTCCGTGTGGCGCAAGCCGGCCTGAGGCAGTCCCCTGGTCCCGCCCATCGGCCAGGCCGGGCACGAGGAAAAAGTCACGACGGTGGGAGGTACCCCGCCGTCGCAGGTGCGTATCCACCGGGCACGCCGACTGCCATGTCCCCAGTTCCAGCCGATCGCCGATGACCGGCAGAGCCGCATGGGGCGCGACGAGGGCCGGGAGGACGTGGTCGCGGCCGTGGCCGGGGCTGCCGGGGGTGCTGCCAGCGGTCGTCGGCGGGCAGCAGGGTGTGCAGAGAGAGCGTCCAGGAGGTCGTCGTCGCTGGGCGCCCGTCTCGATGATCGCCACGCCGGTCGTGGCGTGCGGCACGAAGACGTTCAGAAGGCCGTCGCGGCCTGCCCCCGCCTTGCGGAGGAAACTCTCACAATCGCGGGCGAGGTCGTTGTCCCCCGACCCCGGCCGCGACCCGAAGGCCACCCTGAAGGACCTCCAGCAGCTCCTCGACCAGCCGGTCCGGGCGCTGCCCGAACACGCACGTCCTGCCAAGCACGTCTGGCACACCTCGGTGCGCGCGACTGCCGATGACCGGATTCTCACGGGCCTTGTCCCCGGAGGGTGGACACCATTCGTGTCGTTATGCGGCAAGTGTCAGGGTAGCTGACTGCTGCTCGTAAGCGATCGGCGCCTGCTGCCCGAGGCGTGAGTGCCTGCGGCGGGTGTTGCAGCGGGTGGTCCAACGGAAGACGGCCAGGCGGCAGGCGCGGACCCCGTCGAAGCGACGGGCACCGCGGAGCGTCTCGCGCTTGAGGGCCGCGTTGAACGACTCGGCGAGGGCGTTGTCCGCGCTCGTGCCGACCGCGCCCATGGACTGGATCACTCCCAACTGGGCGCAGACTGCGGCGAATTCACGAGAGGTGTACTGGGCCCCATGATCGCTGTGGAAGACGGCGCCGGCCAGGCCGCCGCGAACCCGGGCGGCTGCCCGGAGCGCATCGGTGACCAGCGAGGTGCGCATGTGATCGGCGATCGACCAGCCCGCCAGACGACGCGAGAAGCAGTCGATCACCGTCGCCAGATACAGGAACTCACCGTCGCCCACCGGCAGGTAGGTGATGTCGCCGACGTACTTGAGGTTCGGTTCACTCGCGGTGAAGTCGCGCCGCAGCAGGTCCGGCACGGGCGTGGCGGACGGCTCGGGCACGGTGGTGACCTGGCGCCTGCGCAGCCGCAGCCCGGCGATGCCGTACTTGCGCATGACCCGTCCGACACGCTTGTGGTTCACGCGCTCGCCCTCGTCGCGCAGCTCGGCGGTGATCCGCGGGCGGCCGTAGGTGCCGTCCCACTCGGCGTGCACGGCCCGGATCCGCTCGGCCAGAGCGGCGTCGGCCCGCTCGCGCGCGGCGCGGGCCGCACGGCCGGCCCGCCACTTGTAGAAGCTGGAGCGGGCCACCTCCAGCACGGCGCACAACCGCTTCACGCCCCAGGCGCGGTGGTGGTCCTCGATGAACTGGAAGCGGTTGGTCACCAGGTCATCTCTTGTGCGAAAAACTTCGTCGCCTTGCGGAGAATGTCCCGTTCGGTGGCGAGCTTGTGCATCTCCTTGCGCGCTGCCGCCAGCTCCCGGCGCAGGGCCTCGTTCTCGGCCTGAAGCTCCTCGGCCGTCGGCGGGGAATCCACCGTGTTCTTCTCCGTGCTCGTGCTCGTCGCGCTGCCCCCGCCGTGGCGGGCCCGTTCGGCCCGTACCCAGTTACGCAGCGTCTCGCGGCTGATCCCCAGATCCTTGCCGATGCCCTCGAAGGTGTGGCTCGGGTCCGACAGGTACAGCGCGACCGCGTCCGCCTCGAACTCGGGCGAGTAGACCTTCATCACCATAAAAGATGCCTCCTGCCCGGCCCCTGCCGGGGCCGGGATCAGAGGTGTCCACCACTCGGGGACAGGTCCCGGACCCCGATCCGCAGGCCTCGCTCGGACGGCCAGAGGGCCCGGCCGGTCGAATACCGCATCCCAGGCCGGACCTCGCTGATCCACTCCTCGATCGTGCCGGGTGTCCAGTGCCAGACGGTCAGCACGCTGCGACGCTTGGGCGGTGAGCCCTTCTTGGCCTTGCCGTAGCGGACCAGCAGGGTGCCGTACTCACCGAACTCCCGGCCCTCCGGATTGCGGCCGAAGTCGGTGAGATCCAGCATCCGGGTCTCGTTGCGTCGCAGGCCGTAGGCGTACGCGACCTTGAACAGGGCGGCATCGCGGAAGGCCGGCAGCCAGCCCTTGCGGCCCTTGCCGCGAACGCGCACCACCTCCTCGTCGGCGTGGTCAAAGAACGCCTCCAGCTCGGGCCGGGTGAAGGCCCGTCGTTCCGGCTCGCCCTCGGCCTCGTCGGCGTGCGTCGCAGCGTTCCAGTCGTAGACCACCTGGACCGGGTGCGTCCCGAAGTGCCGCAGGCACTCGTCTGCCCAGCCGTAGGCCGGGTTGATCAGGAAGTCGCAGAACTGGCGCACGGAGCCCTGGTAGTTGCGCAGGGTGGAGCGGACGCAGCCGTGCACGGCCCGCAGATCGGCCGACCACTCGTCGACGTGCTGCGGCGTCCACTGCCACGGCATCGCATCTGCATGCCGGGTGAAGGCCCGGACCGTGCGTTCCTGGTCACCGACGTATCCCACCGACAGGTTCCGGGCGAGTTGCTGGTTGCGCCAGCCATTGATCATCGCCTCGAAGACCTGCTCGTCCGGCCGTAACAACGGCAGACCGTCCACCAAGTGCAGCCGAGCAGACCCTGGAACAAGGCCGTCTCCACCCATCCGCCATCACTCTCCGTCTATCGCATCTGACGCGAGAATTTCGCATCAGATGCGACCGGGGGGCGTCTTCGCAGTTCAATCGCTCGATGGAGTGAGACTCACAGGCGTCCGCCGAGGAGACCGCTACCGTGGTTCCGAGGTCAGCGTCCCTGGTGAGACCACTTCCATGCGGTCCGGGGCCAATCTCCAGGACGGGTGTCGCCTATTCGCATCCGATGCAATTGGCGTCGGTAGGAACATCGGTACAGCGGTTGGCGCTGAGAACGATCATGGTTCCTGGGTGGCGGTCTCCGAGTTCGGGTGAGGCTGGGTCTGGAGGCGCTGGCGGAGATCGGCTTCTCCGGCTGTGAGCGGATCGTCCGAGGGTCGGATACGGACTCGGCGGGGGCGAGGGATGTCGTCGACGTCCTGGAGGTCGGCGAAGTCGGCGTGCGCCTGGGCAACGGCCTCGGGGTACGCCTCCTTCTTCTCGTGCTCGGCGAGCGCGCGGTAGATGCTCGCGACGCTGGGGGCCTGGCCCTTGCGCTTGCCGGTCGGGATGATCAGGTCGGGCTGGATCTGCTCGACCGACTCGCCGTTCGCCCGGCGCCGCAGCACGGTGTGCAGCATGTCTTCGGTGATGACGGGCGGGCGGCCGCCGTGCTTGCCCTTGCGGGCCGCCGCGTCGAGTCCTTCGAGGGTCGACTCCCGGATGTTCTCCCGCTCGGTCTCCGCCATCGCGGCGAAGAACGCGAACAGCGGACGGCCCGGCCCGCTCGGGTCGTACATCCCGGGCAGCGGCCCGGCGAGCATCTCCAGGACCAGGCCGTGGGCGGTGAGGTGGTCGGCGAGCGCGGTGAGTTCGGCGGCGTCGCGCCCGAGGCGCTTCATCTCGTAGACGGTGAAGATGACGCGGCAGTGCGGGGCGTGGGCCTTGATCTGGCGGGCCAGCGCGAGCGCGGCCTCGAACTGCGGCCGGACGCGGACGCGGGTGCTGATCTTCTCGGAGAACACCTTGTCGCGCGGGATGCCGTGCTTGGCCAGCGCGTCGAGCTGGGACTGGAGTTCCTGGGTGAGCGTCGAGCAGCGGGCGTACCCGATGCGGATGTCGGCGGTCGGGGTGTCCGGCGCGAGGGCGAGCGGGACCGGGGTGCCGGGGCGCCACGGCTGGCCGGGCCCGCGGTCGGCGGGGGTGGGCACGCGCAGGAGCTTGGCGAGCCGAGGCACCTTGGTGAAGCGGCCGGTGTGATAGGTGCCGGCGACCGCGCCGGAGCGCGAGCGGCACGGCGAGCCGGGGTCGGCCTTGCAACGTGGGCAGGGGTGACGCTCGACGTCGTCGGCGTCGCTCGGAGAAGACTCTTGAGGGACCGTCATGCCCACAGATGCTGTCACAAACGATTCTCAGAAGTGCTCGGAATCCACTTTTGAGTGAGAACGGGTTCTGCGAACCGAACCGGCGCTTTGTGATCTCCGTGCGAGCCTTCTTGATCTTGCTCGGCTAAAGGACCGTTTGTGAGAATCGCTCGGCATCGGGGTCGGTGTCGCTGATCTGAGCCCTCAGTCCGAACCGGCGACCAGTGCCTCGCCGAGCGGGGTGCGCCGGTAGAGCACCGACCGTCCGGACCGGGCGCGGACGAGCAGCCCCGCGCCTCGCAGGATGGCGAGGTGGTCTCCTACCGCGCCAGGTGCCATGGCGAGGCTTCGGGCGAGGTGGCTGGTACTGGCCGGGGCGTCCAGCGCCACCAGCAGCCGGGCTCGGGCCCGGCCGACCAGAGCGGTCAGCGCGTCCGGTCGGGGGCCGGTCTCCTGTTCGCCCCACAGGGCGGCGGTGCCGCGGGCGCGATAGACCAAGGTCCGGGGCCAGGGGTCTTCCGTGTGGGCAGCGATATTCCTGACAAAGACCGAAGGGATCAGCAGGAGCCCGTCGCCGGCGAGGCGGACTGTTCCTACTTGAGGGAAGTGGCCGATCTCGATGCCGCCGGCTTGCCAGGCGATGCTCGGGTGCAGGCTCTCGATGGTCGTGGCCCATCCGTGTTCGCCGATCACACCCACCCGGTGCACGACGTCGCGCTCACAGATCGCGCGCAGTTGCGGCCAGTCCGCGGCGAGCAGCTCGTGCCAGGCCTGGTCCATCGCCTCGGCGATCCTGGAGACGGCGTCCGTCGAGTCCAGCACTGCGCGTACGCGGGGATCACGGGCCAACGGGCCGGTCGCGTTGGTGGCGATTTCGTGGCGGGCCGCTTCCAGCGGTGTGGCCCGGATCATGGCCAGGTCGTCCGCCCAGGTCTGGTTGAGGCCGCGCGGGGGCGGGGCGACGAAGTTCGGTCCGCCCCCGCGCGGGGTGTGCAGGGCGAGGGCGGCGTTCAGTTCGCTCTCGCGGCGAAGCCGTTCAAAGGCGGGCAGGAGTCGGGGGGCCCAGGCTCGCGGCAGCGGCCTGTCTCGGCCGGCGAGCGAGCCCAGCAGGAAGCACAGGTCCAGCGCGGGCGACAGTGCGAAGCGGCTGCGCAGCAGGGCCTCGACGGAGACTTCGAAGCGCAGCACCGCGCCATGCTACCGAAGGCCGTCTGTTCCGATTCGTCCAGCGACGAATCATTGGTGTGTGGTGTGGGCGCACGGCGAGGCTGCGCGTCATGACCCCAACCGCCGAACCCCCGCAGGGCAACCACCGTGCCACCTACCGGGAGGTGCTGGCCGAGCCACGATTCCGGCTGCTCTTTTCAACACGCGCCGTCGCGATCACTGCGGACGCGCTGCGGATCACCACGTTCTCGGTGCTGGTCTTCTCGGCCACCGGCTCCGCGCTGCTGAGCGCACTGGCCTTCGGCATCGGCTTCATCCCGCAGCTGTTCGGCTCGCTGCTGCTGGGCTCACTGGCCGACCGACTGCCGCCCCGCGCGCTCATCACCGGCGGCTACGCCTTGACGTGCGTCGCCGCCCTGCTGCTCGCCCTGGTGCGGATGCCGATCGCGGCAAGCCTCGGTGTCGTGGCGCTGGTCGCCCTCGCCACACCGGTGTTTCACGGCGCGTCGAGTCGGCTGGTCGCGCAGTCGCTGGAGGGCGACGCCTATGTACTGGGCCGTTCACTGAACAACATCGCTGCCTCCGGCGCGCAATTGTTCGGCCTGGCGCTGGGAGGTGCGGTCGTCGCGGCACTCGGCCCACGCCGGGCGCTCGCGGTCAGTGCCGTCCTTCACCTCGGCTGCGCGCTTGCTATCCGCATCCGGCTACCCCGGCTGCAGCCGGGGGAGTTCGGCGGCACACCCGGCAGCGCTGGGGGTGATGGCGGGGCCGTCCGGGCAAGCCTGCACGGTGCCGGCCTGCTGCTGCGCGGACGCACGGTGCGGCGACTGATGCTGGCCCAGTGGCTACCCGTCGCGCTCGTAGCGGGCGCGGAAGGCCTCATCGTCGCCTACGCGGGAGAACACCGATTCGCGCCCGGCTGGTACGCGGTGCTGATGGGCTGCCTGCCGGTCGGCATGCTCGTCGGTGACCTGCTGGTGGGTCGACTGCTGCGGCCACCCGCCCGGGAGCGACTGGTAGTCCCGTTGGTTGTGCTGGCGGGGCTGCCGCTGGTCGGCTTCGCTGCCGAGCCCGGAGTGGGCGTCTCGTGCTGTCTGCTGCTGCTCTGCGGCTTCGGATACGCTTACGGTCTCGGCCTGCAACGGCCGTTCCTGGACGCCCTGCCGCAGGACGGCCAAGGTCAGGCCTTCGGCTTGCTCGGCTCCGGCAGCATGACGCTGCAGGGCGTCGGACCGGTTTGCTTGGGCGCGGTGGCCGCAGGCATTGGAACAGGCGGCGCAATCGCCCTGGCAGGCGGCGCGGTGGCGCTTACCGCCGGCTGGATTCTCACCTGGCACCCGTCCGCCTCTCCACTCCCCGCCCCGAACCACTCAACGGGATCAGAGAACAGCACCGAACAGCATGCGTGTAGTCCTCCTGCGCAGTAACCCTCGCAGGTCGGGTCGGCCGCGAGCCGTTACGCACCCCACCCCCGCCCCCGCCCCCACGTCTCTCTGCCAGCCGTTGCGGACCACGTACGGGATCTTGAGACTACGAGCAGCCCATGGAAGGTTCATGTCGCATGATCGATGAATTCGCGAAGGACAACCTGCACGGGAGACTGCGGCGGGACCGCGAGGCGCTGCTCTGGAAACTCGACGGCTTGTCCGAATACGACGCGCGCCGACCTTTGACGGCGACCGGGACCAACCTCCTCGGCCTGGTCAAACACGTGGCCAGCGTCGAGGCCAGGTACTTCGGCGAGGTCTTCGACCGCCCTTCCCCGGAACCGCTGTCCCGGTGGCAGGACTCCGACGGCAGCGACCTGTGGGCGACCGAGGACGAGACCCGCGATCAGATCATCGGGTTCTACCGGCGCACGTGGGAACACTCGGACGCGACGATCAACGAGCTTCCCCTCGACGCCCCCGGCCACGTGCCGTGGTGGCCGGGGCCTTATGCCGACACGAACCTGTTCGCCGTCATGGTCCATGTCCTCGGCGAGTCCATCCGGCATGCCGGGCACGCCGATATCCTGCGCGAGGGCCTCGACGGCCGGACCGGGCTGCGCGCCGAACACGAGCAGCAGATCGACGAGGAAGCCCGTGCAGCCTACTGCGCGAAGATCGAGCAGGCCGCCAGGTCGGTCTCATCAATCAAGGCTTAGTCGAACATATCGGGCAGCCTGACATCGGCTCCCCTGCCGGCGCTTGCGATTTCCGAGCACCCGGCCACCCGATATGCCCGCGTCACCCGATGTGGGCGTTCAGTCCGCGCCTTCGTCGTCCTCGTCCAGCTCGGGCGCGTCCGGGTCGCGCAGCGGGCGCAGGCCCTGGGACGGAGTGGAGGGGGTGAAGCTGTAGCGGCCCAGGACGTTGGGGTTCTTGAACTTCAGCGGGGACAGGCGGGCGACATCCGCATCGCTGATCTCGTGGCCCTCGGCACGCAGCTGGGCGACCGCGGCGTCGATGTACTTCGTCGTCCAGAGCACGACGGCGTTCAGCACCAGTGCCAGCGAGCCGAGTTGGTCCTCCATGCCGTCTCGGTATGCCTGGTGGATGGTGCCCCGCTTGCCGTGGCAGATGTCCCGGGCGAGGGTGTGGCGGGATTCCTGGACGGACAGCTGCTTGCCCATCTGCCGCCGGTAGGTGTCATCGACCGGATCGACGACCTGGAGCAGGTGCAGGGTCTTGGCGATGCGCCCGTACTCGGCGAACGCTTGCCCCAGCGGCGTGGGCCGTCCATGGTTACCGAACATCCGCAGCAGGTCGTAGGCCCGCACCTGGTTGGTGACCAGCGAGCCGGCGACCTTCAGCATGTCCTCCCACTGGGTGGTCACCTTCTTCAGGTTCACCTTGTTCGTGCGGGCCAGGTCCGTCAGCGGCCCGTAGCCGCCGGTCTCGATCCCGTCCATCTCCGCCCGCCAGAACCTCTGGTCGTCCAGGTCCTTGAACCGCGGGGAGAAGTTGTAGCCCAGGATCTTGAACAGGCCGAACACCATGTCGCTGTACGAGGCGTTGTCGGTGGCGACCATTTCCGGCTTCACCCCGCCGTCGAGGTTCAGCAGGGCGTCCAGGATGTGCAGGGAGTCGCGCGGGGTGCCCGGGACCACCGTCTGTCCGATCCCGAAGACCTGGTCGTTGACGGCGTTCAGCCAGGTGATGCCGCGCTTGAATCCGAAGTACTTCGGATTCGGGGCGGTGCTGATGGAGCGGACCGGGACGACGAAGCGCAGGCCGTCGACGGAGGCAAGCAGCCCGTTGCCCCAGTGCGCCACGATCGGTACCTTCGCCTGGGCCTCGATCAGGGTGGCGTTGGCCGCGGCGATGGTGTCGGCCCGCAGGTAGTACTGGTCGACGTGGACCAGCCGGGAGCGGGTCAGCGCCTCGTGGCCGGGGTTGGTCACCGGGGTCATGCCGATGTTGCACGCCTCGCTCACCAGGAGCGCGACGACCGAGGTGGTGAGGTCCTTCATGTGGGTCTTGCCGTCGCCCAGGTGCACGAAGGCGTCCAGGAACCCGGTCCAAAAGTGTACTTCGAACAGCAGGTCCGGCAGGTCGATTTTCGGGAGCATCTTCTCCACCCGGCGCCGCAGCCAGGCCAGCGACTTGGGCACCCCGAGTGCCCCGAGCGCGTCCACGTTCAGCTTGGCCCGCCCGTTGGGCTGCACCTCGATGCTGACCTTCGCATCTGCGCCGGCCTCTTCGAGGCGTTCGGCCATCTGCTTCCACGCCGCGTCCAGTACCCCCACCAGCTCCGCCAGATGCTCCTCGACGGACGCCTCCAGGCTCAGGCCGGCCAGTACGTCCTCGCGCACCGCCAGCCACGGCTTGCCGTCCAGCAGCTGGGCGCGCGGGTTGGAGAAGCGGTGCGAGGGGGAAGCGAAGATGACGCGGCTGATCAGCGCCCGGTACAGCTGCTCCAGCACGCACACCACGTAGGCGTCGCGGTCCACCGCGCCCTGCGGCAGGTCCTTGTTCGCGTACACCGCCTTGCGCCAGTACGGCGGCACGACCTTGTCGTCGACCTCCCGCTTCAGCAGCGGCTTCTTCGTCACCTGGCGCCGGCTGAGCGCGGGCAGGCCCTTGACCGCGGCCAGGACCCGCTCCCCGGCCGGGGCCGCGCCGAGCATCTTGGTGTCGCCGAGCAGCGACAGGAACGGGCGCACCGTGTTGTAGCGGTTGGCCAGCGCCTCGCGGATCGCGATCTCCGCCGAGTCGTCGTCCTCCGGGACCAGGCTCGCCACCGTGGTGGCCGCGCTCCACAGCTGGGCCCTCGGCGCGATCTCCTCCAGGGCCTTCCACATCGCGGCCGCGTCCACCGCCTTGCCGCTCTCCTCGATGTGCTCCAGCTCCTCCATGAACGCCTTCGACATGCGGGCGGTGATGCGGGACGCCTTCTCCAGCTGCGGCAGCGTGGAGAGGCGGTCCTTGTTCGTGAGCCGCTTCGCGGTGCTGAGCAGCTTGGTCGACATCAGCACCGTGAACAGCTCCAGCGCGTCGTCGATGGCCTTGGCCTCCAGGTGCCGCATCACCGCGGTCAGCATCGCGGTGCGCTTCGGCTCGCTCGCCCGCTCCAGGCTCGTCGCCTTCGACCCCAGGCCGTAACGGGCCAGCGCGGCGAGCCGGTTCGGCGGGAGCTTGTCCAGCTTCACCCGCCCCAGCCGGTACACGGCGATCTCGTCCACTCGCTCCAGCGCCCGCTTCATCGCCGTACCGGTGGTCTTTGTCGGCGGCCGGCGGAAGGTCTCCAGGTACGAGTACCGCCTGCCCTCCGGCGTCTCCAGCAGCGCCACCAGGTCGGCGGGCAGCGACCGGTCCGCCCGCCAGGCCGCCCTGGCGACCGTGGTGTGCAGGCGCTTGTCCGCGATCTCGCGGACCTCGGACACCTGCCGCGCCAGCACCGACACCCCGGGCAGCAGCACCCGGTGCTTCCGCAGCCAGCCCACCGCATAGTCGAACAGGGCCTTCGGCCCCTCCGAATGCGCGGTCCACGCCCGCCCGTGCAGGAACGTCCGGAACTTTCGCCCCCACTCCGGGGCGTCGTACTCGTGGTACTCGTACGCGTCCCGGATCTCCCACGCGTGCTCGTACGCGGTCTTCGGTCGCTCGGTGTACCGCTTCACGTCCGAGACGTCCTCGATGCCGAGCTGCTCGGCCAGGTGCTCCACCGCCGGCCACGGCACGCCCAGTGGATCGTCCGGCAGGAACCTGCCGATGTAGCGCACCGTGCACATCTGCAGAGCGAAGCCCAGTTGTGCGACATCCCGTGAGTTCTCCTGAGCCCCGTTGAGTCCCCAACCTCGTGACCAGGGGGTTCGTCCTCGCTCTGGTGGCTCCTCGCGCCCTGACGTAATTTCAAGATTCCTGAAGCGTTCTCACTGTTTCTGACCGCTCGACGGTCAGGGCGAAACGAGGGGTATTCGGACTCGATGAGAAGACCGCCATTCGCTACGCGGACTCCGCACGGGCCCTGCTGGACCAGGCCGCTGGACAGCCACTTCGGTGAAATCTGCTCGACCGGTACACGCCTTTGATGGGAGAAGCATGCTGTCAGGGCAGAGTCAGCAGCCGGGGCCGATCGGCGGAGACGATGTCAGGGCGAGCGTGGCGATCCGCAGCTCGGCCGCCCACGTCCGCAACGGCGCCCGCTTCGAGAACGGTCACCTCGTCGAACGCCCCGAGGCGGTGGCCGCGTGAGCCGGCCGACCAGCGGCACGCTGCATCACATCGAACTCTGGGTGCCGGACCTCGACCACGCGCTCACCTCTCTCGGCTGGCTGCTGGAGGCACTGGGCTACACCCTCACCCAGAGCTGGGACAACGGCCGCAGCTGGCACCTCGGGCCGACCTACCTGGTCCTTGAGCAGTCCCGGGCCCTCACCGCCGACCGGCACGACCGGTGCCGGCCGGGGCTGAACCACCTGGCCTTTCACGTCGAGGACGACAGCACGGTCGAGCGGCTGGCCACCGACGCGGCAAACCACGGCTGGCACCTGCTGTTCCCGGACCGGCATCCACACGCCGGCGGCGAACGGCACTACGCCGCCTACCTGGAAAACGACGACGGCTTCGAGGTCGAACTCGTCGCGATCACGTCACCACAGCGAAAGTGAGAGCAACCGATCCACAGGCCTTGACGATTGCTCAGGAATCGATCGGTTCTTGAACGCCGCCAGAGCACGGCCACGGCGGGCGGGTTGTCCCGTGAGAGCGAAAGTTGAGCGTTGTCACCGAAGATTGGTGATCAGTGGTTTTGTGCCACCGAAGTCCGACCGCCTGCATCTCGGGCCGCGTAGTCACTCTCGCTGGGCCCGGACGACCGGCGTGTCTCTGACGGTGCGACGATCGCGGCATGCCCCCTGAACAGCTATCTGCTGCAGAGAGCGCCTTCATGCTCAATGCGTTCGAGATCGACATACTCCCTGGTGTGCGAGGCGACCTGGGCGAGCCACTCGTAGCCGCGTCTCCGGGCGAGCTGGCGCCCATGCTTCTCTCGCTCGTCGACCGGGGGTGGATCGAGGTGTGCCGTCTGACTTCGTGGACGGCTCCGGACGGGCAGCTTGGCTATCAGCCTGGCCCGCCCGTAGCGCGCGAGGAGTTGCCCGGAGTCCTGGCCGATGCCGCTGCCTGGGAGTATCCCGATGGGGACTGTGAGGTTCCCCCGAGATGCGGAGAATGGTGACAGCAGGTCAGGTAGGACTCACAGAGAGGAGCCCTGCTGATGCCTGCCCCGAGGAAATACCCACTGGAGTTGCGTGAGCGCGCGGTGCGGATGTACCGCACTGCGGAGCCGAAGCCCGTGATCCGCCGCATGGCCGAGGAACTCGGTGTCCATCATGAGGCCCTGCGCGGCTGGATCCGCCAGGCCGAGGCCGACGCCGGCGAACGCGACGACCTGCTCACCAGCGACGAACGCGCCGAGCTGGCCGCGCTGCGCAAGGAGAACACCCAGCTCAAGCGGTCCAACGAGATCCTGCGGACGGCCTCGGCTTTTTTCGCGGCACAGCTCGACCCGACCCGGCCCAGGTGACCGCGCTCCTCGACGAGCACGAGAACCTGGAGGTCGAGCCCACCCTCCGGGAACTGCACATCCCTTCCTCCACCTACTACCGCTGGCGCCGGGCGAAGAAGGAGCCGTGCGAACGGCACCGCCGGGACACCGAGCTGACCAGGCAGATCCAGCAGATCCACACCGACTCCGGCGGAATCTACGGCTCGCCCCGCGTGCACGCCGTCCTGAAGCGCGAAGGCGTCTACGTCGGCCGCAAACGAGTCGAACGGCTCATGCGCGAAGCCGGCCTCGCCGGGATCAGTCCTCGCCGGACGGGCAAGGGCTTCACCCGCCGCGACCGGGACGCCGACCTCGCCCCGGATTTGGTCAGGCGCGACTTCACCGCCGACAGGCCGAACCGGCTGTGGGTCACCGACCTCACCATGATCTCGACCCTTGAGGGACCCTTGTGGCTGTCGGCGATCAGGGACGCGTTCTCCCGTCGGGTGGTGGCCTGGGAGACCTCCGCCCACGCGGACGCCGACCTCGTGCTGGCCACCCTCGAGTACGCCCTCGCGTCCCGGGAGGTCGAGCCCGGCCAGCTGATTCACCATGCGGACCACGGCTGTCAGTACACGTCCGTGAAGCTCACAACACGCTTGGTGCGGGCAGGAATTGAGGCATCCATGGGCTCCGTCGGGGACTCGTACGACAACGCCCTGGCGGAGAACCTCTGGATGCTCATCAAGACCGAGGGCCTCCGCGGCCGCACCTTCGCCACCCGGGCCGAGGCGAACCTCGCGCTCTTCGAGTACATCGACGGGTTCTACAACAGTCGGCGCATCCAGAAACGCCTCGGCTACCTCAGCCCCGTCGAGTTCGAAGAGAAGCACTACGCCGAGCAGGCAGCGTCCGAACGAGTGAACCTGAAACCCCGCCAACCCGCTCTGACCAGCTGATCAGCCCCTCCCGAGCAACGGGGGAACCTCACTGGATCGGCAGCCTGACGCTCTGCCTCACGCAGCGGGGGAGCCAAATCTCCTGGTGAGCGGTCAGTGGTCAAACTCGGGTGGCACGCGCCCAAGGTTCGCTGTCACAGGACACGGGTTGCGTGGTCCGCGCGCTGCCGACGGCAGAGGTGTCCCGTCTCCAAAGATCTGGTCCCCGTCTCAAGTGATCTGCTCCGACTCGCTTTCGGTCTCAGACGGTCTGGTTCTCCGATGCCCAGTCTCAGCGGCCCGGGGATGGTCTCAATCCTTCGCGGGCAGCAACGCTGCGTGCACCTACTGACCCCGTGTTGCAGGAACGGCCGGCACGCCTGCGGCTCCGCTCAGGGCGACGGGCGTGACGAGACCTGCCACCACGGCCTGGATGATGACGTCGTTGGCTGATCGCTCGCTGACCACGCCGGCGACGTACAGCCGGACGGAAACGACCAGCAGGAAGGCCCACCAGGGTGAGTGCAGCCAGCTGAGCACGGCCGTCAGACCTACGAGGGCGTAGGCGATATTCTTGCGGAACTCCGCTTCACCCACGGCCCGGTCATATTCGTTAAACAAGTCGTAGCTGGCGATCAGCAGCTTGGTGCGAAGCTGTCTGGTCTCGCCGAGGATGTCTCGCGCAGCGAGGTTAGCCATGAGGCGCTGGCCGCGCTCGCGCTGAAGCCCCCTGCCTCCGTTGGTCTCTGATTCAGGGGGCGGTAGCCGCCCCTTGTCCTGCAAGAAGCCGACCAGGTCGTTGAAAGCAAGTCGTGACACGCGTGGCGTGATGGTCCTACTGGCATCCCAGAACCTGGCGGCCCTTGGTGCTTCCTGCGCGTTCACAGTGACCACTCGGACCGCGAGCATGGCGCCGATGAGGTAGGCGAGGAAGGCGCCGGACGCGAGGACTCCAGCAGGGCCCACTACGTCACCAAGGCGGTACAGCGAAGCCCACAGGCCGCGAGCCCGCTGCTGTGTCGGCACGCGGTCCTCAAAGACCAACCAGAGTGTCAGGATCCAGATACATCCCGTTGAGAGCGGTGCGCGGACATCACGAAGGCCGGGCAGCAGATTCGCCAGCATGTCCTCTCCCTGATCCAGCGTGCCGCCTCGGAGGGACGGCAGGGTCTTGGTGGGGTCCCGAGAATCCGAGACGCGGTCCCGTCCCATCTATCACGATCAGCGCCTACCGCAAGAGGCACCTGGAGGGACATGCCACCTGGACCAGATCAGCTGAGACAACGTCCGGCATCCGATCACCCAGGACAAGCTCAACCGAGAGCCTCAGCATTCTCACGTCTCAACTGATCTGGTCGCCCCAGGCCACAGATCTGGGTCCGGGCCAGATCGTTTGAGACGGGACAAGGGGGCTCGGTTGGGACGGAGGACAGGCCGGCTGGGGAGGGGGGAGGCCCCGCGGCCAACTGCGATGGTGATGGTCCCTGAACATGAACATGTCCCGGCGTTCGTCCCCCACCTGTTGCCATCCACGCAGCACCGAGCGCAACCCGCGCGGAGCAACCTCACCGCTGCTTCATCAATGACGACAGAGGGTGTCGGGTTTACGGCCGACGATGGACGTATGCGCGAAACCCCAGAAGAACTCAACAAGCTCCAGTCCCTCCTCGGCTCCTCCCTCTCCGGCTCGACCGCACACCTCCGCTCGATCGTCGAGAGCCGCACCATCACGGCGGCGCAGCTCACCGGGGTCCTCACCGGCATGTGCACGCTCGCCCTCTCCACGGTGACCGCAAAGGGCGAACCGCGGATCAGCGGCGCCGACGGGCACTTCCTGCACGGCCGGTGGCACTTCGGCACGGCGCGCAACGCCGCCAAGGCCCGTCATCTCGCGGCCCGTCCGGCCGCCAGCGTCGCGCACATGCGCGGCGAGGACCTCGGCGTGTTCACCCACGGCACGGTGGAGGAGCTGAACCCCGAGGACGCCGAGACCACGGCCGACTGGCAGGAACTCCTCGCCTACTTGAAGGACTTCTACGGCGACGACGCCTTCGACTGGAACCGCGAGGTCGTCTACTACCGGCTGAACCCGCACTGGATGACCGTCTACGCCCCCGACCTCGACAAGCTCACCGGCACGTGACGCCGGGCCCGTCGACGAGGGCCTGCACCTGCGCGTACGTGGGTGCGGGGCCGGTCGACGCGCCGTCGCGTACCGCCAGCGCCGTGGCGACGGCCTCGCCCAGCGCCCGCCGGTACAGCAGCGACCCGAGGCTGCCCCGCCCCCAAGCTCTCAGCTCCTTCCCCAAGCTCTCAACTCCGCTTCGCTGCGTTCGAGCAGGGGGCCGCTCGGCGTCTTGCCGGTCCAGGGGACCAGGAGCGGCAAGGTCGCGAGTTGGCCCCGAACCCACGGAAGCAACTCCGCAGAGCACGACGACGGACCCTTGAGTTCCCACCGAGAACCCTTCAGTTTGCGTGAACTTACGGGACTCTGGGGGCGTGACCCAGATACGCCAGAAACCCGCCATGGGGTGATCTTGGAGGCCGGGCAACTCACTACGGGGTGTCGTCCGTGAGGGCATTGACGCGGTTCTCGCACTCGCGGCGGGCCTTGCGCTGGGCCGGGACCGCCGGGACGCCCTGGGCGCCGTCGAGCGGCTGGCAGCGGTCGAGGAGCTGGCGGTGCACGGCGGGGACGGCGCTGACGCGCAGGGTGTAGCCCTGGCCGCGCCGTACGGTCATCCCCTGGTCGAGCGCGGCCCGCTCGGCGGGGTCCAGTTGGGTGGTGCGGAGGAAGTCGGCGACCTTGCCGGGCATATCGAGGGTGACCGGCAGCTCCGGCGCGGGGGCATCCTCCTCAATGCCGGTGTGGTTGGGCAGGAGGTCGGCGACGGCTGTGCGGATCGCGCCGCGGCTGACGTCGTGCTCGCGGGCAAGGGCGGCGATGGAGCAGCCTTCCAGGTACGCGGTGCGGACGGCGCCGGCCCTGTCGGCCGCCACAGCGGGGCGGCGCCCGCCTTTGCTGCCCTTGGCCTCGGCGGCTCGCAGTCCGTCGTAGGTCAGCTCGCGCTGGAGGTCGCGTTGGAGTTCGCCGGCGGCGGCGAGGGTCTGCACCATGAACTTCACGGTGGACAGCAGCTCGCCGGTGCGCGGATGGCGGGCGGTGAGGTCCATCGCGGAGAACGCGCCGTCGTGGATACGCAGCGCCACCTGGTCGCGGTGGAGGACGTCGAGCACATCGAGGATGTGGCCGGTGCCGCGCACGAGGCGGAACATCTCGGAGACGTGCACAGTGTCGCCCGGCCGCGCGTAGGTGAGCAGTTCGCGGAACTTCGGCCGCTGAAGCGGGTGGAGGCGGCTGGAGGTTCCCGGGTCCTCCTCGAAGACGACCGGGGACTCGATGCCGGCCTCGTCCAGGACGAGGTTCTGCCGGGCGGTCGACTGCTGGTCGGTCGAGACCCGCTTGTAGACCAGGTTCGCCACTCGCGGGCCCCTTCCGTACGGAGGATCGGACCCTACCTGTCGTCAAACCCTGTCAGCAATCACCATCGGATCTGATTGGATTCGCGCTGCCGTGAACCCCCGGATTGCACGGGTTCATTGGACGCGTCGCCTGCCTGTCGGCAAACGATCGTTTGCGAACACCATTCAGCCGGGCGAGGAGGCCGGAGACCGGCGGAACACGGTGGGGGACGAAAGTTCGTGGGCGCCGGTCAAGTCCCCAGTGCGGCAGACCCGGCGGGCGGCACGCTGGTCGACATGGCGACACCGGCCGATGGCCTGGCATCGCTGGGGGACCTGATCGGCAGTCATCGCCGAAGGCCGACCGCCCCAACGTGCTGACCGGCAGCGATTGGCCGGGGGCGAGTTCTGCTCTCCGTTTCGGCTTCGGCCGTGTCTCGGCTGACCCTATGCGTACATGCCCGGCCGGGCCGCCCCGGGCCGCGGGGTCCCTGAGTGCCCTCCGCTCAGCCGACGTTGAACGCCTCGGCGACGGTCAGTGTGTCCTCGTACAGGTGCATGCGAACGATTCGGCCGTCCTCGACCGCCAGGTGCATGGCCACCGGTGTGGTGAACTCCTTGCCGCTGGTCACGGCGGTGTGCGTGAAGACCGCCAGCAGCACCACGTCACCACCGTCGACGATGAAGCGCTCCAGCACGACCTTGCTCTGGCCGTGCGCGAAGTGCGGCCACATGGTGGTGAAGTACGGCGCGACCTCCTCCTGGCGGGTACGGCGCCCGGTCCAGGGCAGTGCGTCACTGCCGGGGACGTGCCAGTCGATCTCCTCGGAGAACAGTTCCTGGATGCCGTCGGGGTCCTGCCTGCCGAGGCGCTCCAGGAACTTCTCGGCCACGGTCCGCGAGGTCTGAGTATCTGTTGCCATCGTCCTTGTCCTTTGTCTCTTCGTCTCTTGAGGTGTCGGTCGGGCCTCAGCCCTGGAACAGGAAGTGCTTGCCGCTCAGCGGCCCGCCGAGCTGCATGAGCGCCCCGCCTTCGCGCAGCGCGCCAAGGTCGACCGGCGCGAACCCGAATTCGGTCAGCAGCCGTGTGAAGGGGGCCTTGGCGCTCTCGTCGTCACCGGCGAGGAAGACGACCTGGTTGCCGTCCTGGTGCCGGGGATCGGGAGCCATATAGGTGGCGAACATGGCGTTGAATGCCTTGATCAGCGTGACGCCGGGCAGTTGCTGGGCGACCCACTCGCTGCCGGTCAGCGGCGAGACGTCGGCGAAGCCGCGGTAGGGGTCGGACCGGGCGAACTGGTTGGTCATGTCGACCACCACTCGGCCCGTCCAGTCCCCGAGCCGCCGCCCGACCGCGGGGACCGCGCCGAACGGGACGGCGAGCAGGACCAGGTCGGCCGCCGCTGCTTCTTCGAACGTGGCCGCCGAGGCGCCGGGCCCGATGGCGGCGACGGCGTCGCCGAGTGTGCTGGGGCCGCGGCTGTTGCTGACCAGCACCGGGTGCCCGGCGCGTGCCGCGTGGGCGGCCACGGCTTGTGCTGGTGCTCCCGCACCGATGGTGCCGATGGTCTTGAATTCCATGAGGTCACTGCTCCCCTGCGGTCCAGGTTTGGTCAGTTCAGCTTGAGCAATACGGTGCCGGTGCCGCCGGTCCGCGCCGCCGAGATGGCGCTCGGCAGCTCGGCGAGCGGGTAGGCGGCATGAACGGCGAGAAGGTGTGGATGCTGCGCGGCGATCTGGAGGGCGGCTCGCCGATCGGCGGCCCGGATATCTCCAGGGCGGGTCGCCCAGCGCGTGATGCTCACCGCGCGGACCTTCAGTTCCCGCATGAGCAGCTCCAACGTCGAGAGCGTCCACGGCTGCGCGGCTAGATCGCCCCAGACGACCAGCGTCCCGCCATCGTCGAGAAAGGGCAGGATCTCCCGCACGAAGGGACCGCCGTGCGCATCGGCGATGACCGGCACCGGCCTCCCGCCGACCGCCCCCTCCAGCTCGCGCTGCCAGCCGCCGCTTCCGGAGACCACGACGGGCACGTCCGGCCAGTTTGTGTGGACCGTTGACGCAGAACGGTCACTGCGGACGACGGCGACAACGGGCCAGCCACGGTCGCGGGCCTGCTGAACGATGAGCTTGCCGACCGCGGACGCGGCCCCCGACACGAGGAGTGGAGAATCGCTCGGCGCTGCCGCGGCAGCCGTCAGCTCATCGACCGCACGGAGCACGTCACGAGAGGTGATGGTGTTGACGAGCAGGACGCTCGCCGTTTCGTCGCTGAGGGAGTCCGGGACGGCTACGGCGGCCTCGGCCGGCACGGTGATGTGCTCGGACCATGCGCCCGGGGCCGGAAAGACCGCTACCCGATCGCCGACACGGAGCGCCGGCACCGATGGACCCACCGCAGTCACCACGTCCGCCGCCTCGGTGCCCAGCCTGCGCCCCGCGGATCCGTCCGGCAGGCCGGTCTCCGTCGCGACCAGATCGCCGCGGTGGACCGGGGAGATGCTGACACGCACTTGGATTTCGTCGGCCCGAGGGGCCGGCGCCTCCGGCCGGTCCTCGATGTGTGCGACGGCTGCCGCGTCGCCCGCCCGGTAGTGGACCACGCTCTTCATGACGCACTCCTTGTTGCGTCGAAGCCATTGCCCTGGCGAGACGGTCGCAAGTACGCGGCTCAGACGCCCGGGAGCGTCGAATGCGTCCCGCCTCGCCGATCCGCCGCCTAGAGCTGTGTGACGCCGCCGTCGACGAGCAGTTCCGCGCCGGTGGTGAAACTGCTTTGATCGCCGGCCAGGTAGAGGGCGGCAGCGGCGATCTCGTCGGGACGGCCGAAGCGGCCGAGCGGGGTCGGCGGGGCGGGCTCGGCCGCGGTGGGCCGATCGTCGCGCGGAAAAGCGGCGACGAGCTCGGCCAGGCCAGGGGTCTCGACAGGGCCGGGGGTAAGAGCGTTGACGCGGATTCCGCGGCCGGCCAGCTCAGCGGCCCAGGTGCGTGCGAGGCTGCGGACCGCGGCCTTGGAGGCGGCGTAGACGCTCAGGCCCGGGGTGGCCAGCAGGGCCGAGTTGGAAGAGATCAGTGTCACCGAGGCGCCGGCCGTCAGCAGCGGCAGCGCCTTCTGGACAGTGAAGACCGTGCCCTTGAAATTGATCGAGGCAGTGCGGTCGTACTCTTCCTCGGTGATCGTGCCGAGCGGGCTGTATTCCCCGACCCCGGCGTTGGCCACCACAATGTCCAGGCGGCCGCTGCGGTTCGCGATCTCGGCGAAGACCCGGTCGAGGTCGCCGAGATCGGAGGCATCGGCCTGGATGGCGATGCCGCGGGCGCCGACCTGCGCGACGGCGGCGTCCAGCGCGGCCTTGCGGCGCCCGGTCAGGTAGACGGTGGCGCCCTCGGCGGCGAAACGGCGGGCGATCGCCAGGCCGATGCCGCTGGAGGCGCCGGTGACGAGGGCGGTCTTGTCGTCCAGTTGTCCCATGAGATTCTCCAATTCCTTAGTGTAACTATTTTGGTTACATCGGTGGCCGTGGAATGCGACTCCCCTCGATCAGGGGAAGTCGACGGTCCGAGGTCAGGCGGCTTTCAAGACGTCCCGCAGCACGTCCTCCAGCGTAGTCTTGGCCAACTCCCTGCGCAGGGCGGCCTCCACGTCGTCGTACACGGCGGTCATCGCCGGCCCGATACCGTGGCCCACGACGCACTCGGGGTCCGGTGTCGCGCGATGCAGGGCGAAGACCGGTCCCGGTTCGATCGCCCGGTAGACGTCGAGCAGGGTGATTGACGCCAGGTCCCGCGAGAGCATCCAGCCCGCCCCCGCACCCCGCCGTGAATCGGCCAGGCCGGCCTTGCGCAGCTCGCCCAGCAGGCGGCGGATCACCACTGGGTTGGTGTTGACGCTCGTCGCGATCTGCTCGGAGGTGGCGACCTCGTGGCCACGCCGCTGATACAGCCCGATCCATGTCAGGGTGTGCGCCGCGATGGTCAGCCTGCTGTTGGCGCTCACGTCGGACTCCACCTCCCTCACCCCTCGGGTTTAGTCGTAACTATAGCTGTTACAACCCCTACGCGGCAAGTCCTGCGGGGCTGGCTGGACCGGCCTCGTCAAGGAGCACGCCACCCGCGAGCACACCATCGCCGAGTTCTTCTCCGTCAGCCGGGCCACCGTCCATCGAGTCCTGGCACGCACCCAGGGCCAGCACCAAACAGAAGCCGAACGGCGGTAGGACCCCGCCAACCTACCGGCGGGTCAGGTGTCCCCTGGTGTCTGAGCCAGTGGGACTCCAGGGCCGACTTCTCCTGATCATGCAGCCTGGCCGTAGCCGTCCGGGGCGGGCGGGTCGTTGCCTCGGAGCGGGCTGAAGTCGACGTCCAGGTGCGGGTCGTACGCCTCGGGCTGGATGCCGAGTTCGTGGGTGGAGTACTCGCCGAAGCGGCGGATGTGCTCGGTCAAGTACGGCGAGATGTGGGCCAGGTCCTCAGGGGCGATGATGTAGCCCTCCTCCTGGAGCTGGCGCACGATCTCGGCGATGTCCAGGGCGTTGTGGAAGATCACCGCGTTCGTGAGCAGGGCGTTGAACTTCACGGTCTTCTCCTGCTCGACGGGGTCGTTGTCGGTGATGACGCCGCCGTTGCCGAAGCCGATCCACTGGGAGAAGCCGTTGAACGCCTCGACCTTGTTCGTGGCGGCGGTCACCCGCCGGCGCAGCGGGGCGTCCGAGAGGTAGCGCAGCAGCTGGACGGTGCGGATGACGCGGCCGACCTCGCGGAAGGCCGTGTATGTCGCGTTCTTGCGTGAGCCCGCCCGCAGGCGCCGCAGCAGCAGCGTGGAGGAGATGGCGCCCTCGCGCACGGAGACGGCCACCCGCATCAGGTGCCGGACCTGGGACTCGATCAGGTCGAAGTCGATGACGTTGCGGCCCGGCTCCCCGAACAAGGCGTCGATGTGCACGTACTCGGCTCTCTTCGTGGGCCGGTAGAAGGTCAGGTCCTTCCAGTTCCTGATCCTGGGCATCAGGTCGAAGCCCAGCAGGTGCGCGAGCGCGAAGACAGGGAAGCTCTGGCCCTGCGTATCCGCGTGCACGGTGGTCGGTTTCAGCTCGGAGGTGTTCTTGAGCAGGCCCTCGATGATGTAGACGGCCTCCCACACCCCGCACGGGATGAAGTGCGTGAACAGCGCGATGTAGGTGTCGGAGATGTGGTGGTAGGCGATGCCGCCCGGCTTGCCGTACCGCACGGACGTCTCAGACAGCAGATTGTTGAGGTAGGTGTCCATGTGGGTGCCGTCCGCGGCGACCGCGGAGCCGTCGCCCCACGCCTGGGAGATGTCCAGGCGGGCGTGCGCATTGACCAGGTCGGCGATCGCCTCGTCGAGCGTCGGGATGGAGAAGTGCCGGTTCGCGGACAGCGACAGCTCGTGCCCGCTGACACCGGGGATGTGGCGGGCGGCCTCGTAGGGGCCCATGTTGGTGCCCTTGACGAACGTGGTGATCACGTACCGGCCGAAGGGGTCCTTCAGCTTCGGAGGGCCTCCCCCTGAGTGGTGGACACCCTGACGCCGACCCCGGTGGGGGTCGGGAGAGGGTGACCGATTATGGTGATGAAGGTCTATTCGCCCGAGTTCAAGGCCGATGCCGTGGCCCTGTTCCACTCGGACCCCGATCTCACGATCGCGCAGACCGCGCGTGACCTGGGGATCAATGCGGAGACCCTGCGGAACTGGATCCGCGCCGACCGCGTCCGCGGCGGCAGCACCACCGGCATGACCAGGAAGAACGTGACCAGCACCACCCCGGCCTCCGAGGCCACCCGCGAGGAGCTCGAAGCCCGCCTCCAGGCTCTGGAGGCCGAGCTGAAGGCCGCCCGCAAGGAGAACGCCACCCTCGCCACCGAGCGGGACATCCTGCGCAAGGCGACGAAGTTTTTCGCCTCGGAGATGACCTGGTAGGGAGCCGTAATTTAACTACTGCTTGAGTTGATCTCATTGTCGTGGTGCTCGATCACGCGCTTCAAGGCTTCGAGCGTGCGGGGAGGGCGGGTCCGGCGGAAGACGAGGACTCTGGCGAGTTCGGGGCCGGCGAATGCCAGCATGGGCTTGGACCTCCCGGCGTGGTAACTCAGCACGTTGCGCTTGCGGCCCATCAGCTCGGCCGCGAGGGTCAAGGTGACGGTGTTGCGGCTGCGGAGCACGGCGGTCAGGACGCGGTGGCGGTGATCGAGGGTGCCGAAGCCGGGGTTACGGCCGCGGCCGTCCCTGCCTGCGCTCTGGCGTTCGGCTTCGGTCAGGATCTGTTGGCACGGCTCGAGGTGGAGCACGAGCTGTTCGAACTGTTCTCGGGGCATGCCCGTGAGTGCGGGATGGGTGAGGAGGAAGGTAGCCTCGGCCGGCACCGGAGGTCCCGACTCGTCGCGTGGATCTTCCGGAAGCTGCTGGTCGGGATCCTGTGGGGCGATGGTGTAGTTCCACTCGCCGTGGAACTCGTCCCGCTCGACCCGCCGCTCGACGCCCTTGCGTTCAGCTCGGGTGAGTGCGCGGCCGGTGGGGTACGCATTCTCGTCCAGCACGGCCTGGACCGTCAGTCCGGTGCTGGTGCGGGTGGCCGAGATGGTCTCCAGCAGCACCTCGTAGCTGGTCAGCGGCTGCCCACGCAAGCTGTGAGTGATCCGGGAGAACAGCCGGTGTTCCACTTTGTTCCATTTTGAAGTACCCGGCGGGAAGTGCATGACGGTGATGCTCAGCCCGCACTCGTCGGCGAAGTCGGCCAGGCCCATCTTGAACAGGCGGGAGTCGGCCGAGTTGGCCCCTCCGGCATCGGCGGTGACCAGCAAGCGGTCCACTCCGGGGTAGTCAAGGCATCCTTGGACCTTCCACCAGCGGCGCAGGGACTCCACCGCGAAGGCGGCGGTGTTGCGGTCGGTGCCCACATTCACCCAGCCGCTGTCGCGCCCCAGGTCGTAGATGCCGTACGGGATGGCGACCGGGGTGTCGGGGTCGACGAAGTCGTGGTCCGGGGCGGTGATCGGCTGGCCTTTGGGGCGGTAGGTGCGGCCGGGCCGGGCGAAGTCGCCGATGGGTTCCTTCTGCTTCGTATCCACACTCACCACCGGCAGGCCCTCAGCCAGGAAGCGTTCGGCGGCGGAGTTGATGTGCCGGAACTGGGCGTCGCGGTCGGGCACCTGACTACCGGACCGGGTCTTGGCCATACCCTGCAGGCTGAATCCCATCGCACGCAGCAGGCCGCCGACCACTGGGGCGCTGACCGGATGACCGGCATCGGTCAACTCCCGGGACAAGTCCCGCAGCGAGGCAGTGGTCCAGCGCAGCGGGGACACCGGATCACCCACCTCACGCGGCTCGATCAACAGCTCGAGAGCCGCCACCAGACCGGGGTCGCGCTCGGCGGCAGACTTGCGCCCGCCGCCGGGTCTGCGCACCCGCCCCAACGCCTTTGCTCCGCCCGCGAGTTCCTCACGCCCTCGTGCAACAGTCGACTCCGAGACCTCCGCCAGCCTGGCCACGGCCGCGATCCCACCATGCCCCAGCGCCTCGGCCTCGGAAGCCAGATACAAACGGCGCTGCCGCTCATCCAGATGCGGCAGCACCACCGCGAACTTCGCATCCAGCACCGCCAGGACTTCTTCCGGAATCGTCACGACAGCCCAACTACCACACAGAGCCGAGGCATTGGACCGAATCCGGCAGTAGTTAAATTACGGCTCCTAGGCCGCTGCCGGTTCATCGAGGATCATCGCCAGACCTACCCGGTCCAGCGGCTGTGCCAGGTCCTCGACGTCCACCGTTCCAGCTACTACAAGTGGCGCCAGGGCCGTGAGGCCCGCGCCGCGCGGGAGCGCGAGGACGAGGCCCTGGCCGAGAAAATCACCACCATCCACGCCGAGTCCGACCAGGCGTACGGGGCTCCGCGTGTCACGGCCGAGCTCCGTGACACGCACGGCATGGAGATCAACGAGAAGAAGGTCGCCCGCGTGATGCGCAAGTTCCGCATCATCGGCACGCACCTGCGCAAGAAGGTCCGCACGACCGTGCCCGAGCCGTCGGCGACGCCGGTCCCGGACCTGTTCAAACGGGACTTCACCGCGCCGGAGGCGAACCTGAAGTACATGGGTGATGTGACGTATCTCCCCGTCGGAGACGGCGAGTTCCTCTATCTCGCCACGGTCATCGACTGTTCCTCCCGCCGCGTGGTGGGCTGGTCGATCGCCGTCCACATGCGCACCGACCTGGTCGCCGATGCACTGACCATGGCCGCCGCGACCCGTGGCAGCCTGGCCGGCGCGATCTTCCACAGCGATCACGGAGCCCAGTACGCTTCACGTCAATTCGCCGACCTCTGGGCCGAGTTGGGTGTCACTCAGTCCATGGGCGCGGTCGGTACGAGCGCGGACAACGCCGCCTGCGAGTCCTTCCACGCCTCCTTGAAACGGGAGATCCTCAAGGGCACCCGCCGCTTCGCCGGAGCGGACATCTGCCGACGGACGGTCTTTCGCTGGCTCGCCCGATACAACACCTGGCGCCGGCACTCCGCCAACGGACAGCTCAGCCCCGTCGACTACGAACGGCGATCGCGTACGCTCGCACTTGCCGCATAACAAGATGAAACGGTGTCCACCCTTCGGGTGGAAGTCCCGTTCACGCGCCGCTCGTCCAGGAGGGCCAGAGCCGTCGCATGATCCTCGGGCTCGACCCCACGTCCGTCGCCGTGCAGACAGGCCGCGGTGGCCGCCGCGGCGGCGTCGATCCGGTCGTTCTTGCGTCGCCCGCCACGGGAAAGCTCCCGCACCCGGCTGGTCGCAGACGCGGGCACATCGACAACGCTCTCACCACGGGCGATGAGCCACTGGGCCAGGTGCCGGCCCAGGCCCTTGGCGTTCTCGACGGCCCACTTCCGCTGGGGCCATCGCCTGGCCCAAGTCAGCAGCCTCCGGTACTCGGGCAGGCTCGCCTCGATCCGGATCGAGGCGAGTTGCCGGTTCGACGACGGATCAACAGCGGTGGCCGTATGCGTGGATTTGTGGGGGTCGACTCCGAGCAGTATCACGGGATGATTCCCTTCGGTCGGGCAGCGGGGCATCCGCGGCCGACACGCCGACTTCCGGAACCGACACCGGATACATGCCTCTGTTGAGTCAGACCGCGGACGGGCACCGGGTCGGTGGCATACCCCGGGAGAGCCAGCCCAGAAGGGCGACAGGCGGTTCACGAGCCATCCGGCCCGATGCCCTGTCGGAACGCTACGAGCGGCCAACCCGACCGCGCTCCGCTACGGACATGTAAGTCGGCGGTTCACGGCAGAGCGGTCGGCCACGTCACGGTCCGCACGGTGGTGAGGGGCGAGAAACGGTGGGAGCGGGCCGTCTCCCGGGCCACCGGGTCGACGTCCCGCACGCCGTAGAGAACCTGGAGGAGCACCTGCCAGAACGTCGCGTAGATGACGAGGACCAGGGTCGACTTCATGTCGGTGCCCCAGAGCAGGACGGCGAGCGGGATGAGGGCGACCGATGGTATGGGCCGGAGGAACTCGATCGTCGAGTTCGTCGCCGCCCTGACGACCGGGATGCTGCCGATGACGATCCCGAGGACGACGCCGGCGACCAGGGCGATGGTGAGGCCGATGGCCCAGCCGGTCAGCGTCGCCCCCAGCGCCGCCCAGAAAGTCTGGGTCCCTGCCTGCTGGGCGAGGGCCGACACCATGGAGCTGAAGGGCGGCAGGAACCGCTCGTCGACGAACCCGACGCGAGGGACGAGCTCGAGGACGACGACGAGCGTGAGCAGGCCGAGGTCCCCGAGGACGCCGGCGGGGACGTGTCGTCCCCCCGGCCCTGCGGCGTCGGGCCGGGGGGCCGCTCGCGCGACTCGATCGTGGTGGCGGTCGTCATCAGGACACCACCTGGTTGATGATGTCGAGCTTCTGGTCGGTCAGCTTCTCCTCAGCGGCCGGCGTGGCCGGCGTCTCGGGGCTGTCCTTGTTGATGCCCGCCCGGTCCAGGCCGAGGACGCGAATGGCGTTCTCCCGCAGGATGAGCGGCTCGGCCTCCGGCTTGACGTCGAGCGTCTCGAAGTCCGCCAGCCACCGCTCCGGCGTGATGAGGGGGTAGTCGGTGCCGAACAGCGTTTTGTGGCGCAGCATCCCGGAGGCGGCCCGGACGAGCTCCGTGGGGAAGTACTTCGGCGACCAGCCCGACAGCTCGAGATAGATGTTGGCCTTGTGCGTGGCCATCGAGATCGCCTCGGCCTGCCACGGCACCGACGGGTGCGCGAGGATCACCGTCAGTCCGGGGAAGTCGGCGGCGACGTCGTCGAGCAGGAGCGGGTTGGAGTAGCGCAGCTTGATGCCCCGACCGCCGGGCAGGCCGGCACCGATGCCGTTCTGGCCCGTGTGGAACAGGGCTGGGACGCCGAGCTCCTCGAGGGCCTCCCACAGCGGGTAGTGGGCCGAGTCGTCCGGGCTGAAGCCCTGCAGGCTCGGGTGGAACTTGAAGCCGGCGACACCGTGCTCCTCGACGAGGCGACGCGCCTGCGTGACGGCGTCGGCGCCCCGGCACGGGTCGACCGAGCCGAAGGGGATCAGGACGTCGGCGTGCCTGGCGGCCTCCGCCGCGATCCACTCGCTCGAGATCGGCGGGTGCCCCAGGGCCGTGCCCGCGTCGACGGTGAAGACGACGGCGGCCATGCCGAGGCCTCGGTAGGTCTCCGCGATCTGGTCGATTGTCGGGGTCCGGCCGTGGTCGCCCTTGAAGTAGGCGGCGGAGGCGTTGATCAGCTCCTCGTCCATGGAGAGGTGGCCGTGGTCGTCGACCTCGATGTGGACGTGCAGGTCGATGGCGCGAAGGGCGGGCAGGTCGAGGCCCGCGCCGGTGAAGCGGGTCATGGAGTGTTCCTTGCTGCTGCGAGGTCGACGAAGGCATCGAGGGAGTGTGGGTCGGCAAGCGCGTCGCGGGAGGCGACCTCGTCGATCGGGTGGCCCTGCAGGATCCGCTTGACGGGCAGCTCGAGCTTCTTGCCGGTGCGGTTGCGTGGCACGGCCGCCACCTCGGTGATCGTGTCGGGCACGTGCCGCGGCGAGAGCTGGTGTCGCAGCGCGCCGACGATCATCGCGCGCAGCTGCGCGTCGAGCTGCCGCCCGGGCTCGGTCTGGACGAACAGCACGAGGTCGCCGTTGCCGCCGGCCTGCTCAAGGTGGACGACGAGCGAGTCCTGGACGCCGGGGAGCTCCTCGACGACGCGGTAGAACTCGGCGGTGCCGAGGCGCACTCCGCCACGGTTCAGCGTCGCGTCCGACCGGCCGGCGACGTGGCAGTGCCCCTCGGGCGAGAAGACGATCCAGTCGCCGTGCCGCCACACGCCGGGGTAGCGGTCGAAGTAGGCCGCCCGCAGGCGGGATCCGTCGGCGTCGCCCCAGAAGCCGATCGGCATCGAGGGCATCGGCGCGGTGATGACGAGCTCGCCGAGCTCGCCGACGACCTCGTGGCCGGCCCCGTCGAAGGCGCGGGCCGCGACGCCGAGCGCGGCGCCGGAGATCTCGCCGGCCCACACCGGCAGGAGTGGGTCACCCTGGACGATGCCCGAGCACACGTCGGTGCCACCCGAGCCGATGTTGAGCACGACCCCGGGCAGCTGGTCGTAGATCCACGCATAGCCCTCGGGTGGCAGTGGTGCCCCCGCCGAGGCGAACTGCCGGATCCGGAGGCGGTGGTCGCGTGCCGGGCGCAGGCCGGCCTTGCGGCTCGCCATGATGAAGCCCGGCGCGGCACCCATGACGGTCGCGCCGGTCTCCTCGGCGAGCCGCCACTGCCAGTCGAGGTCGGGGTGCACCGGGTTGCCGTCGATGCACACGATCGACGAGCCGACGAGCAGGCCGCTGACGAGCGCGTTCCACATCATCCACGCAGTCGTCGAGTACCAGAGGAAGGTGTCGCCCGGGCCGAGATCCCACGACAGGGCATGGCACTTGAGGTGCTCGAGGAGGATGCCACCGTGTCCGTGGACGATGGCCTTGGGCAGCCCCGTCGTCCCCGAAGAGAAGAGGACGACGAGCGGATGGTCGAAGGGAACCTGCTCGAAGGTGAGCGGCTCGGGCTCGACTGCAGCGAGGGCCTCCGGCCATGACCGCATGCCGCTCACGTTGCCTTGGGCGCCAGTGCTCCCGTGGGTGCCCGTCGCGCGGTAGCTGCCGTACTCGACGTCGAAGACGACCGTCAGGGTGGGCAGGCCCGCGACGAGCTCCGCCACGTCGGCGCTCTTGTCGACGGGCTTGTCGCCGTAGGTGTAGCCGCTCGCGACGAGGAGGACGGTCGGCTCGACCTGGCCGAACCGGTCGATGACGGACCGGGCGCCGAACTCGGTCGCGCACGAGGCCCAGGCCGCGCCCAGCGAGGCCGTGGCGAGGAAGGCGACGACCGTCTCGGGCAGGTTGGGCAGGTGAGCGACGACGCGGGAGCCGGGGCCGACGCCCTGCCGGCGCAGCACCGTGCGGGCCCGGGCGACCTGGTCGCGCAGCTCACCGAGCGTCAGGGTGGTCGGCTCCCGGGTCTGGGAGTACGCGTGGATCGCGACCCGGTCGTCGTCGGTGTGCCGGAAGACCTGCTCGGCGTAGTTGAGCCGAGCACCGGGGAACCACTCGGCACCGGGCATCCGGGCCGAGGCGAGCACCCGCTCCGGCGGAACGGATGCGAGCACGTCGAAGTGGTCCCAGATGCTGCCCCAGAAGCCCTCGAGATCGGTGACCGACCACTCCCACAGCTGTCGGCGGTCGAAGCGCAGGCCCCGCTCGCGGGCGAGCCAGTCGAGGTAGTGGGCGAGGCGCGAGGAGGTGAGCTGCTCCTCGCCGGGGGTGAAGAGCAGGTCGCCGTGCGCGAGGCCGTGCTCGGTCGCCGGTCCGGTCGTCTGCTCGGTGGGCTGCTCCGCCGTTTGTTCAGTGCTCTGTTCGGTCATGGCAGGCCCGCCTCCTCCTTGGCCCGGATCAGGCCTCTCAGCGTCGCATCGCGCCGCGCGCGCAGCCCGTCCTCGTCCTGCCCGGTCGTGTCCATCTCCTCGGTCATGCCCGCCACGATCGCCGCACAGAGGTCGGGGGTCAGGATCGGGTCTCCGAGGTCCTTCCACCACTCGGCGGTCGGTGGCCCGAGGTGCTCGAGGATGTGCGCGATGCCGCCCGCACCGCCGGACAGGTGCTGAGTGGCGAACGGTCCGAGCAGCGCCCAGCGCAGCCCCGGCCCCCAGGCGATCGCGGTGTCGATGTCGGCGACGCTGACGACTCCGCGGCCGACGAGGTCGTACGCCTCTCGCCACAGCGCCGCCTGGAGCCGGTTCACGACGTGGCCCGGCAGCTCGGTCCGCAGCGTGATGCACTTCTTGCCGACCCCGGTGAAGAACGCGTCGGCCGCGCGGAGTGCGCTCTGCGCCGTGGTCGGCGCCCCGACAAGCTCGACGAGCGGCACGAGGTGTGGCGGGTTGAACGGGTGCGCGACGAGGACGCGCTCGGGGTGGCGGCCGGCCGCTCCTGCGAACGAGCTGGGCGGCAGGCCCGAGCTGGAGCTTGTCAGGAGCACGTCCATCCCGGTCAGCGAATCGAGCCGGCCGAAGAGGTCGCGCTTGACATCGAGTACCTCGGGACCGGCCTCGATGACGAGGTCGGCAGCCGGCGCGTAGGTCTCGACCTCGGTCGTCGTCGTGAGGTGGTCGAGCGTGTCGGCCGGGCCGTCACCCTCCTCGATGAAGGCCGCTGCCAGGGTGCGCGCCCGCTCGAGCGCCGGTCGGTCCGGGTCGACGAGGACGACGTCGAGGCCGTGCCGCAGCAGGTGGGCGGCCCAGCTCGTCCCGATGGCGCCTGCACCGACGACGAGGACGGTCCGAACGTCGCGGTATGCCACTGGGCTCGCTCCCGCGGTCACGCCCGGGCCCCCGCCGTGTCACGGTCGAGGAAAGCGCGCATCCGCGACTTCGCCTCATCGCTGCCGGAGGCGATGCCGGCCATGAGCGACTCGATGAGGTAGCCCTCGTGCGGGTTCGCCTCCGCGGTGCGTGGCAGCACGTGGAGGATCCCGTAGTTCGTGATCGGGCTGTTGGCCGCGGCGCGATGGGCCAGCTCCAGTGCGGTCGGCAGGCCGTTCCCGTCCTCGACGACGTACTGGGACAGGCCGATCTGCTCCCCCTCGACGGCGTCGTAGCGGCGGCCCGTGAGCATCATGTCCGTCATCCGCGCAGCTCCGATGAGCCGGGGCAGTCGCACCGACGCGCCACCTCCGACGAACAGCCCGCGCTGCCCCTCCGGCAGCGCGTAGAACGTCGAAGGTTCGGCCACCCGCACATGGGTCGCGGACGCCAGCTCGAGGCCACCGCCGATCACCGCACCCTTGAGTACGCTGAAGATCGGGACGGGCGAGGCGATGAGCGCATCGAGCGCCCCGTGCCACATCCGCGAGTGCAGTACTCCCTCGAACACGCCCGACTCGTCCATCGTGTTGAGGTCGAGTCCGGCACAGAAGTGCCGGCCCTCGGCGGCGAGGACGACCGCGCGCACCCCCTCGGGCACCGCGCGGAAGTAGGCGCCGAGTCCGAGGACCGTTTCGTTGTCAAGGGCGTTGCGCTTGTCCGGGCGGGCGAGCTCGAGGATGTCGACCGGGCCGTCGCTCCGGCGCCGCACGGTCTGTGGCAGCGCCGACGGCTGCGTCGTGGCCGGTTCGATCATTGTCACTCCTGAATGTTGTGGCAGGTTCCGTCGGCTGCACCGCTCAGGGCTTCGGAACGGACTGCAGCAGGCCGACGACGTCGGCGTCCTCGGTGATGACGCCGTACTCCTTCATCAGGCCACCCATCGCGGTCAGCTCGTCCTTGCGCACGGGGCCGCCCATGTCCTCGAGGACGACCGCCTTCGACAGGGCAGGGTCGATCTTGAGGGCCGACGCCGCCTTGGCGCGGACCTCGTCCGGGTGCGCCTGCGCGTAGTCCATGGTCACGTCGATCGCCTTGGCCATGGCCGAGACGAGCTCCGGCTTCGACTTCACGAGCGTGCCGCTCGCGAAGTAGACCATCGTCGGGTGGCCCTTGACCGAGGCGACGCCCGGGTAGGTCACCACGGGGTTGTCGGCCTTGCGGATGATCGTCATGAACGGCTCGGGAGTCCACACCGCGTCGACCTGGCCGCTCTTGAGAGCCGCCTCCATGTTCGGGTACGGCAGCTCGACGAACGAGACGGCCTTCGGGTCGCCCCCGTCCTTCTTCACCGCGTCCATGATGAGCAGGTCGCCCATGGACTTCAGGGTGTTGACGGCGACCTTCTTGCCCACGAGGTCCTTGGCGGTCTTGATACCGCTGTCCGGCCTCGTGAGGACGGCGTGGACACCCTTGTCGGTGTCGTAGGTGTAGGACGAGACGACGCGGACGTCGAGACCCTTGTCCCGCGCCTGGAGCAGGGAGATCGGGTTGCCCGTCGCGAACTGCATCTGCCCGGACATGACCGCGGGCACGAGCGCCGCACCGCCCTGGCCGGTCTCGAGCTTGACGTCCAGTCCCTCCTTGACGAAGAAGCCCTTGTCCATGCCCAGCATGATCGCCGCGGTGGGCAGGATCGGCAGGGTGCCGACGGTCACCTCGGTCGTCCCGCCGCTACCGGCGGTCCCCTTGGCCGGCTCCGAGGAGCCACAGGCACTCATGGCGAGGGCACTCACGAGCACCAGCGCCGTGAAGGTCATCTTCTTCATGGGTATGTCTCCTTGGCTTGCCGGAACTCGTACGTACGGCTATGGGTGTCGCTGCCGCGCGGCTTCGGGCAGCGTTCAGGGACGGGCCGGTCCTGGCCCCTGTTGGTTGTCGGCGGCGAACTGCTCCCGCAGGCGGAACTTCTGGATCTTGCCGGTCACATTGCGGGGGATCGCCGCGACGATCACGACCTCGCGGGGGAGCTTGTAGCCGGCGAGGCGCTCGCGCAGCTGCTCGCGCAACTCCGCCCCGTCGAGCTCGACGCCGGCCGCGGGCTCGACGTAGGCCACCCCGGATTCGCCCCAACGGCCGTCCGGCACACCGATGACGGCACAGTCACGGACGCCCTCGAGCTGGAGCAGGCTGTTCTCCACCTCTGCGGGATAGACGTTCTCCCCGCCCGAGATGTACATGTCCTTGACCCGGTCCTTGACGAAGAGGTAGCCCTCCTCGTCGCTGATCCCGACGTCGCCGCTGTGGTACCAACCGTCGGCGAGGGCCTCCGCGGTCGCCTCGGGAAGGTTCCAGTAGCCGGTCATGACGTTCGGCCCGGCGATGAGGATCTCGCCGGCCTTGCCGGGAGGCGCCGGCCCGTCGAACCCGACTACGACGCTGTCGGTGAAGAAGTGGGGCCGGCCGACCGAGCCGGACTTGTGCACGTTGTCGCGCGGCTCGAGCATCCTCGTCCCGGGGGCCGTCTCGGTCATGCCGAAGCCCTGCATCAGCGGGATCCCCTTGGCCGCCCACGTCGCGATCGTCCGGTCCGGCAGGGGCGACCCACCGACCATGAGGGCCCGTACCGAGGACAGGTCCGCCTCGGCGAAGCGGGGCTGCTGACTGATGGCGTCGAGCATGGCCGGGACGAAGAACGCCGAGGTGACCTGCCGCTCCTCGAGCGTGCGCAGCACCGTCGGGGCATCGAAGCCACGCTGGATGAGGAGCCGCCCGCCGAGCGTGAAGGTCGGCAGCGTCATCATGTTGAGCCCGGCGATGTGGAAGAGCGGGGCGCAGACGAGGTGGTGCTCGTCCTGCCGGAGGTCCTGGCCGATGAGCGCGTTGACGTTCTGGTAGAAGAGCGCCCGGTGCGAGAGCATCGCGCCCTTCGGGCGGCCGGTCGTCCCCGACGTGTACATGATAAGCGCCGTGGCCTCGAGCGGCACCGCTGCGGATTCCCATACGGGGGACCCGGCGGCGAGGAGGTCCTCGTAGGCGGGTCCATCCGTCCCGGTGGCGGGCTCGTCGACGTGGATCCAGCTCTCGACGGCGCCGACAGCACGGATCAGATGGCCCCCGACGTTGGCCACCTGCGCCTCGCCGTAGACGCACAGCCGCGCGCCGCTGTCCGCGAGGATGTAGGCCACCTCCGGCCCGGACAGGCGCGGGTTGACGAGAACCGCTGCCGCGCCGACCATGCCGCACGCGAAGAACACCTCGAGGAGGGCCGGATGGTTGAACCCGATGTAGGCGACCCGGTCCCCCGGCTCGATGCCTGCGGCGCGAAGGGCGTTGGCAAGGCGGTTGGTCCGCTCGTGGACCTCGAGGTAGGTGCGCTCCGCACCCTCGAGCTCCCACGCGACGGCATCCGGGCGGACCCGCGCTCGCCGAGCCGGCCACGAGCCGATACCGAGGTTGTCGATGCGGCTGGCCGCGAGGTCGAAGGGCGTGGGCGACGGCGGGGTCACCGGATCGGCGGCAGCGGCGGCGCTTCCCATCTTCGGTCCTCCTCAACACGCTGGGACGGTGCCCGACCGGGCGAGAAGCATGACAACAGGTATCGTTCAAAAAATCAATGGTTTGCTCATGGTGTGATTACTGTGTCCGCGTCCCGAACACTCCGTGAGGAGGCCACCGTGCCAAGAACCGCCGCGCGCAGCTCCACGGGAGCGCCACCGATGCCTTCCGATCGCGCGTCAGACAGCGAATCGGAATCCGAGTCGGCGCTCGACTGCAACCTCGTCTTCCTCCTCATCCGCGCCGGCGCCCTCGGCGCCGCGAACGACACCCGGGTCCTCGCAAAGCACGGTCTCAAGGTGCGCCAGTACGCGGTCCTGACGACCGCCTGCACGCGGCCGCGGACCCAGAAGGAGCTGTCCGACTTCCTCATGCTCAACCCGAGCCAGATCGTGACGCTCGTCGACACGTTGGAGGACCTCGGGCTCGTCGAGCGAGAGGCCGCGGTCGGCGACCGCCGCGCCAAGCTCGTCGTCGCGACAACACGCGGCCGGGAGCTCTTCGACGTGGTCCGGATCGACGTCGGCGACGCCCACGACCGCCTGCTGGGCCACCTGTCACCCGCCCAACGCGAGGAGTTCCTGACGGTGCTGCGCAGGCTGGCCCTCCCGGACAGCTGACTCCCTTCACCTCCGAGTCGTGCCTCCGCGGCGCGCCACATCTCGCTGCGGCAGTCCGGATCGGCGTCGCTCACGCCCTCGCTCCCGACTGCGTGGAGGCCGGCTCCCCATGCCACAGAGGTATTACCAAGTTGCTGTTGCGGCAGGCGAGTTGAGGTGTACTGGCGGTGCGTTCGGCCGGGCCGGGGGCATCCCGGTCAGGCGGTCGTAAGGGCTCCGGTGACGGTCTTCCAGATGCGGAACCGTTCAGTCATCTCGGTGCGGCAGTCACTCGCTGTGATCAAATGACGTCGGGGCGGAAGTGGCTGGAGATCCGGCTGAAGGCGGCAAGGAACCTCTGGGCCGCTTCGCTGGAGCGGAAGACCTTCATAGTGCTGCGGACTCTGCTGCTCGATTCCGTCATGCGGTGAGTTGGCACGCGAGGCGTTCGAGGCGGCTGGTGCGGGGGTGGACGGGGGTGCCGGCCCAGTCGCTGTCGAGTCTGATGACGTTGATCGCGGTGGCGGAGAAGGCGCGTTGGAGGCGGACCTTCGGCAAGCCGCGGTAGCGTGTCCGGCGGATGCCGGTGATGTCCAGGGCCTGTCGGGTAGCGGCGGCGCGTTGCCGCGCCGCCGCCCCTTGAGAACCGTGCGGGCGGGTTGTCCCCGCACACGGCTTAGCTCAGCCCCGCGCCTGCCCGCCGGGCCCGGTCCCCGTCGCGCGCGACTGGATCGTCCTCGCGCCCGCTCCCCGTGCCGTCCTCAGCCTCGGCCGGGACGTTCTGCACGGGGCCGTCGTGCGGTCGTGGCGCGTCCCGTGCGTCCGTGATGTTCTCCTGGCCCGTCTCCAGGCGAAACTGCCCGCCACGCGCGGGCTCGGGAAGGCGGCTGACGAACCAGACGACGGCGCCGGCCGGGATGACGCCGCCTGGGCCACGGCCCGCCGCGTGCGGCGGCGGACCGGCGGTCGGCGTGACCCGCTACTCGTCCTCGGACAGCGTGATGGCGCCCACGGGGCAGGCGCGGGCGGCCTCCCGGACCAGTGGGTCGCCGGCGCCGTCCTCCCGACCGGGCAGCAGGGCGCTGAAGCCGTCGTCGTCCTGGGTGAACACTCCCGGCGCGGTCAGGGCGCACTGTCCGGCGCCGATGCAGCGGTCCTTGTCGATCTCGATGTGCATGACGGCAGCCTCTTACCAGCTGACGGGGAGTTCCAGCATCCCCTGGATGGTGTTGCCGGGTTTGAAGGGGATCTCCTCCGGCGGGGCGGCGAGCCGGAGCCCGGGCAGCCGTTCGAGGAGCGTGCGCAGGGCGATCTCCAGCTCGGTGCGGGCGAGGTTCTGGCCGAGGCACTGGTGGATGCCGAAGCCGAAGGCGACGTGGTGACGGGTCGAGCGGTGGAAGTCGAGTGTGTCGGGCGCCGGATAGACGTCCTCGTCGCGGTTGATGACGGAGGTGGAGAAGACCACGCCGTCCCCGGCCCTGATCGTGGTCCCGGCGATCTCGATGTCCTCGGTGGCCAGCCGCAGCAGCCCGTCCGCGATGGACAGCATCCGCATGAGTTCCTCGATCGCGTCCGGCAGCAGCGAGGGGGCGGCGCGCAGTTCGGCCAGCCGGTCGGGGTGCAGCAGGAGCGTGTAGGTGCCGAGGGAGATCATGTTGGCCGTGGTCTCGTGGCCCGCGACCAGGAGGATCATCGCCAGCGCGGTCAGCTCCTCGCGGTCCGGCTCGCCCGCGCGCAGCCGCTGCTGGACGAGTTCGTCCAGCAGGCCCTCGCCGGGCTGCCGCTGCTTGTGGTCGATCAGTTCCTCCAGGTACGCCGCCAGTCGGTCCCGGGCGTCCTGCGTCTCCTCGGCCGTCGGTCCCCGCAGCAGCCGCCTCGACTGCTCCTCGAAGAACTCGTGGTCGGCGTAGGGCACGCCGAGCAGGGCGCAGATGACCATGGACGGAACCGGCAGCGCGAAGGCGCGCACCAGGTCGACGGGCGGCCCCTGCGCGATCATCGCGTCCAGCAGTTCGTCGACGATCTCCTGGATGCGCGGCCTCAGCTCGGTGGCGCGCTTGAGGGTGAAGCTCGGGATCATCATCCGCCGCTGGGTGCGGTGCTCGGGGTCGTCGACGCCCAGGAGTGCCGGCTTGCGGTCGCGGAGCGCGGCGAAGCGGGGCGCGGTGGCGGGGAAGCCCGAGCGGGTGCGGTCCGTGGACAGCCGGGGGTCCGCCAGCAGGTCGCGGGCGACGGCGTGGCCGGTCACGAGCCAGGCCGGGCGGCCGTCGTAGAGCTGGATGCGGGCCAGTGGCCGGGCGGCGCGCAGCGGGTCGTACCCGGTGGGCGGGTGATAGGGGCAGGTCCGGTCCTGGGGGAAGGAGACGGGCTCGGAGAGTTCGGTCAGGTCTGTCATGGAAGACCTCGCAGACGAAGGATGCGTCGTGCCGATCTTCATTAGATGCCCGAGGCACCTAGGGCACGACATGAAGTTCGGCCAGATCGGGGACCTGCGGGATCTGGCCGGGAACCACCCATTCCGCATCGTAGTTCGGTTGCCGCTCGAACGGTGCGGGAGACGGGATCCGGCCATGTCCACGACCGATGTGTCCTCACCGCTGCCGTCCGCCGCCGGCCTCTCCGCGCGGCCCCAGCAGCAGCCCGGCCGTCCCCGAAGGCCCGGTCCCGGAAGGCCCGGTACCGCCGCGGTCGTGAGCGCCGCGCTCGTCGCGGGCTACGGCATCGCCGTGCTTTTCGGCGCCGTCGTGATCCACCTCGTCACCCTGACCGCCCGAACGTCCCTACGGACCGGTGACCGTCCCCTCATAGCTGGAGGCCGTGACTGCAGGGGACGTCGAGAGTCATGACGGAGAAGAGCCGGAAGTTCGACGCGGAGTTCCGTGAGGGGCCATGCGGATCGTGACCGCGACCGGGAAGCGGGTCGCGCAGGACTTGGGGGTCAACGAGACGACGCCGGCGAGCCGGGTCTCGCGGGCCAGGCGCGTGGGGAGGGCGGTACCGGAGGACAAGGACGCGCTGATCGCCCGGCTGCTGCAGGAGAACAAGCAGCTGACGAAGGACGTCAAGGGGTTGGAGATGGAAGGTGATGTCCTCGAACGCTGCATGGTCCTGTGGGTGAAGCGGCCGTGGCGGCGCCGGACCGGCTCGTCGAGAAACGGCACTGCCAGGCCGCCTTCACGCCCGAGTCACCGATCCGGTACACCTGGATGGCCGCGCCGACGGCCGCGACCAGGGCGATCGCCCATGGAGTGAGGCCGGCCCCCCTTTGGCGTGCTCTCCCTCCAGCGCGCTCTCCCGCACTCGGTCCTCCAGCCACTCGCCGGATTCGGTGGTCGGCACCACCAGGGCATGAGTGACCGGCCCCATGACCGGCAGCACCCGGCTGAGCCCACGCGCCGCCGGACAACCACAGCGCACAGAGCACGAGCGCCAACGCCGTCAGGGGGACCAGCACCGCCGCGCGTGAGCGAAGAGGGGGATCGGGCGTGGCACTGGTGGGGTCGGGTAGCCGGAGCCCATTGCCGGCCCCCGGCCCTCTCAGAGGTCGTCAGGGGGTTGTCCGCGCCGAGGCTTCGGCGGCGGCTCGAAGTGCACCCGGACCTTCTGAAAGCCCTTGAACGTCTCGGTGGCGGCGTAGGACTGGTAGGCGCGACGGTCACCCGCGCTGAGGTCCACTCGGTCCGTGAACGGTGTCAGCAGGCTCCGCGGCCACAGCCTCAGCAGCCGGACGGCTCCGACCTCGGCAGCCGTGATGAAGATGAGTGCCCCCGCATAGAGCCAGGCGAGCAGCCCCAGGACGATGCCGAACATGCCGTAGGTGGCTGTGCTCCCGCGCAGGACATGGCTGACGTAATAGGTACCCACCCATTGCAGCCCCTGCCACGCGCAGGCAGCGCCGAGCGCGATCATGACGAGTCCGCGCAGCGGCAGCTCCCGCTGCGTCAGCAAGCGGTAGCTCACGAGGAGCAGGGAGGTGGTGAGGCACACGGAGGCCACCGTGGCGGCGATCCAGGCCCCGCCCCACAGCCGCGCGCCGAACAGGTACGTCTGCGAGGCCGCCACGGACAGCAGGGTGAACGCGCACAGTCCGAGTGCCAGGATCAGCAGGGACAGCAGCCCCTTGAGCCGTGAGCGGAAGGGGTCCGGCCGGGCGTGCCGGGGCACTGCCCAGATCTTGTTGAGGGCGTACTGCGCTGCCTGGGCCACGCCCAGAGAGCCGTAGACGCTGCCTGCGATGCCCACGACGAGTGCGGTACTGCTGCCGTGGAAGGAATGGATGTTGCCGGCGATCTGGTCGCCGATGACGGGGAACTTGCTCAGGGCCGAGTCGAGGACCCGCTGACGCAGGGCGGGATCGTTGCTGAGGAAGGTGCTCAGGACGGTGACGAGGATGAGGAGGAGCGGGAAGAGGGAGAGAAAGCCGTAGTAGGTGAGGAGGGCGGCGAGGTACAGGGCTTGGTCGTCGTAGAACTTGTACAGCACGGCGAGTGGCAGTCCCACCCAGCGGTGACGTCGCTGGTAGCGGTCCAGACGCTCATGGAGGGTCATCGTTCGCGCCTTTCCCGAGGCCCGAGGCGTTCGTTGTGCCAGGCGATGGCGCGTCTGGTCTCAGGTTCGCGTAGCCCGCGGTCCGGCATCCCAGTCGCTCAAGGGTGAGGACGGACGGGCCGGCGGTCAGGGCCCGGAGACCTCCGCCGCCCACAGTTCCTCGTACGTGAACGGGCGGTGCCGGTGGAATTCCCGCACGACCGCGCAGTGCGGTTCGCTGCACGCCGGGACGAGCCGCAAGCCGTCGAACCATTCGTTGTCGGAGTTCACGGAGAACGGGTCGGGCACGTAGCCGCGCGTCGCCTCGCTCTCGGGGAAGGTGGCCGCGCACAGGTCACACAGCTCCAGACGGGTCTCCTCTGTCTTTCGCTTCGGGTTCTTCCCCTTCCACCTTTTCATCGGGTCCCACCACATGTGAGGGGAAAAGACGCAAGTGCTCCGGCGGGGCCCTGACCGCGGGGTCGCGACGCGTCACAGTGCCCGGGTCTCCTCTCGGCCCGAGTCGGAAACGGGTAGAGCAGGTCGTTACCCGGTTGGCTGCCGGCACAACTGCTCTGAGCGGCCGGGCGTTCACGGGCCACGCGGTGAAGAACCGCGCACCATTGACACCTGCATCAGCATCCCGTGTGCGGCCGATGTCTTCGGCAGCCCCGGGGAGAAGATGACCTCCTGACAGACCCACCTGCCCAAGAAGGGACCACCTGGAAGGCAAGGACGGACAAGGTGTCGGCCTTGATCGCCGCCCGGATCCCCTCCGCCCGGCTGACGTCCCGCATCGGGGCGCTCATGAAGTACCGGAAGACGACACCGAGGATCCGGGCGAAGGCGAATTCGAGCACGAAGTCGGCGTGGAGGGCCCTGCCCGCGAGCGTCGGTCGGGCGGCACGGAGCAGCCACTCCGCGGAGACGTCGCCCAGGGTGCAGCCTGCGCCGCGGTGGCTGACCGCCTTCGACATCACCTGCCACCGCGGCGGCTTTTCCGAGTCCGCGGCGTCGCCGAAACTTCGACCGGGTGATGCGCCTGCTCGCCGTCCACGAGGATGCTGAGGAGAAGCACGTCAAGGGAGCTGCTGGTCGCACAGGGGCCCCACGGAGCTGGATGTCTGCGGCGCCTGGACGAGGTCAGTCGCGCGGTTTCCCAGCACGCCGCGCGTGAGAAGCGTGAGGAGTTCCGGGCGCTGCGGAAAGTTGTCAGCCTGCCCCGGCTGCGCAGACTGGGCGCTGAGGTCAAGCTCACCCAGGCATACGATCCGACCCGGCCGCATCGCCGGGTCAACAACGCGATCATGAACAAGCCGGCCGCACCGGTCTTCGGCCCCGAAGATCCAGGTCGGCGCCCCGGTGCGCGCGGCGGCCCGTCCGGAGATCACCCCGCTCGACGAGGAACAGCGCAAGCGGGTCCGCCGCGTGCTGCGGCGCCGCCGCGTGGCCTGCCCGTCCTGCGGAAACCGCCGGCGGTGGACCGTCGGCGACGCGCTCCACCTGGGGTTCCTCTTCCTCGACGAGGACGAGGACGCCTACATGATCGCGGTGACCTGCCGCCGCCGCGGCTGCCCACGGCCCCGCACCGGCGTCATCGCGCACCGGGCGGACGTCCTGGAACCCTGACCCCGCGCCGTCCCGCGGCCCGGTGCCGGCACCGCTCACCGTCGCCGCTCGCCGTCCGGGCGCGGCACCGCCAGGCCGAGCCGCTCGGCCAGCGGCGCGACGTCCCGCAGTTCGGCGCACAGGTCCGCGAACCGGTCCCGCTCGGCCGGACCGAGCGCGCCTCGACGGTCGTACCGCACCAGCCGCGGCAGCCGACCGTGCAGAAAAGCCCCCCACCGGATGCTGAAGCCGTACACGCGGTCGGCGTCCCCGGCCTGCTCGGGGTCCCCGGCCAGCTCGCGCAGCTGCCGTACCTGGGTGAACAGCAGGTCCAGGTCCGCGGCCGCACCGGGGACGGCCGCGGACTCCGGTTCGCCGCCGGCCGGCCGCCTGCGGCGCGCGCTCCACCCACAAAATCCCATGAGCGCGGCGGCTACAGGCTCGGTTCGGCGACGCCGAGGGCGTACGGAACGCCCCGCAAGGTCAGATAGACCCGTTCCGGGCCCACCGCCATGCCCGACAACGGCGCCTTCCTCGCCGCCGCGTCCCGCACCGGGGCCCCGAGCCGGGACCGGGCCACCATCAGGAGCCTGTCCCCGCCAGGTGACGTGTCGATCGCGACCAGCCGGTCCGTCCCCTCCTCCGCGGCTTAGAAGTCACGAGGCATCATCAAGGGTTCACTTGCGTTCGCCCGTCCAGCCTTCCCCTCGCCTGTTGCACCCCGATGGCCGAGACGCTCTTGGGCTTGACCGCTCCGCTTCACACCCCGCCGTTACCAGCAACGCATGGGAGCGCGGGGACGGGCCCCGGACACTGGCCCGAAGTTCAGCCGATCGATACCTCCTTCACGTGGCTGGACTTACTTACGTGGAGCGACTTCGTGTCGCACACTGAGCGCTTCGGTTGGCGGGCTTCGCCAACTGAAGCGCCCAGCGCGGAGCGTGTCCGTTACCGTCTCGGTCCTGCTGCGGCGTACAGCACGGTGCCGGTCGCCAGCAGGACCCACGCGGTCGCGGCGGACGCCGTCGTGGCGGGGGAAAAGATCATCCAGTTGCTCACCTCTCCCACGATGCCGGGCGGAGCCGGGACGAGGAGGGCGAACGCGAGCCAGCCGATCGGCAGGGTCCATGCGAACGGTGCCCCGCAGAGCACCGCCCCGAGCGCGGCCAGGCCGACCAGGCCCGCGCTGTCGCGGACGACGAGCGCGACCGGGACGAGCTCGGTTCCCGCCCCCTGGACCGCCAGCAGCGCCGCCCCGGCGACCGCGCCGGCCAGCAGCACGTGCGCCGCCCGCCGGGGCACCCACCGGATCGCGGCCGTCCGGTCCAGCGCGGCGTCCTGCCCACCGAGCCCGACAGAGGCGGCCGCCACGTTCGCGGCCAGGATCAGGACCGCGGTCCCCAGGCTCATCGGGCCCGCGCCGTCCCGGTTGAAGGTCCACGCCGCCAGCGCGACGAGCGCGACCGCTGCGGCCGAGGTGGGCACCTGTCGTGAACGGGCGTACAGGATCAGCCACCTCATGACGACGCCTCCCCCGCCAACACCTCGGTGTACCCCGTGCAGGAGAGGGCGGCGGCGCGCACCTCGGCCATCCGCGAGCGTTGCTCGGCCGGTGACAGCGCCGTCAGCCGCCGCCAGACGACGTCGGCGTCCGCCTGTTCACGCTGCGAGTACGCGTAGCGGTCCGGCGTCTGCAGCGGTGTGAACCGCTGATCGCCCAGGGCCCAGCTCGCGGCGATGCTCTGTGCGGGGATGTCCAACTGCCCCGAGCCCTCCCAAGGGGTGCGCGGTGCGCAGTTCGGTACCAGGCCCTCGGCGACCAGGAGGCGGGTCAGTTCCGCCCCCGTCGCACGGGCGATCAGCGGGTCGCCGAAGTCGACCAGCACCGTGTCGCGGGAGAGCCGGCGGTCGTCGCCGACCGCGCGCAGCCGGGTGTCCTCCCGCACCGAGTCCGGTGCCTCGTCGCCCAAGGCGTTGTGCAGCACGCGCAGCGCGTCCTTGCCGCGCGACGCGAGTTCGGGCAGGTGCGAGCGGTTCGCCTGCGTCACGCACACCGGCCCGTCGCAGACCAGGGTGGCGGCGGCCTCGTCGATGACGTAGGTGTCGCGCGGAGTGGCCGGGAGGATCAGCAGGGCCAGGGCCGCGCAGGCCAGGGCGGGGGCCACCGCGAGCAGTCGGGCTCGGAGGGTCGCGGCCGACAGCAGTGCGAAACCGGTGGCGAGCAGGCCGAGCAGCCAGAGCGTCTGGCCGAGGTGCACGGAACCGGACAGGGTCAGCAGCATCTCCCGCGGCTCCACGGTCGCCGGGAGCAGCAGGGAGAGCCGGTTCGGCGCGACGCTCGACGGCAGTACCTCATCATTGCTCGGCCGCAGGGAGAGGGTCGTCAGCAGGAGGAACAGGGTCAGGGCCGGCGGGGTGAGCGCAAAAGGCACGGCCCGCGCGAGGCCCATGCCGAACACGGCCCCCGCGACGAGGGACAGCGCCGCCACCAGCGAGATCGGCAGCCAGCCGAGACTCGTGTAGGTGGTGGCGCCGAGGGCCACCTGGACTCCGCCCACGAGGACCAGGAGGCCGAAGCCGGGCACCAGCACGAGGGCCGTCGCGCCGGCCGGCAGCGCCGCACGGCGCCAGGCCGGCAGCGGCGTGGTCGTCAGCAGTTCGGTCATCCGCGAGCGGGAGTCGCGCAGCCCGTACACCGCCCCCAGGCCCACCACGAGCGGCCACCAGAAGCTCAGCAGGTACCGGGTCCACAGGGCCATGGAGGTCCACTGGGCCGTCCATCCCGCGTCACCCTGCCACCAGATCCCGTCGATCAGCAGGAGGACCGCCAGGCTGCCTGCCAGGACGACGACGCCGAGCCACGGGGCGGCGGAGCGCTTCAGCTCGATGCGCAGGACACGTGCGTTCACCAGGTGCCTCCCGGCTGCTCGGAGCCCTGGAGCAGCGCCGAGTAGCCGCGCTCCAGGGGGCTGCCCCCCGGGTGTTCGGGGCCGCCCGCCGCGGCCAAGTCGTCCGGCGCGCCCTGGAAGACGAGGCGGCCGTCGGCGAAGAGCACCACGTCGGAGCAGGCGGCCGCGACGTCCTCGACCAGATGGGTGGAGACGACCACACACGTGTCACGGCCCAGTTCCTGCAACAGCTCGCGGAAGCGCAACCGCTGCGCCGGGTCCAGGCCGACTGTCGGCTCGTCCAACAGCAGCACCGCGGGATCGTTGACGATGGCCTGAGCGATGCCGGCCCGCCGCACCATGCCGCCGGACAGGGTCTTCATCCGGTGGTCGGCGCGGTCCGCCAGGCCCACCCGTTCCACGGCCCGCTGGACGGCCGCGGGGACGTCTGCCTTCGGAACCTCCTTCAACCAGGCCATGTACTCGACGAACTCACGCACGGTGAAGCGCTTGTAGTAGCCGAAGTCCTGCGGCAGGTAGCCGATCCGGCGGCGCAGGGCCCGGTGGTCAGCCATCGCGCCCACGCGGGTGCCGAGCATCTCCAGTTCGCCCTCGGTGGGGCGCAGCACGGTGGCCAGCGTCCGGATCAGGGTGGTCTTTCCCGCTCCGTTGGGTCCCAGGAGGCCGTGGGTGCCGATGCCCAGGCAGAGGTCGAGTCCGTCGACGGCCATCTTCTTGCGTCCGACGCGTACTCTCAGGCCGCGGGCCCGGATCTCCCAGGCGTAGGTTTTCGGCGCGGTGTCGACCGCGTTCGTGGTGGGCATGGTGCGGTGGTCCCTTTCGAAGGTCGACGATGGTTTCACAGCGTTGAGTACGCTTTTCTGCGGGCGATCACGGCGCCGATGCCGAGCGCGAGGAGCAGCCCCCACGCGGGCAGTTGGTCGGGCTGGAAAACAATTCGCAGGGCAAGGGGGGTGTGGCCGGTGACCCACGTGGGCGCCACGACGACGACGCCCCACGCGACCGCAAGCCCGGTGGCGGCGCGGGTCACGCCGACCAGGCTGCCCAGCGCCAGGGCGGTGGAGGTGAAGGCCAGGGAGGGCAGCAGCCACTGCGCGGCCGTCATGGTTCCGGTCAGCCAGCCCTCCACCAGGAGCCCGGGCAGGACCACCACGAGAACCGCCGTGGTGCGCCTGAGGAGCAGGGGCAGGCCGGCTCGGGCGGTCGAGGCCGTCAGTTCGTACGCCGGGTCCAGGCCGCGCGACCACGATGCGGCGACACCACACAGCGGCAGCACGGGGGCGATCGCCAGCACGGGAGAGATGTCGCCGAAGAACGTGGGCGGCGCGAGCGAGTCCAGCAGCAGCGCCATCAGGGTGACCACGACGGTCATGGCCAGCCACGGGGCCATGGCCGGCGTCAGCCAGGCCGACAGCCCCCTCGGGCGGTGTCGCCGCGAGGGTGTCCTGACGGCCGCGTCCAGCTGCGGTTCCAGACCGGCGCGGACGGTGTCGAGGAGCGTGGCGATGCCGGGCACCTCGGTGGCCACGGAGGCCGCCAGACGACTCCGGCACATCGCGCACGTCTCCAGATGGGCCTCCAACGCCCACACCGCGTCCACGGCCATCTCCGTATCACCACGTGCGTAGTCGTCGAGCAGCCGCATCGACGCGTGTTCCCCGCTCATGTCAGCGCCTCCCGCATCGCGATCCGGGCCCGGCGGGCGCGGGTCTTGACCGTGCCTTCGGGCAGTCTGAGCAGGACGGCGGTCTCCCGCACGGAGAACCCGTCCAGCACCATGGCCTGCAGGACCTCTCGAAGTTCCGGCGCCAGTCGCCGAAGAGCGTCACCGACGTCCCCGTCGACGGTCCCGGCCAGTGCCTCGTCCTCCGCCGCGGGCACCACCGCCCGTTCGGCGGCGGCGACCGGCGGCTCGGCATGGTGGGCACGGCGCCGGAACGCGTCGACGAGGCGGCGCGCCGCGATCGTCCACAACCATCCGACGGCCGTCCCGCCGACCGCGCTCCCGGCGAACGCGCCGGCCGCGCGCCACACCGCCAGATAGGTCTCCTGCATGACCTCGGCGACGATCTGCTCGTCCGAGCAGCGGCGGCGCAACCGCACAGCCAGCCACGGCGACGTGCGCCGGTACAACTCGTCGAACGCCCCGCGGTCACCTCTGGCCACCAGCCGGACGAGGCGCTCCTCGTCCAGCTCGTCCAGTGCTCTCACACGTAAGCTCACACCAGCCAGACGCCCGATGGTGCGCACAGGTTCTACGTCTGACGTGGTTTGCGTCACAGTGCCACGCGTGGAGGATTCCGATCCCCGTGAACCCCGGTCGCCGGTTGCGATCCGGCTCGTGATGAACCCTGGCGCCTCGTGGTGCTGCACCCTTCTCGGTGCAGCCCTGACCAAGTACGCCGACTGACGCGCAGTCGCAATCGATGCCGAAGGTCCAGCCCGCCAACTGAAGCACTCACTGTGCGACACGAAGTCGCTCCACGTAAGTAAGAAGCCATCTCAATTGGCTCGGTAGGCTGTCGACCATGGCAGGGATCGTTGAGCGGCTGGTGCCGGATGAGCTGTGGGAGCTGTTCCAGCGGGTGGTGCCGTAGGCGCCCTCGCGGCCGCAAGGTGGCGGTCGGCGCCGGCACGGCGACCGTGAGGTGCCGGCCGCGATCGTGTTCGTGGCGACCTCCGGGTGCACGTGGCAGCAGCTGCCCGCCGCGTCGTTCGGGCCGTCCGGGGCCACGGCCCACCGCCGGTTCACCGAGTGGACCAAGGCCCGGGTGTGGGCCAGGCTGCACCGCCTGGTCCTGGACGAACTCGGAGCCCGCGGCGAGCTGGACTGGTCCCGTTGCGCGATCGACTCGGTGAACATACGGGCCCTGAAAAGGGGGACCTGACGGGTCCGAATCCTGTCGACCGGGGCACGTACGGGTCGAAGATCCACCTGATCACCGAGCGGACCGGTCTGCCCCTGTCCGTCGGCATCTCCGGCGCCAACGTCCACGACAGCCAGGCCCTGATCCCGCTGGTCAAGGGCATACCCCCGATCCGCTCCCGCCGCGGCCGACGTCGGCGCAGGCCCGGCAAGCTCCACGCCGACAAGGGCTACGACTACCGCCACCTGCGGCAATGGCTGTCCCGCCGGGGCATCGGGCACCGCATCGCCCGCAAGGGCATCGAGACCTCCCAGCGGCTCGGACGGCACCGCTGGACCATCGAACGCACCATGGGCCTGGCTCGCCGGCTGCCGCCGACTCCACCGCCGCTACGAACGCAAGGCCGACCACTTCCTCGCCTTCACCAGCATCGCCTGCACCCTGATCTGCTACCGCAGACTCACCAAATGAGATGACTTCTTAGAGCCGACTGACCTTGATCAGGTCACCGGTGGCCGTCGCCGCCGGAAGGCGAGGTCGGCGGTCTTCTCCACCTCGCCCGCCGGACCGAGCCGGACGTCGGTCCGCATCACGACGGAGGGCTCCTCGCCGGGGCCTCCCGCTCGCCGCTTGCCGGCTCCTTGCTGACCCAGAGCTCAGCAATCAGGCCCATGACCTGGACTGACGCCCACCCTTCAGATCTTCGGCAACAACATCGAGGACCGCATGGGCCGTCTGCGGTACCTGCTGTTCTACCTGGTCTGCGGCTACGCGGCCGCATACGGATTCGCACTCACGAACCCCTACGCCACCACTCCCCTGATCGGCGCCTCCGGAGCGATCGCGGGGGTGCTGGGCGCCTACCTGGTCCTCTACCCGAAGGCCCGCGTCTGGGTCCTCGTCCCCTTCCTCATCTTCCTACCCCTGCGTCTGCCGGCCTGGATCGTCCTGGGCCTGTGGTTCCTGCTGCAGGCGCTCTACTCCGCCGGCGCTGGCGTCACCGGCGCCGGAACCGTGGCCTACGCGGCCCACATCGTCGGCTTCATCGTGGGCATGCTGATCGCCTGGCCCCTCAAACCGGGCACTCCCCCACCCCCCGAACCGAACGGCATCCTCTTCGGACGACAGACCCGAGGGGACTGGCGTCGATCAGAAACTCAATGGGTTCTGATCAATACAAGAGGCCCGATGCCTTCGAAGGAACGCTGCGCGCGCTCAAGCGCGTCACGCTCAGCCCGAGCCGGATCAGCGACATCGCCCGCGCCGACCTCGTCCTCGACGACCACTGGAAATGATCTTTGTCGAAAAACCCCAGTGCCTGGCCGAGTTCTCTGCGGCCTCGCGTCTCCTGGAACGCTCACCAGTCCCAGGAGGCTTCCTCGAAGGTGTCGGGGGTGACGACCCATCCTGCGTTGAGGACGAGTCGGGAGGTCCGGTGCAGAGCGAGGAACCCGAAGGGGCGGTCGAAGCGGGCGCTGATCTCGCGGGCTCGGAAAGGGTGACGCGGGATGCCACCGGCCATCATGGCGAAGGCGGTGACGGCCCCGGAGCGGAAGCCGCGTGCGCCGAACGTCGCCGTCATTGCCTGTGCGGCGGCCTGGACCGCAAGCGGCTCGGCACTGATGCCGGGAAAGTGGCCCTGCGAGGCGTCCGTCGCCGTGCGCAGGCCGAACAGGTCGGGGTGGTCGAGCAGGTCGTGGCGGACTTTGACGGTGAACGGCACGGTGGATACGTGGAGCGTGGGTTCGCCGTCGGTACTGGGGGCGCGAGTCACGGACAGCCCGGGGCCCGGAGTGCCGTGAGGGAGGTGATCGCCGGGGACCATGGTCCGGCGGTTGTGGAGCGCGCCCACAGCCGCAGTCAGTACCTGGCCTGCGGTTGCTTCGGGTGTTCCGAGGTACAGGTGGACGTCGATGCCATGGGTACCGATGACCTGAAGTTCGGTGAGGGGGCCGGCTGCCGTGTCCGCGACGCCGACCCGGTTCAGGAGACTGGTGGTTCGGTGCAGGCCGGCCAGGTCCATGCCGCGCCAGGGCCCCGTTTCGGCTTGCATTCCGCCTGGGGTGAAGGGCCGGATCCAGTCGGTACGGAGGGTCAGGGCGCTGGCCAGCACCAGCAGAGTCTCGTCGTTCACCGTGACCGGCATCGCGTCGATCTCTCCCTGGGTGCGCTTGGCTGCCCATGTGTCGAGACACGACTGGTCGCTGACGGGGTCGCCGGTGAGCTGCCCGTGCACATCGGCGGGCAGTAGGTCCAGCCAGGCCGGTTCGACGGGCAGGGTGCTGCGAGTCCACAGCCCCAGGGCTGTGCTCAGGCCACGCGCCGCCTCGAGCGTGGAGAGCAGGTCGCGTGCTGCCGTTGCGGCGCCGTCCGCCGGGATGCCGAGTGCATCCGAGAGTTCCTGACGAGCGGGACCCACGGCACCGTCGGCCAGAAGGCCGAGTAGCGGCCACACCCCGGCTGCGGCGAGTACCGTGCCGTCGTGGGGCAGGGCCTCGACCCAACGCGCGGCCAGTCCGTTGACGGCTCTGACTGTGCCGTGACTGGCCATGCCTGCCCTTCCGTTGCTCCCGGTCCTCGCGAGAGGAGAGCCGGAAGTGCCGGCTGGCGAGCGAGAGGCTACACCGAAGCTCTCCGCTGTCGAGTTGCCCGAACCGGACGGCGTGCTGAAGCCGCTGCCTTCGCTGATCAGCAACGGACACCAAGCCCTGCCCGTACACCTGCGCCCGGACGCCCGCTGATCACCACTTCGGCCTGGAAGACCGTTGTGACCACCACCCCGAACACCGTCTCCGCCTGCCTCCTCACGATTCCGGCGAAGCCGCACTGCCCGCCCCGCGGCGCACCGCGCGTCCTGGTGCGTCATCTACTCAGCTCGGGGCAGGCCACCCCGCCCTCCACGACTCGGCCCACCCCGTCAGGACCCGAGTCTGCTTGGCCTCCACCTTCCAGGCGGCGGAGAGGCAGCAGAGTCATCGGTCGCTCGGACGGTGCCGGCATCCCGTCGCCTTCGGGCGGTCGGCCGCTCGAACCTCATTCGTCACAGGGGTTTCGAGCGTCGGCGATTCGGCCATTCCGGGGCACCGCCCAGGGGCGGCACAGCGGGCCCAGGGGCCGTACAGGCCGTGCGGTGCAAGGGGTCCACGCCGTCCGGAATCGAGTGCGTTCGAATCCCGATCAGCGTCGTTAAGCCGGGCACTGCCGAGCCATCCAGGTACGGCTCCGACCCCATGGAGGAACCAGGTGACTGTGACTGCCGCCTCGACCGAAACTCCCGAGACGCCTCCCCCTCCACCGCCGGCCACCATCAGCTTCGAGGGCAAGTTCGGCCAGAACCCGCTGGAGGATGCCGGCTTCGGGACGATGTGCCGACGCCTGCCCTCCGTACTGGCCCACACCGCGCGCAAGGCGTGGGCCGTCGACAGGACCGGCTCCGTACTGCTCCTCGTGTGCCAGGTGCTCACCGGCGTCGCCGCCGCTGTCGTCCTGGCCTCCACCGCCCGCGCCATGACACACGTCCTCGGCGGCGGCACCGTCTCCGAACGTCTGCACGGCGCGGTCCCCGCCTTGATCATGGTGACCCTGGCCGCGGGCACCGGCCGGATCTGTGGCCTCCTGTCCTCGTACGCGGACGGACGCATCACGCCGCTGTTGACCACCGAAGCCGACGTCGCGCTCGTCTCCGCCGTGCTGCGTGTGGAGTCGTCCGCCTACGGGAGGGACGGTTTCTCCGACCAGCAGGAGGCGGCCGAGATCGGGGTCACCCGCACCCGCCTGATGGTGCAGGACGCGCAGCGGTTCATGTCCGCCCTGGTCCGCATGATCGCCGCCGGCGGGGTCATCACCGCACTGCATCCGCTGATGCTGCCGGTGCTCCTCCTGGCCGTGCTGCCCGCCGGCGTCGGAGCCGTGCTGTCGGCCCGTGTCGACTACCGCACGCACTTCCTCAACCTCGGCGACCGCAACGTACGGGCCATGATGCGCAGTTGGGCCACCCACTCCCGCTTCGGCGACGAGGTCCGCGCCAACGGCATGACCGGCTACCAGATCCACTGGTACCAGGCCCTGTCCGACCGCATCGACCGGCGCACCCTCGAAGCGGCGCCGCAGATGCTGCGCATCCAGTTGTCCACCAGCGCCCTGGGCGGCTTCTTCCTGATGTGCACCTGGGCCACCCTCGCCGGTCTCTCCGTCACCGGCCGCATCGCCCTGCCCGTCGCGGCCACCGCGGTGGTCGCCGTCCAGAGCGCGCTCGCCGCGCTCTCCCAGGTCGTCATCAACGGCGCCGCCCTGTTCCACACCTCGCTCTACCTCGCCGACATGCGGGCGTTCCTCGGCCTCGCTCACGAACGCGCCCCGAAGCGGGGTGAGCTGACGATCCCGGAGCGCGTCGACGAGATCCGTATCGAGGAGGCCGTCTACCACTACCCCGGCAAGGAGGATCCGGCCGTCGCGGGGATCTCCCTGACCCTGCGCCGCGGTGAGATCCTGGCCGTCGTCGGCGCGAACGGTTCCGGCAAGTCCACCCTGACCAGACTCATCACCGGGATCGTGCTCGCCGACAAGGGGCGCGTCCTGTGGGACGGCGTCGATCTCGCCGACGCCGACCCCGACGCTGTGTGGAGCCGCACCTCACTCGTTCCGCAGAACTTCGCGTGCTGGCCGTTGCGGGCCCGCGAGAACATCACCCTGGGCCAGCCCCGCACCCACGACGACGAGCCGGTGTGGGACGCCATCGACGCCGTCGGCATGCGCGAGGAGATCGAGAGGCTGCCCCGCCGACTCGACACCCTCCTGGCCCGAGAGCTGTTCGGCGGCGCCGAACTGTCGGGCGGTCAGTGGCAGCGGCTCGTGTGTGGCCGCGCGCTGTACCGGCAGACGCCGCTCATGATCCTGGACGAGCCCACCTCGCAGATGGACGCCCGCGGCGAGCACGCGATCTTCACGCAGATCAAGCGCCTGGCACCCCAGTGCATGACGATCGTCGTCACGCACCAGCTGGAGAACACCCGGCTCGCCGACCGCATCCTCGTGATGGACGAAGGCCGCGTCGTCGAACAGGGCGCGTACGACGACCTGGTGAACGCCGGCGGCCAGTTCGCCGACCTCGTCGCCCTGGCCAAGGACCGCTGACCCACCCACGGAATCGAGACCCACATGACCGACACCTGGCAGATGGTCGCGGACCTCGCCGACCGCCTCGACGACCACTCCACGCTCCCCCGCGAACAGCGAGTCCTCTTCCAACTCCTCAAGATCCAGGAGGAGGCCGGCGAAGTCGCCGAAGCCGCCATCGGCGCAGCCGGGCAGAACCCCCGCAAGGGCCGTTCCCACACCTGGCAGGACGTCGAATCCGAGGTCTGCGACGTCATCGTCACCGGCATGGTCGCCCTGATGCGTATGAACCCCGACGCGGAGGCGGTCTTCGCCCAGCACCTGCGGCGCGTCGCGGACCGCGATCTGAGCGGGGCCCGTGGGAGGACCACCGGCCATCCCGCACAGGCACAGTTCCCACACCCGGGCGGTGCGCCGAGCACCTCCGAACCCGCCTGACGAGGCCCGGAAGGAACGCTGTGGTCCACACGTCACAAGACGCCCGAGCAAGCGGAGCGTACGAAGCAGGCGAGGCCGGCGCGTACTGGGAGCCGCTGTGGCGATCCGGCCGGCGCTACCGGAGCATCGACGCGCCGGAGCGAGAAGCCCTGAGCCGTCAGGTAGGCATCGGTCGTGGGAGACCCGCCCTCGACATCGGCTCCGGCGACGGGGCACTCGTGCGGGCGCTCGCCGAACTCGGCTACCGGCCGACCGGGATCGACTGTGCACCCGGCGCGCTCTCCACCGCCCGTCACGAGCACCCCGGCCTTGACTTCAGGCACTTCGACTTCGACACCGACGACCTGGCCGACCTGCCCGAACCGGCGTTCACGCTCATCACCTGCCGACTGGTCTACCGCTGGGTCCAGGACAAGCACGCGTTCCTGTCCCGGCTGCGTCGGCTCCTCGCCCCGGGAGGCATCTTCTGGGTGGCCACTTCCGTGCACGGTCCCCGGCGCGGCGAGGCCGAACCATGGGAGATCGACGCCGCGGAGACGGAACTCCTCACCGCCGGCTGGGCCCGGGCGGACGTGACGCAGCTCGACGAGTCGTACCACTGCTTCGCCCTGCGCCCCTGACCTTCGCCCGTCTCGACGCCATCGAACGAGCCCGGCGCGGCGAAGGCCCGGCCTGCCTCACCACGCATACCTGATCCGCGTCCCGCTGCCCATCGAGGAGACACCGTGCCCGTCGAGGACATCAACACCCGAGCCTGGATCGTCTACGGCCGGCGCCAGCTGGCTCGCGGCTCCATGCCGCCCGTCCCCGACCACCTGTCCTGGACACCCTGGGAGGGAGTCGGACCGGGTGTCGAGGTCCTCGGCGACATCACCGGCCGACGTGTCCTGGACATCGGCTCCGGGGCCGGCCACCACGCCGTGCATCTCGCCCGGGCTCACGGCGCTCGCGTCACCGGGATCGAGCTGTCGCCGACCCAGCACGAGCGCGCCGTCTCCACGCACGCGGATGTGCCGGGCGTGGAATTCACGCACGGAGATGTGGCCGAACACCTCACCCGGTCCGCACCGTTCGACGCCGCGTACGCCATCGGCACCCTGGCCTTCATCGACCCGCACCGCGTGCTGCCCGCACTGCGCGACGGTCTGCACCCTGGCGCGCCGCTGGTCCTTTCGCTCCTGCACACCGACCTGCACGGCCGCGGCCCGTCCACGGAACCGGCACCGCGCGAGCAGATGATCCTGTTGCGCGAAGATCCTCCCTTGCCGACTCGGATGTGGCTCCTCACACCGCAACTGTGGGAGGACCTGCTCACCGAGTACGGCTTCCGCGTCGAGGCCGTCGACCTGCTGCACCACCCCGAGGAAAACGCCCCGGTCATCCAGCAGCTCATCCGGGCCCGACGCCTGCCCGACCGGCCGGCGCGGGTTTCCAGCCGCCCCCGCAGTGCCAGGCCACCGCAGGCGCACGCGGCCGTGGGTGTCGGCGCGATCGTCCTCGGCGCGCAGGGACTGCTCCTGGGCCGCCATCGTCGCGGCACCCTCGAACTGCCCGGCGGAACCGTCGAGGCCGGGGAGTCCCTCGAAGCCGCGGTGGTCCGCGAACTCCGCGAGGAGACCGGCCTGATCGCCCGTTCTGCCGACGTCAGGCTCCTGGGAACGCTCGTCGACCACGTCGAAGACGTCCTGCGGGTCACGGTGGGTGCCCTCGTTCACGCCTGGCGGGGACAGCCGACCCGGCAACCGGACGAAAGCATCGGCGACTGGGCCTGGTATCCCCTGGACCAGCTTCCCGACGGCTTGTTCGTGTGCAGCGCACACATCCTGACGGCCTGGCGTCCCGACCTGCCCATCGACCACACCCCCGCGCACTTCACGCCCTTCGCCCACAGCCCGTCGCCCTCGACGCCGACGGGCGGCGTGGCATGACATCCACCCGCGAGCCCGGGCTGTTCCGACCCCCGTAACAGGCGGTGGGGCAGCCGAAGCAGCCGCGGACGATGTGCGGCTGGCATGGGCTTCTGCGGAAGAACCGGCGGGTCTCGGTGGACGAGCCGGCTAACGCGCCACGCGGTGGCGGAGGTGGACGACTCCCGAGCCGAAGACGCGGGTCTCGACGAGTTCGAGGTCCACCCGGCGCTCACTCCGGGGAAAGAACGGGATGCCGCCGCCGACCAGCACCGGGTGGACCACGGCCCGGTACTCGTCGATCAGACCCGACGCGGCCGCCTCGGCGGCGAGGGCCGCGCCGCCGATCGCGATGTCGCCCTCCCCCGGCTCGGCCCGCCACCGCTCGATCTCCTCCGCCAGGCCGCCGGAGGCCAGGCGGGCATGGCCCCGCACCTCCGACAGCGTGGTCGAGAACACCACCTTGGGCAGCGGCTTCCAGAGCGCGGTCCACTCGAGCTGGGAGTCGTCGAGCGAGGGATCCTGGTCGGCGGTCTCCCAGTACAGCATCGTCTCGTACAGCCGTCGTCCCAGCAGATGAACGCCGACCTCCCGGATCTCGTCGATCCAGAAGCGGAAGACCTCCTCGTCGGGCTCCGTCCAGTCGAAGCCGCCGTCCGGTCCGACGATGTAGCCGTCCAGCGAGACGCCCATCGAATAGGTCACGTTGCGCATCGGAAGTCCTCCTCGGTGACGGGTTCGACAGTACGACCGCCGGACGCCGCAGGACTCATTGCGGCTCGCGGGATTCCCCTGTGTCGAGTCACCTCACAAGGTCCCCGGCGGGGCAGGACACGGTGCGCGGCCCGGACGTCAGCCGGTCAGGTGGGTCACCACCGAGCGCATCGCGTGGCGCAGGGCCGGAAAAGGGCGGCGTCGTGGTCGCCGCCGTCGAAGGTGTGCCGGCGCTGGTCGCGTCGACCTGACGGAGGGCGTCGGTGACGGTCGTGGTGCCGGAAGGAGCGGCCACGGCTTCGTCGGGGGCATGCTGGTCGCCCGGTCCCTGGGACCGGCCGCTCCCGCCGCCGGGTCCGCGCCCGGCCTGCTGTCTGCAGGCCGGGCGCGGACCCGGGGCCGGTGGTTGAGCCGGCGGGCGGCGGGTCAGCGGGCGGTGAGGGTGTGGACGTGGTCCACCAGGCGGGTCAGGGCGTCCGCTTCGGTGTTCGGCATGACGCCGTGGCCGAGGTTGAAGATGTGGCCCTCGAGGCCCTCCGCCTGGGCCAGGACCTCGCGGGTCTTCGCCTCGACGGCCTCGGTGCCGGCGAACAGCACGGTCGGGTCGAGGTTGCCCTGGAGTGCCTTGCCGGGACCGACGCGGCGGACGGCCTCGTCCAGGGGGACGCGCCAGTCGACGCCCACCACGTCCGCGCCGGCCTCGCCCATCAGGCCGAGGAGTTCGCCGGTGCCGACACCGAAGTGGATGCGGGGGACGCCGTACCCGGACACCGCGTCGAGGACCTTGGCCGAGGCGGACATCACCGAGCGCCGGTAGTCGGCGGGGGCGAGCGCGCCGGCCCAGGAGTCGAAGAGCTGGACCGCGGAGGCACCGGCCTCGATCTGCACGGTGAGGAAGGCGGCGGTGATGTCCGCGAGGCGGTCGAGGAGGTCGGCCCAGAGTTCCGGGTCGCCGTACATCATCGCCTTGGCGTTCTCGTAGGTGCGGGACGGGCCGCCCTCGATGAGATAGCTGGCGAGGGTGAACGGGGCGCCCGCGAAGCCGATGAGCGGGGTGGAGCCCAGCTCGGCGGTCAGCAGGCGGTACGCCTCGGTGACGTAGGAGACGTCCTCCGGGGTGAGGTCGCGCAGCCGGGCCAGGTCGGCGCGGGTGCGGAAGGGCTCCTCGACGACGGGGCCGATGCCGGGCTTGATGTCGAGGTCGATCCCGATGGCCTTGAGGGGGACGACGATGTCGCTGAAGTAGATCGCCGCGTCGACGTTGTGCCGGCGGACCGGCTGGAGCGTGATCTCGGCGACGAGGTCGGGGCGCATGCAGGAGTCGAGCATCGCGATGCCCTCGCGCACCTTGCGGTACTCCGGCAGTGAGCGGCCCGCCTGCCGCATGAACCACACCGGAGTGTGCGGAACCGGCTCACGCCGGCACGCCTTGAGGAAGGCACTGTCGTACGTCTGGGTCGGCTGCTTGCCCCGGGGGCTGACATTGGCACTCACACCAGCCAGTCTCGCATGGTCCGCCGGTGACCTCGCACCGCAGGCCATCCGGCGCACGGTACCCGCACGCCGCGCCCGGGACGACACGATCCGGACACCGTGCTGCGCCGTGGGTGTCCTTCCCCGCGCCGGGGCCGCGTTCCCCTTAATCTTCCCCGCATGGCTGCGGCTCAAGGACGATTGTCGGACGGCAAGGGCGGTATGGACGAGGCGAAGAACACCGGGGAGGACCTCGGGCAGGAGGGCGCGGCGCCCCCGCTGCCCTTTCGGACGGCCGTCGACGCGATGCGGGGCGCGCGGCTGCGGCCGCAGATCGAGGTAGAGACCACGCCCGCGCCCACCCGGCTCGCCCCCTACGCGCACGCGCTGGAGGCGGCGGTCGTGGACGGTGAGCAGGAGCTGGCGGACGGCCGGCTGGTACTGCTGCACGACCCGGCCGGGCACGACGCCTGGCGGGGCACCTTCCGGCTGGTGACGCTGGTGCGCGCGGAACTGGAGCCGGAGATGGCGGCGGATCCGCTGCTGCCGGAGGTGTGCTGGTCCTGGCTGACCGGCGCGCTCTCGGCCCGCGACCTGACGTACGGCGAACCCAGCGGCACGGTCACGCGGGCGAGTTCGCACTACTTCGGCGGGCTGTCCGAGCGCCCCGCCGCCTCGCAGATCGAGATCCGCGCCTCGTGGACGCCGCGGGAGGGGCCGGGCGGGGTGCCGGACACCGCCGCCCATCTGGTCGCCTGGTGCGATCTGCTGGCCCAGGTCGCCGGGCTGCCCCCGGCGGCTCCGGGGGACGCGTCGGTGGTGACGCTCCCTCAGCGGAGGGGGCCGCAGTCGCGCTGAGCGTCCCCTCCTGGACCCCGGCCCTCACACATGGCGATCTCTTTGTCGATACGGCCACTTTCGGAAGCGTTGTGACGCTGACCGAAACCGTTCGGTCTTCGAATGATCGACCGCGTGTCCGAATTGCACATATTGTTACTCACCAGATCGTGATCATTCTCTAAAGGAGACCGGGTTTGTTGCCGAAGACGACTGTGACCTTGAAAGCACGGTTGAGCCCGGCTTCACCCCCACGAGCCGGCCCCGTCCCCGCCACCCCAGGAGGCCTGGTGTCCGTTCTCCTCGAGCAGCCCGCAAGCCTGGTCGCCTACCGCCCGAACAAGCCGACCGCCATGGTGGTCGTGGCCGACCCCCGCGTCCGTTCCACCGTCACCCGCCATCTGTGGGCGCTCGGTGTGCGCGACGTGATCGAGGCCTCGTCCGTCGCGGAGGCTCGTCCCCGCATCGGCAACCCCCGCGACATCTGCGTCGCCGACGTCCACCTGCCGGACGGTTCCGGCCTCACCCTCCTCTCCGAGACCCGAGCGGCGGGCTGGCCCAACGGCCTCGCCCTGTCCGCCGCCGACGACATCGGCGCCGTGCGCAACGCCCTCGCGGGCGGAGTGAAGGGCTACGTCGTCACCGGCACCCGCACCAACCTCGGACTCCCCTCCCGTCCCGGAGCCGCTCCCCTCGGCGCCGGCCCCCGTCTGCACCGCCGCCCCCCGGGTGCTCCGAGCCACCCGGGCGGCTACCGCGAACTGTCCGGCCGTGAGGTCGAGGTGCTGCGGCTGGTGGCGGAGGGCCAGTCCAACAAGGCCATCGGCGTCTCGATGGGCCTGTCCGCACTGACCGTCAAGAGCCACCTCGCCCGCATCGCCCGCAAGCTCGGTACCGGCGACCGCGCGGGGATGGTGGCGGTGGCCCTGCGCACGGGCATCATCCACTGACCTCGCCGCCCCGCCGCGCTCCCCGACAGCCCCCTGCCGTTCCCCTCCGTCCCGCTCTCCCTCTGCCGAACGTTCACCGGACTGACTGGTTTACGACCCCCCGGCGCCTGCCGACGGAACGTTCCGTCGGCGGGCGCCTTCACGGCATGGCTACTCTTGACAGGTGACCGACGCCCACGACACCGCAGCAGACAGCTCCCTGCGAACCACCGGAGGCGCCCCTCCGGACGACAACGGATCACCTGCTACGGAGGCGCCGACCCCCTTGCTCGAACCGCGTGAGGGCATCCCGCCCGTGATCACGGGCGGGGCCGCCCTCGCCGAGGTGACCGCCGCCTTCGCCGCGGGCACCGGACCGGTCGCCGTCGACGCCGAGCGCGCCTCCGGCTACCGCTACGGCCAGCGCGCCTACCTCGTCCAGCTGCGCCGTGCGGGCGCCGGGTCCGCCCTGATCGACCCCGTCGCCTGCCCGGACCTGTCCGGCCTGGGCCAGGCGCTGTCCGGCGCCGAGTGGGTGCTGCACGCCGCCACCCAGGACCTGCCCTGCCTGCGCGAGATAGGGATGCTGCCCGGCCGCCTCTTCGACACCGAACTGGCCGGACGCCTGGCCGGCTTCCCCCGGGTCGGCCTCGGCGCGATGGTCGAGAACGTGCTCGGCTTCGTCCTGGAGAAGGGCCACTCCGCCGTCGACTGGTCCACCCGCCCGCTGCCCGAGCCCTGGCTGCGCTACGCCGCCCTCGACGTCGAGCTCCTGGTCGACCTGCGGCACGCCCTGGAGAAGGAACTGGACCGGCAGGGCAAACTGGAGTGGGCCCTGCAGGAGTTCGAGGCGATCGCCTCGGCGCCGCCGCCGGAGCCCCGCAAGGACCCCTGGCGGCGCACCTCCGGCATGCACAAGGTGCGCAGGCGCCGGCAGATGGCCGTCGTCAGGGAGCTGTGGCAGGTCCGGGACCGGATCGCGCAGCGCCGGGACGTCTCCCCGGGCAAGGTGCTCTCCGACGCCGCCATCGTCGAGGCCGCGCTCGCCCTCCCGGTCAACGTCCACGCCCTGGGCGCGCTGAACGGGTTCGGGCCGCGGGTGGGGCGGCGCCAGCTGGAGCAGTGGCAGACGGCCGTCGACCGGGCGAGGGCACTGCCCGAGTCCCAGTTGCCGCAGCCCGGACAGCCGGTGACCGGTCCGCCGCCGCCGCGCGCCTGGGCGGACAAGGACCCGGTGGCCGCGGCCCGGCTCTCCGCGGCCCGCGCGGGGGTGAGCGCGCTCGCCGAACGGCTGAACATGCCGCAGGAGAACCTGATCACCCCGGACACGGTGCGCAGGGTGTGCTGGGAGCCCCCGCAGTCGGCCGACAGGGAGTCCGTCGCGGCGGTGCTGGCCGGGTACGGGGCGCGGCCGTGGCAGGTGGAACAGGTGACCCCGGTGCTGGTCACCGCACTGGTCTCCGGCGGTTCGGGAGGGCTCTGAGGGCCGCCGGCGGTGCCCGTCGCGGGGCGGGGGCGGGGAGAGGACGGCCGGGATCTCGCCTGCCGCGACGGTCTGACCTGTGCTCCCCCGCACCCCGAAGGAACCATCGCAACAGAGCGGCGACGTCGGGATCGCGCCAAGATCCTCGGAGCGGGTCCACGTCCGCACCGACCGCGCTCCCGGACTCCGCGGGGTGCGACGGCTCCGCCGGGAGTGTGAGCTTCGCCGCTCGGTTCCGTGGGGCTGGGCAGCTACATTACCCACAAGTAGCATAGGCTCTGAGCGCGCGCTCAGCGCAACGCAGCAGTGCCATCCCGCACCCTGGAGGAGAGCCATCGTGCCTCGTACCGTCAGGGACGTCGTCTTCGTCGACGGCGTCCGCACCCCGTTCGGCAAGGCGGGCCCCAAGGGCATCTACCACGAGACCCGGGCCGACGACCTCGTCGTGAAGGCGATCCGGGAGCTGCTGCGCCGCAACCCCGGACTCGACCCGAAGAAGATCGACGAGGTCGCCATCGCCGCGACCACGCAGATCGGCGACCAGGGCCTGACCATCGGCCGCACCGCCGGCATCCTCGCGGGCCTGCCCACCTCGGTCCCCGGCTACTCCATCGACCGCATGTGCGCGGGCGCCCTGACCGCCGTGACCGCGGTGGCCGGCTCCGTCGCCTTCGGCGCGTACGACGTGGCCGTCGCGGGCGGTGTCGAGCACATGGGCCGCCACCCGATGGGCGAGGGCGTCGACCCCAACCCCCGGTTCGTCTCCGAGAAGCTGGTCGACGAGTCCGCCCTGTTCATGGGCATGACCGCGGAGAACCTGCACGACCGCTACCCCACGATCACCAAGCAGCGCGCCGACGAGTACGCGGTGCGCTCGCAGGAGAAGGCCGCCAAGGCGTACGCCGACGGCAAGATCCAGGCCGACCTGGTGCCGGTCTCGGTGCGCCGCACCAACGAGGAGGCCGGCGAGACGGGCTGGGGCCTGGTCACCGCCGACGAGCCGATGCGTCCGGGCACCACCCTGGAGAACCTGGCCGGGCTGAAGACGCCGTTCCGCGTCCACGGCCGGGTCACCGCCGGCAACGCGGCCGGTCTGAACGACGGCGCCACCGCCTCGCTCATCGCCTCCGAGGACTTCGCCCGCGAGAACGACCTCCCGGTGAAGATGCGTCTGGTCTCGTACTCCTTCGTGGGCGTCGAGCCGGAGGTCATGGGCTACGGTCCGATCCCGGCCACGGAGAAGGCGCTCGCCCAGGCGGGTCTTTCCATCTCCGACATCGGCCTGTTCGAGATCAACGAGGCCTTCGCCGTCCAGGTGCTGGCCTTCCTGGAGCACTACGGCATCGCCGACGACGACGCGCGCGTCAACCAGTACGGCGGCGCCATCGCCTTCGGCCACCCGCTGGCCTCCTCCGGCGTCCGGCTGATGACGCAGCTGGCCCGCCAGTTCGAGGAGCAGCCGCACGTCCGCTACGGCCTGACCACCATGTGCGTCGGCTTCGGCATGGGCGCGACGGTCATCTGGGAGAACCCGCACTTCGAGGGGGACAAGTGAGCACCACCGCAGAACTGTTGAAGGGCGCCGCCGCGCTGTTCCCGGACGAGGTCGTCACGACCTCCCACGTACGCCACTTCGAACTGCCCCTGGGCGCGGGCCGCTTCGCCCTCATCACCCTCGACAACGGGCTGGACCACACCAAGCCGACCACCTTCGGCCCCCAGTCGCTGGCGAATCTGGACGCCGCCGTCGACCAGGTCGAGAAGGAGGCCGCGGACGGCGAGATCGTCGGCGTCGGCATCACCGGCAAGCCGTTCATCTTCGCCGTCGGCGCCGACCTCAAGGGCGTCGAGCTGCTCAAGCGGCACGAGGACGCGCTCGCCATCGGCAAGGGCGGCCACGACGTCTTCAAGCGGCTGTCGAAGCTCGCCGTGCCCACCTTCGCGTACTACAACGGCGCGGCCATGGGCGGCGGTGTCGAGGTCGGCCTGCACTGCTCCTACCGCACGGTGTCCGCGGCCATCCCCGCGTTCTCCCTGCCCGAGGTCTTCCTCGGCCTGGTCCCCGGCTGGGGCGGCTGCGCGCTGCTGCCGAACCTGATCGGCGCGGACAAGGCCGTCTCGGTCATCATCGAGAACAGCCTCAACCAGAACAAGCAGCTCAAGGGCGTGCAGGTCCACGAACTCGGCATCGCGGACGCGATCTTCGAGGGCGCCGACTTCCTGGAGCAGTCGCTGATCTGGACGGCGGCCGTCCTCAAGGGCGAGATCGTCGTCGACCGTCCGGTGATCGACCGCGGCGAGGCCTGGGACCAGGCCGTCGCCAAGGGCCGCTTCATCGCCGACTCCAAGGTGCACGGCGCGGCCCCGGCCGCCTACCGGGCGCTGGACATCATCGCCGCCGCCAAGGACGGCGACCTCCAGCAGGGCTTCGACGCCGAGGACCAGGCGCTCGCCGACCTGATCATGGGCGGTGAACTGCGGTCCGGCCTCTACGCGTTCAACCTGGTGCAGAAGCGCGGCAAGCGCCCGGCCGGCGCCCCGGACAAGAACCTGGCGCGTCCGGTCACCAAGGTCGGTGTCGTCGGCGCCGGTCTGATGGCCTCGCAGCTCGCGCTGCTGTTCCTGCGTCGTCTCGAGGTGCCGGTCGTGCTGACCGACATCGACCAGGAGCGCGTCGACAAGGGCGTGGGCTACGTCCACGCCGAGATCGACAAGCTGCTCGGCAAGGGCCGCATCAACCAGGACAAGGCCAACCGCCTCAAGGCGCTGGTCACCGGTGTGCTGGACAAGGCCGAGGGCTTCGCGGACGCCGACTTCATCATCGAAGCGGTCTTCGAGGAGATGGGCGTCAAGCAGAAGGTGTTCGCCGAGGTCGAGGCGGTCGCCCCGGCGCACGCGATCCTCGCCACCAACACCTCCTCGCTGTCGGTGTCCGAGATGGCGTCGAAGCTGAAGCACCCCGAGCGGGTCGTCGGCTTCCACTTCTTCAACCCGGTCGCGATCCTGCCGCTGCTCGAGATCGTCCGCGGTGAGCAGACCGACGACGCCTCGCTGGCCACGGCGTTCGGTGTCGCCAGGAAGCTGAAGAAGACCGCGGTGCTGGTCAAGGACGCCCCGGCGTTCGTGGTGAACCGCATCCTGACCCGCTTCATGGGCGAGATCCAGAACGTCATCGACGAGGGCACCCCGGTCGAGGTCGCCGAGAAGGCGGTCGAGCCGCTCGGTCTGCCGATGTCCCCGCTGGTGCTGCTGGAGCTGGTCGGCCCGGCGATCGGGCTGCACGTGTCCGAGACGCTCCACCGGTCCTTCCCCGAGCGTTTCACGGTCTCCCCGAACCTCAAGAAGGTCGTCGAGGCGGGCAAGCGCGGCTTCTACGTCTACGACAGCGGGAAGCCCGAGCTGGACCCGGAGGTCGCCGCGCTGCTCGAGCAGGGCGACACCGTCCTCACCGAGGAGCAGGTGCGGGCGCGGGTGCTCGACGCGGTGGCGCAGGAGATCGGGCTGATGCTCGACGAGGGCGTCGTCGCCGAGGCGCAGGACATCGACCTGTGCCTGATCACGGGCGCCGGCTGGCCCTTCCACCTGGGCGGCATCACGCCGTACCTGGACCGCGAGGGTGTCTCCGAGCGCGTCAACGGCAAGCGGTTCCTGGCCCCGGGCGTGGCGAGCGTCCCGGCCTGACCGGCCGGCCCTGACAGGGGGCGGGCCGCACGGTGACGATCCGTGCGGCCCGCCCCTTTTTCGGCACGGGCTCTCGGCACGGGCTCTCGGCACGGGTTCTCGGCACGGGAGCAGCGAGTGGGTCGCCGTACGGTCCGACCGCGTGGGCGTCCGGGTCACACCTCGCGCCATGCCGTCAGGGCCAGGCCCGGCTCGTCCTTGCGGCGGGCGAGCCGGAGGGAGCCGGCGGAGCAGGGCGGCGGGCGTCTCGGGCGGGGGCCGTTTCGTGGAATTCTGGACGCATGGACCACAGCGTCGCCGCCCTGCTCGTGATCGTCGACTCCGCGAACGTCGTCGGGTCGGTGCCCGACGGGTGGTGGCGGGACCGCCGGGGTGCCGCGGAGCGGCTGCGGGACCGGCTGGCCTCCCGGGGGCTGCCCGGCCGTCCGGGGCCGGTGGAGATCGTCCTGGTGGTGGAGGGCGCGGCGCGGGGTGTGGAGTCGGTGCCCGGGGTGCGGGTGGAGGCGGCACCGGGCAGCGGCGACGACCGCATGGTCGACCTGGTGGCCGAGGCGGGTGAGCGCCCGGTCCTGGTCGTCACCGCCGACCGCGGACTGCGCCGCCGGGTGACCGCCCTGGGCGCCACCGTGACCGGCCCCCGGGCCGTCCACCCCTGACCGCCGTCGCCGGGGCCGTACGGGTCACCGGAAGGCCGGGCCCGGCGGCTTGCCGGGCCGGCCGGAGTCGGCCTCCTCCTCCCGGCCCAGGCGGCTGTGGCTCCGGCTGTAGAGGAAGTAGAAGACGAAGCCGAGCACCATCCAGAGGCCGAACCGGAGCCAGGTCTCGGCGGGCAGGTTCAGCATCAGCCACAGCGAGGCGGCGACCGACAGGATCGGCAGGAACGGTACCCAGGGCATGCGGAAGGCCCGGGGCAGGTCGGGGCGGGTGCGGCGCAGGATGATCACACTGAGCGCGACGATCACGAAGGCGAACAGCGTGCCGATGTTCACCAGCTCGGCGAGTTCCGACAGCGGGGTGAAACCCGCGACGACCGCGATGATCACGCCGAGCAGGATGGTCGGCCGGTGCGGGGTCCTGAAGCGGGGGTGGACACGGGAGAAGAAGCGGGGCAGCAGACCGTCCCGGCTCATCGCGAAGAACACCCGGGTCTGGCCGAGCAGCAGGATCATGCAGACGACCGTCAGGCCGATGGCGGCGCCGAAGCTGATGAAGCCGGCGAACCAGGGATGCCCGGTGGCCTTGAAGGCGTCCGCGAGCGGGGCGTCCACGGACAGCATGGTGTAGTGCTGCATTCCGGTGACGACGATCGACACGGCGACGTACAGCGCGGTGCAGATGAACAGGGAGCCGAGGATGCCGCGCGGCATGTCCCGCTGCGGGTTCCTGGTCTCCTCGGCGGCCGTGGCGACGATGTCGAAGCCGATGAAGGCGAAGAAGACCACCGAGGCCGCCGTGAAGATGCCCATCACTCCGAAGTTGGACGGTGCCCAGCCGAACATCAGCTGGATGAGCGGAGAGTGGAGACCGTCACCGGCCGGGACGGGCTGCGCCTTCGGGATGAACGGGTCGTAGTTGTCGGCGGTCACGAAGAAGGCACCGGCGATGATGACGACGAGGACGACGATCACCTTGATGGCGACGACGACCGAGGTCACCCGGGCGGACAGCTTCATGCCGAGCACGAGGATGCCGGTGAGGACCAGCACCAGCACGGCGGCGAGGATGTCGAAGCCGAAGCCCTCGGCGCCGTCCCGGGTGCCGAGCGCCGCGGGCAGCTGCCAGCCCGCGTTGTCCAGCAGCGAGTGGATGTAGCCGGACCAGCCGACGGCCACCACCGCCGTGCCGAGCGCGAACTCCAGGACCAGGTCCCAGCCGATGATCCACGCGGGCAGTTCGCCGAGGGAGGCGTACGAGAAGGTGTAGGCGGAGCCCGCCACCGGGACGGTGGAGGCGAACTCGGCGTAGCAGAGCGCTGCGAGCGCGCAGACGACGCCGGCCACCACGAAGGACAGGGCCACGGCGGGTCCGGCGTTGTTCTTGGCGACCGTGCCGGTGAGCACGAAGATGCCGGTTCCGATGATGACGCCGACGCCGAAGACGGTCAGGTCCAGCGCGGAGAGGGACTTCTTGAGCGCGTGCTCCGGTTCCTCGGTGTCGCGGATGGACTGCTCGACCTTCTTCGTCCGGAAGAGGGTGTTGGTCACAGGTACCTCCCACGCTGTGTCGTCCTCGACGTGGTCGAGAGGGGCGTACCTCGTATGCCCCGGCGTGGGTGCCGTCACGCGAACGGGCCGCCCTCACCACTCTTCACAGTGGCACGGGCGGCCCGTTCGGGCGCATCGGCGGAGGGGATCAGTCGCGGGCCGGTTCCACCGGGTCGGCGGCGTGTGCCGCGTGAATCCCGTCGTGCGTGCCGTTCGAGCGGATCCGGGAGGGCGGGAGGCCGCCGTCCAGCTTCGCCACCAGGCCGGTGACCTGACGGGCGATGTCGGGAGCGGTGAGCCCGATCTCCGCCAGGACCTCGGCGCGGGAGGCGTGGTCGAGGAAGCGCGGCGGGATGCCGAAGTCGCGCAGCGGCACGTCGACGCCGGCGTCGCGCAGGGCCTGCGCGATCGTCGAGCCGACTCCGCCGACGCGGGAGTTGTCCTCGACGGTGACGACGACCCGGTGCTTCTCGGCGAGCGGGGCCATGGCCCCGTCGACGGGCTTGACCCAGCGCGGGTCGACGACGGTGGTGGAGATGCCCTGTTTCTCGAGCAGCCCGGCGATCTCCAGGCACATCGGGGCGAGGGCGCCCACGGAGACCAGCAGCACGTCCGGGGTGTCGGTGCCGGGCTCACGCAGGAGGTCCATGCCGCCGACGCGTCCCACGGCCGGTACGGCGGGTCCGACCGCGCCCTTGGAGAAGCGGACCACGGTCGGCGCGTCGGTGACCTCGACGGCCTCGCGCAGCTGGGCGCGGACCTGGTCGGCGTCGCGCGGGGCGGCCAGTCGCAGCCCGGGGACGACCTGGAGGATCGACATGTCCCACATGCCGTTGTGGGAGGCGCCGTCGGTGCCGGTGACACCGGCCCGGTCCAGGACGAAGGTGACGCCGCACTTGTGCAGGGCCACGTCCATCAGCACCTGGTCGAAGGCGCGGTTGAGGAAGGTGGCGTACACGGCGAAGACGGGGTGCACCCCGCCGTGGGCCAGGCCCGCCGCGGAGACCGCGCCGTGCTGTTCGGCGATGCCGACGTCGTAGACCCGGTCCGGGAACCGCTTGGCGAACCGGTCGAGGCCGACCGGCTGGAGCATGGCCGCGGTGATGGCGACGACGTCCTCGCGCTCCTCGCCGAGCTTGACCATCTCCTCGCCGAAGACGGACGTCCAGTCGGCACCGGAGCTGGCGATGGGCAGGCCCGTGTCGGGGTGGATCTTGCCGACGGCGTGGAAGCGGTCGGCCTCGTCCGCCAGGGCGGGCTGGTAGCCGCGGCCCTTCTCGGTGAGGCAGTGCACGATGACCGGGCCGCCGAAGCGCTTGGCGCGGGTGAGGGCGGACTCCAGGGCCTCGATGTCGTGGCCGTCGATGGGGCCGACGTACTTCAGGCCGAGGTCCTCGAACATGCCCTGCGGGGCGATGAAGTCCTTCAGGCCCTTCTTGGCGCCGTGCAGGGTGTCGTAGAGGGGGCGGCCGACGACCGGGGTGCGCTCCAGGACCTCCTTGGTGCGGGTCAGGAAGCGCTCGTAGCCGTCGGTGGTGCGCAGGGTCGCCAGATGGTTGGCGAGACCGCCGATGGTGGGCGAGTAGGAGCGCTCGTTGTCGTTGACGACGATGACCAGCGGGCGGTCCCTGGCGTCGGCGATGTTGTTCAGCGCCTCCCAGGCCATGCCGCCGGTGAGCGCGCCGTCCCCGATGACCGCGACGACGTGGTCGCCGGTCTTCCTCAGCTGGTTGGCCTTGGCCAGGCCGTCGGCCCAGCCGAGGACCGTGGAGGCGTGGCTGTTCTCGATGACGTCGTGCGCGGACTCGGCCTGCGAGGGGTAGCCGGAGAGGCCGCCCTTCATCTTCAGCCGGGAGAAGTCCTGGCGGCCGGTCAGCAGTTTGTGCACGTAGGACTGGTGGCCGGTGTCCCAGAGCACCTTGTCCCTGGGGGATTCGAAGACGCGGTGCAGGGCGATGGTGAGCTCCACCACACCCAGGTTGGGGCCGAGATGGCCACCGGTCTTGGAGACCGCGTCGACCAGGAAGGTCCGGATCTCCTCGGCCAGCTGGCTCAGCTCCTCCGCGGTGAGCCGGTCCAGATCGCGCGGTCCCCTGATACGGGTCAGCAGCGGCACCCGTGCCTCCTTGCAGTAGAGCTGATCGAGCTGTTGCCGGGCTCGACGAGTCTAATGTTCGCCTCCGGCGCCCGGCGTCCGGCCCGTGCGTCATAGCTCACGCGGTCCGGCCTCGCCCGGGTCCGAAGCGCCCGTGCCGGGCCGTGGGGAAACCATGGGCCGAAAGGCTAGGCGCGGCCCGCGGTCTTCTGCGTCTTGCGGGTGATCGCGTCGATGACGACGGTCGCCAGCAGCACACCACCGGTGATCATGTACTGCACCGGCGAGGCGATGCCCTCGAGGGCGAGGCCGTACTGGATGGAGACGATCACCAGGACACCGAGGAGCGCGTTCCAGGTGCGGCCCCGGCCGCCGAAGAGGGACGTACCGCCGATCACGGCCGCGGCGATGACGTTCATCAGGAACTCACCGGTGCCCGCGCCCTGGTTGGCGGAGGCGATCTTCGAGGCGACGAAGAGGCCGCCGATCGCGGCGAAGGTGCCGGCGATCGCGAAGACCGAGATCCGGACCATCTCCACGTTGATACCGGCACGGCGGGACGCCTCGACGCTGCCGCCGAGCGCGAAGACCTTGCGGCCGTAGGCGGTGCGGCGGAGCAGGAAGTCGGTGAACACCAGCACCGCGAGGAAGATCACCACGGCGAGCGGCAGACCCTTGTGCTGGTTGTAGACGATCGCCACGGCGAAGGAGACGACGGCCAGCAGCACCGTGCGCACGATGATGTCGTTCAGCGGGCGCGAGGGGATACCGGCGGCCTCGCGGCGGCGGTTGCCCAGGAACGCGGTGAGGAAGTACCCGACCACGGCCACCAGGGCGAGGCCGTAGGCGGCCGCGACATCGGTGAAGTAGTAGCTGGTGAACTTGCCGACGACGCCTTCGCTGTCCAGGTTGATGGTGCCGTTGCTGCCGAGTATCTGCAGCATGAAGCCCTGCCAGAACAGCAGGCCGGCCAGCGTCACGGCGAAGGCCGGAACGCCGATGCGGGCGAAGACGAAGCCGTGGATGGCGCCGGCCGCCGTGCCGGTGAGGATGGCCAGCACCAGGGCCAGCCACTCGTTCATCCCGTGGGTGACGCTCAGCACCGCGAAGGCGGCGCCCGCGACACCACTGACCGAACCGACCGACAGGTCGATCTCGCCGAGCAGCAGGACGAAGACG